>NZ_JBITDK010000025.1:0-99452 GCF_044454165.1 Streptomyces sp. NPDC051567 | reverse complement strand
CAACCTCCACTACACCGGACGCACCGACACCCAAATCAAAATCCGCGGCTTCCGCATCGAACCCACCGAAATCGAAACCACCCTCACCACCCACCGCCACCTCACCCAAGCCACCCTGACGACCCATCCCGACCACCACGGCACCCCGCAGCTCACCGCCTACCTGGTGACGACCGATCCCGGGCTCTCCCCGCAGGACGTCCGCCTCTGGCTGCGCACGCTCCTCCCCGACCACATGGTCCCGGCCTTCGTCGTGATGCTGGAGCGGCTGCCGCTGACGCCGAACGGGAAGATCGACAAGCGCGCCCTGCCCGCCCCGCAGGCGGTGCTGACGGCCGGTGGCCGGGCCCCGCGCACGGCCCTCGAAGAGTCCGTGCGGACCTGTTTCACCGAGGTGCTGGACGCTCCCGCGCCGCTCTCCATCGACGACAGCTTCTTCGACCACGGCGGCCACTCCCTCCTCGCCGCCCGCCTCACCCACCGCGTCACCACCACCCTCCACATCACCCTCACCCTCCGCGACGTCTTCCAGCACCCCACCCCCGCCACCCTCGCCCAGCACATCGAGAACCTGCGGCGGTCCGACCCGCCCCCGCCCCGGCGGGCCAGGCCCGCCCTGCGCCGCCGCACCGACCAGGAACGGAGTTCCTCATGAGCACCCTGAGCACCCTGAGCACCGACCAGTACCCGGACTTCACCCCCGCCGCCGACGACGTCGTCTGGGACCTGCCGGGCGACGGTCCGCAGCGCACGTCCCTGCTGGTCCTGCCGCACGCCGGTGGCAACGCGCACGCCTACGCCGAGTGGCGCGCCCATCTCCCGGCCGATGTGCGGCTCCTCATCGGCCAGTACCCGGGCCGCGGGGCCCGCTTCGCCGAGGAACTGCCCCGGACCATCGCGGATCTGGCCGGTCCGGTGGTGGCCTCGCTGCCCGCCGGGGCCACCGACGACCTGGTGGTGCTCGGGCACAGCATGGGCTCGCTCGTCGCCTTCGAGGTGGTACGGGCCCTGGAGGCGGCCGGGCGGGGGCCGCGCGCCCTCGTCGCCTCGGCCTGCCGGGCGCCGTTCCTGGCCAACCCGTGCGCCGTCCACCCGGAGCGGCTGGACGACGACGAGCTGGTCGCCGCCATCAAGGAGCGCGGCGGCACCGATGACGGCATCCTGGACGAGCCGGAGCTGCGCGAGATCATCCTCCCGTCCATCCGCGCCGACTTCGCCATCGACGACGTGTACCGGTGCGAGGAGTCCTCGGCCCGGGTGGCGTGCCCGGTGACGGTGATCGGCGGTGACGCCGACCCGGTCGCACCGGCCGCCTCGCTGGACCGCTGGGCGCGGATCACCGACCGGCACTTCGCCTCGTACGTCCTGCCCGGCGGGCACTTCTACTTCCAGCAGCGGTTGCCGGAGTTCTTCGCCGTGCTGGCCCCGGTGGTCGGCGGGCACGCCACCGCCGCCGTCTGAGCCGCACCCGCGCCGCCGCGCACCGCACCGCGCCTCGCCGCCCGCCCGTAGCCCCGTCGCCCCGCCCTCCCGAACTCCCCTCCCCCTTAAGGACGTTCCATGACCACGTTCGCAGACGCCCCCACCGGAACCGGTATCAGCCCGGTCCGTGAGCCCGGCAAGCCCGTCGTCGTCCACACCCCGGCCGGCGCCGACCTGGAGACGGCCGTCGCCTGGCTGACCGCCCACCGGGCGGCCATCCAGGCCGAGCTGCACCGCTCCGGCGCGGTGCTGCTGCGCGGGCTGCCCGTCGAGGACGCCGCCTCCTTCGCCGCCGCCCGGGACGCCCTGATCCAGCGGCGCGCGGGGTACAAGGAGAAGGCCACCCCGCGCACCGACTTCGGCGAGGGCGTGTTCTCCTCCACCGACCTGCCGGCCGTCCAGCCGATCCGGCTGCACAACGAGAACAGCTACACGCTGGACTTCCCGGGCGTGCTGCTGTTCGGCTGCGTCATCGCCCCCGAGGTGGGCGGCGCCACCACCGTCGGCGACATGCGCCAGGCGCTGCGCCTGCTGCCGCCGGAGCTGGTCGAACGGTTCGCGCGGGCCGGCTGGCTGCTCGTGCGCACCTACTCGGAGCTGGCCGGGCTGCCCTGGTACAAGACGTTCGCGACGGAGGACAAGGCGGTGGCGCAGGCGTACTGCGACGAGAACACCGTCGGCTACGCGTGGCCGGACGACGACTCGATGATCACCCGGCAGCGGCGGTCGGCGATCGTCACGCACCCGGTGACGGGCGAGAAGAGCTGGTTCAACCACTTCGCCTTCTGGAACAGCCGCACCCTGGACGCCGATGTCCGCGAGGTGCTGGTGGACACGTACGGGGAGGACGGGCTGCCCTTCAACACCTACCTGGGCGACGGCTCCCGCCTCACCGACGCCGAGGTCGACACGATCAACGCCGTCTACGACCGGGTGACCGTACGGGAGACCTGGCAGCGGGGCGACCTGATGATCGTCGACAACATCCTGTGCGCGCACGGCCGTGAGGCGTACCAGGGGGACCGGAAGATCCTCGTCGCCATGGGCGAGCCGGTCGCGCTGGCCGACTGCGCGCCCGCCACCCAGCCGTCCACCACCGTTTTCGTCGGGGAGTGACCGTCATGACCGCTGTGCTTCCCGAGCGTGTGCGCGCCGACGAGCGCCACAGGAACGACAAGCGCGACAAGGGTGACAAGGGGGGCGCCGCCGCACCCGACCTGCTGGAACGTCTCGCGCTGGCGCCCGCCGGGCGGGCCGCCGTCGTCGCGGGCGACCGTGAGCTGAGCTTCGGGGCGCTGCGCGCCGAGGCGATGCGGATCGCCGGGCGGCTGGCCGCCCGGGGCATCGGCCCCGAGAGCGTGGTCGCGCTGTGCCTGCCGCGCGGCGCCGACCTGGTGGCCGCGCTGATCGGGACGCTGACCGCCGGGGCCGCGTACCTGCCCGTGGACCCGAAGCTGCCCGCCGGGCGGCGCCGTTACCTGGTCGAGGACGCGGGCGCCGACCTGGTCGTCACGGCGGGCGGCGAGCCGCTGGCGCCGGGCGTGGCGCACCTGTCGGTGGCCGAGCTGACCGCGCCGGGCGAGGAGCGCCCGTACGCGCCGGTGGCGGTGGCGGTGGACGGTTCCACGCTGGCGTACGTGATCTACACCTCCGGTTCCACCGGCCGTCCCAAGGGCGTGGAGATCGGGCGGGGCGCCGCCTCGGCGCTCCTGGCCGAGCTGGAGGGCGCGGGCATCGCGGTCACCGAGGGCGGGCGGGTCGGCTGGAACGCCTCGCCGTCCTTCGACGCCTCGGTGCAGCAGTGGGTGCGGGTCTGCCGGGGCGACACCCTGGTGATGATCGACGAGGAGACCCGGGCGGACCCGGCGCTGCTGGCCCGGCTGATCGACGAGCAGGCCCTGACCGACCTGGACATCACCCCCTCGCACGCGGACCCGCTGCTGGACCTGCTCACCGCCGACGGCGGACCGCGCCCGCTGACCCTGCTCATCGGCGGCGAGGCCGTTTCCCCGGCGCTGTGGCGGCGGCTCGCCGAGCAGGGCGCGCGGGGTGTGCTGCGCACGGTGAACCTGTACGGGCCCACCGAGTGCACGGTGGACTCCACGGCGGGCTGGATCGGCCCGGCCGACGAGGCCCCGCACATCGGCGCCGTCCTGCCCGGCCTGCGGATGCGGGTGCTGGACGGGAAGCTGGACCCGGTGGGCGCGGGCGGCAGCGGCGAGCTGTACCTGGCGGGCCCGCGCGTGGGCCGCGGCTACCGGCGCCGGCCGGGGCTGACGGCGGAGCGGTTCGTCGCGGACTCCGGGGAGGGGGGCGCCCACGGCGGGCGCATGTACCGGACGGGCGACCTGGTGCGGCTGCTGGCGGACGGCCGGCTGGAGTACCTGGGCCGGGCGGACGGGCAGGTCAAGCTGCGCGGGCACCGCATCGAACTCCCGGAGATCGAGGCGGCGCTGACGGCGCTGCCGGGGGTCGCGGAGGCGGCCGTCGTCCTGCGCGACGAGGTGCACGGGGCGCCGGGGCTGGTGGCGTACTACCGGACGCTCTCCCCGGAGGCCGGGGAAGCGGAGGTCACGGAGGCGGGGCTGCGCGAGCGCCTCGCGGCCGGGCTGCCCGCGTACATGGTTCCGGCGGCCTTCGTGGCCCTGGACCGTTTCCCGGTGACCGTCAACGGCAAACTGGACCGGGCCGCGCTGCCCGCTCCCGTGGCCGCCGCCGCGCCGGTGGAGCCGGCGGCCGGGGAACTGACCCGGGCGCAGGAGCTGATCGCGGGGGTCTGGGCGACGGTGCTGGGGGCCTCGCGGATCGGCCCGGACGACAACTTCTTCAAGCTGGGCGGCCATTCGCTGCTCGCGATCAAGCTGGTGTCGCGGGTCCGCGCCGAGCTGGGGGTGGCGCTGCCGGTGAAGGCCGTCTACGCCAACCCGAGGCTGCGGGACCTCGCCGCCCACATCGACACGCTCGTCGAAGCCACCGCGCCCGCCGGAGCCACCGCGCCCGCCGGAGCCACCGTGCCCGCCGGAGCCACCACGAGCCAGGACCGTTAGGACAGTCAGGACATGACCGTGATCCCGTTGTCGTTCGCCCAGCGCCGGCTGTGGTTCCTGGGCCGTCTGCACGGACCGTCCGCCGCCTACAACGCCCCCGTCGTCCTGCACCTCGACGGCGAGCCCGACGTGGCCGCGCTCGCGGCGGCGCTGGCCGATGTGGTGGAACGGCACGAGGTGCTGCGCACCGTGCTGCCGGCCGGTGCGGACGCGGAGCCGTACCAGCGGGTGCTGGAGGCGGCGGCCGTGGCCCGGCTCGCCGTCGTGCAGTGCCCGCCGGACGGTGTGGACGCGGCGGTCGGCGCGTTCGTCCGCGAGACGTTCGACATCACCGCCGAGCCACCGCTGCGCGCGCGGCTGCTGCGGCCCGGTGACGGGAGTGCGGTCCTGGTCCTGCTGATCCACCACGTGGCCACCGACGGCTGGTCCCTGCGACCGCTGCTGCGTGACCTGTCCCGGGCGTACGGGGCGAGGCTGGCGGGGCGGGCGCCCGGCTGGGAGCCGCTGCCCGTGCAGTACGCGGACTACAGCCTGTGGCAGCGCGAACTGCTCGGCGACCCGGGCGACCCGCAGAGCCTGGCCCGGGAGCAGCTGGAGCACTGGCGGGCGGCCCTGGCGGGGGCGCCCCCGGTCATCGCCCTGCCCGCCGACCGGCCGCGGCCCGCCGAGCCCTCGGGCCGGGGTGCCACGGTCGGCGCCCGCCTGGACGCGGCGGCCCACGGCGGGCTGCTGGAGCTGGCCCGCGCGCACCGGGCCAGCCTGACGATGGTGGCCCGCGCGGCCCTGGCGGCGGCGCTGTCCGCGGCCGGGGCGGGGACGGACGTGGTGATCGGCGCGCCGGTCGCGGGCCGCCCCGACGAGGACCTGTACGAGCTGGTCGGGTTCTTCGTCAACTCCCTGGCCCTGCGCACCGACCTGTCGGGGGACCCGGCCGTCGGGGAGCTGCTGGACCGGGTCCGGGAGGCGGACCTGGCCGCGTACGAGCACCAGGAACTCCCCTTCGACCTGCTGGTGGAGGAGCTGAACCCGGAGCGGTCGCTCGGCCGCCACCCCTTCTTCCAGGTGATGCTGACCGTCGACGCGGACGGGGCGGCGGCCGGGCCGGTGGCGCTGGGCGGGGGTGTCGGCGGGCGGCTCGCCGATGTCGGTCTGGACGCGGCCAAGTTCGACCTGACCTGGTACTGCGCGCAGCGGCACACCCCGGACGGCCGGCCGGACGGGCTGGAGCTGTCCCTGCAGTACGCGGCCGACCTCTTCGACGAGGGGACGGCCCGCCTGCTGCTGGAGATGTACGTACGGGCGCTGACCGCGTTCGCCGGGTCTCCGCAGGCCCGGCTCGGCGAGCTGGCGCTGGTGACGGCCGAGGAGGCCCGTGCGCTGGCCGGGCGGCGGCAGCGGCTGGCCGAGGCCGGGGCGCGGCGGGGCACGGAGGCGGCGGGGCCGGTGCGGCGGGACGTCCTGTCGCCCCGGGAGGAGATCCTGTGCGGGCTCTTCGCGGAGGTGCTGGGCCGCGGGACGGCCGCGCCGGACGCCAACTTCTTCAAGCTGGGCGGGCATTCGCTGCTCGCGAGCAAGCTCGTCAACCGCGTCCGGGGCGCGCTCGGGCTGGAGCTGGGCATCCGGGACCTGTTCCTGGCGCCGACCCCGGCCGCCCTGCACCGCAGGCTCGCCGAGTCCGGCGCGGCGGCCACCGACCGGCCCGCGCTGGTCCCCGTACCGCCCGGGGCGCGGCCGGAGCGGCTGCCGCTCTCGTACGCGCAGCGGGCGCTGTGGCTGACGGGCCGGATCGAGGGCCCTTCGGCCGCGTACAACGCGCCGCTGGTGCTGCGGCTGGCGGGGGTCCCGGAGCGGGGTGCGCTGGCCGGTGCGCTGGCGGACGTGCTGGAGCGGCACGAGGTGCTGCGGACGGTGTACGGGGCCGAGGGCGGCGAGCCGTACCAGCGGGTGGTGAAGGTGCCCGCGCGGGTGCTGGAGGTGACCGGGTGCACGGCGCGGACGGTGGAGGAGCTGGTCGCCGCGTTCGGCCGGGAACACCTCGACCTGGCCGGTGACCTGCCCCTGCGGGCCGGGCTGTTCCTGCCGGGCGACGGCACGTCGGTCCTGGTGCTGCTGGTCCACCACATCGCCACGGACGGCTGGTCGCTCGCGCCGCTGCTGCGGGACCTGGGCGAGGCGTACGAGGCCCGGTGCGCGGGCCGGTCCCCGCGGTGGCGGGCGCTGCCGGTGCAGTACGCCGACTACGCGCTGTGGCAGCGGGAGCTGCTGGCCGATCCGGCCGGGCTGCTGGAGTACTGGAAGGGGGCGCTGGAGGGGATGCCGGCCCGTACCGCGCTGCCCGCCGACCGGCCGCGGCCCGCCGAGCCCTCGGGCCGGGGTGCCACGGTCGGCGCCCGCCTGGACGCGGGGGCGCACCGGGCGCTGGTGGCGCTGGCGCGGGCCCGGCGGGCCAGCTTCTTCATGGTGGCCCGTTCGGCGCTGGCGGCGGCCCTGTCGGCGGCCGGGGCGGGGACGGACCTGGCGATCGGGACTCCCGTGGCGGGCCGCCCCGACCAGGACCTGCACGACCTCGTGGGCTGCTTCGTCAACTCGCTGGTGCTGCGCGCCGACCTGTCGGGGGACCCGGCCGTCGGGGAGCTGGTCGAGCGGGTCCGGGACGCGGACCTGGCCGCCTTCGACCACCAGGACCTGCCCTTCGGCCTGCTGGTGGAGCGGCTCGCGGAGCCCGGCCGGGCACTGGGCGAGCACCCGTTCTTCCAGGTGATGCTGACGGTGCAGGAGGCGGTACGGGACGAGGTACGGCTCGGCGCCCTGACCGGGCGGGCCGGGAGCACGGACCTGGGCGCCGCCAAGTTCGACCTCTCCTTCCACTGCGCGGAGCGGCGCGGCGACAACGACCCGAACGGGTCGGACGGGTCGGACGGGTCGGGCCCGCCGGAGGGGATGGACGTCTCCCTCCAGTACGCGGCCGACCTCTTCGACGAGGGGACGGCCCGCCTGCTGCTGGAGGTGTACGTACGGGCGCTGACCGCGTTCGCCGGGTCTCCGCAGGCCCGGCTCGGCGAGCTGGCGCTGGTGACGGCCGAGGAGGCCCGTGCGCTGGCCGGGCGGCGGCAGCGGCTGGCCGAGGCCGAGGCCCACGCGGCCCTGGCGGCGGAGCGGGCCGCGGCGGGCACGGCGGACGCGGCACCGGCCGCGCCCTCCCCGCGCGAGGAGATCCTGTGCGGACTCTTCGCCCAGGTCCTGGGCCGTGAGAGCGCCGCCCCGGACACCAACTTCTTCCGCGGCGGCGGCCATTCGCTGCTCGCGAGCAAGCTCGTCAACCGCATCCGGGCCGTACTGGGCGTCGAGGCGGGCATCCGGGACCTGTTCCTGGCGCCGACCCCGGCCGCCCTGCACCGCAGGCTCGCCGAGACCGGCGCGGCGGCCACCGACCGGCCCGCACTGGCCCCCGTACCGCCCGGGGCCCGGCCGGAGCGGCTGCCGCTCTCGTACGCGCAGCGGCGGCTGTGGTTCGTGGACCAGCTGGAGGGCCCCTCGCCCGCCTACAACATCGCGCTGGTGCGGCGGCTGGAACGGCCGCTCGACCCGGCGGCGCTCGCCGAGGCGCTGGCGGACGTCGCCGAGCGGCACGAGGTGCTGCGGACGGTGTACGGGGCCGAGGGCGGCGAGCCGTACCAGCGGGTGCTGGCCGGGGCGCGGCCCCCGCTGGAGCTGGGACGGCCCGCGGACGTCGCGGCGGCCGTGGACGAGGCCGCCGGGCACGTCTTCGACCTGACGCGCGACCTTCCCTTCCGGGCCTGGCTCTTCCTGCCCGGGCCCGGGGAGCGGCCCGGCCGGCAGACCCTGGTGCTGCTGCTGCACCACATCGCGGCCGACGGCTGGTCCACCGGGCCGCTCCTCGCGGACCTGGCGGCGGCCTACGAGGCGCGGCTCGCGGGCCGGGCGCCGGGGTGGGCGCCGCTGCCGGTCCAGTACGCCGACTACACGCTGTGGCAGCGGGAGCTGCTCGCCGGGGCGGACGGTGAACTCGGCCACTGGCAGCGGGAGCTGGCCGGTCTCGCGCCGCTGATCGACCTGCCGACGGACCGGCACCGGCCCCCGGAGCCCTCGGGGCGCGGCGCGGTCACCGGCTTCACCGTGGACGCGGACACGCACCGGCGGCTGACCCGGGTCGCGCACGCGCACGGGGCCACGCTCTTCATGGTGGTCCAGGCGGCCCTGGCGGCGGCGCTGACCCGGCTGGGCGCGGGCACGGACCTCGCGCTGGGCACCACGGTGGCGGGCCGCGCCGACGAGGCGCTCTCCCCGCTGGTGGGTTTCTTCGTGAACACCCTGGTCCTGCGCACCGGCACCGCCGGGGACCCGTCCTTCGCGGAGCTGCTGGGCCGGGTCCGCGAGACGGACCTGACCGCGTACGCGCACCAGGAGCTGCCCTTCGACCGCCTGGTGGAACACCTCAACCCGCACCGCTCCCCGGCACACCATCCGCTGGTGCAGGTGATGCTCCAGGTCCACGCGGCGGCCCCGGCTCCGGCCGGGGACGGCGGCCCGCTGGCGGGCACGGAGCTGGGCCACGGGTCGGGTACGGCCACGTCGGACCTGACCTTCGCCCTGACCGAGCGGGCGGGCGGCGGACTGGCGGGCGTGCTGGAGTACGCGACGGACCTGTACGGGCCGGCGGGCGCGGAGCGCCTGGCCTCTCTGCTGGTCACGGCTCTGGAGCTGTTCTCGGCCGATCCCGCGCGCCGGGTCTCGGAGCTGGACGCGCCCGCGGACCCCCGGGCCCCTCGCCCGTCGGCCGGCGGCTACCCCGTCGACCTGGACCGGGTCTCGGCGGTCCTGGCCTCGCACCCCTCGGTGACCGGGGCCCGCGCCGAGGTCGTGGCGGGCCGTCTGATCGCGCACGTCACGGGCCCGTTGACGGACCCCGTGACCGGCCCGGTCACGGAGACCGGGCTCCAGGCGTGGGCGGCCGAACGGCTCCCGGAGTACGCGGTCCCCTCCGCCGTACG
Organism: Streptomyces sp. NPDC051567; assembly: GCF_044454165.1. Classification (NCBI taxonomy): domain Bacteria; kingdom Bacillati; phylum Actinomycetota; class Actinomycetes; order Kitasatosporales; family Streptomycetaceae; genus Streptomyces; species Streptomyces sp. NPDC051567. The sequence continues at coordinate 89,911 of NZ_JBITDK010000025.1, read as the reverse complement.
CCTCCCGCCGAACCCGGCCCGGACCCCGGCCCGGACCCCGGGGCCGGCTCCGGCGGCCGGTGACGAGGCGCTGGCGACGGCCCTGCTCGGGCTGTTCGCGGAGGTCCTGGGGAACCACCGGCTGACCCCGCGGGACAACTTCTTCAAGTCCGGGGGGCATTCGCTGCTGGCGGTGCGGCTGGTGAACCGGGTCCGGGCAGAGCTGGGCCGGGAGCTGACGCTCCGCGAGGTCTTCCGCCACCCGACCCCGGCCGGGCTGGCCACCCTCCTCGGCTCCGCCACCCCCACCGCTCCCCCACCCCCACCCCTGCGCCGCCGCACCCGCTCGGGCTCCCGGGTCCCGCAGCCGTAGCGGGGCGAGGTACCCCATGTACGGGCGCCCCCGGCCGGATTTCTCCGGCCGGGGGCGCACGGGCATGGGGCGGCCGGTCCGCGGTGGGACCGGCGGTGCGGGTCAGCCGATGGCGGGGAAGGCGTTCCAGCCCTCCTCGTCGACGCGCCAGCCGTTGCCCAGGACGGGGGCGCCGCCGTTGTTGCCCCCGTAGAAGAGGTGGAGGGTGCCGTCGGTCCTGATGAAGTAGAGGTCGGGGATGCCGTCGTTGTTGACGTCGGGTGTGCCGCGCAGCAGCGGGACGGTGGCCCGCTCCCAGCCGGTGGTGGCGTAGGCGAGGTCCCGCTTGCCCGCCTCGTTGGAGGAGAAACCGATGGAGGCGAGGTCGAGCCGGCCGTCGGCGCCGGTACGGCCCGCGCGCAGGGCCAGGCCGCGGTTGGGGTTGGCGTTGTCGCGGAAGAGGAGGTCGGGGATCGTGTCCCCGCTGACGTCGCGGACCCCGATGAGGTCGCGCTGGGTCCAGCCGACGGCGAACTGGTGGGCTTCGGTGAAACTGGCCCCGGTGTAGCCGCTGAAGCCCCAGAAGCGGTCGCCCGCGAGGGCGAAGGCGTCGGGCTGGCCGTCCCCGGTGACGTCCTCCCCGGCGACGAGCTGGGTCAGGGTCGCGGGGTCGGGGGCGCCGGCCGGGAGCAGGATCTCGGTGCGGCGGCTGATGTCGAAGCGGCCGTTGCCGTCGCCGGGGTAGACGTAGAGCCTGCCGTCGGGCATCCGGGCGAGGAGGTCGGTGAGACCGTCGCCGGGGAACCAGTCGGTGGAGTGGGCGATGAGCGCGGGCTTGCCGGTGACGGGGTCCTTCCAGTACCCGGGGGGCACGGACCGGCCGGCGTCGGTGGCGGCGGGCATCCAGGGGTCGATGTCGCCGACGCGGTCGCCGGGGTAGACCCGCAGGTCGCCCGCGCCGTCGACGGCGATGATGTCGGCCATGCCATCACCGGTGACGTCCCCGGGGGTGTCCTGCCCGTCCTTGGGGCGTACGTAGAAGACATAGGTGACCGGGGTGGAGACGTTGCCCGCCTTGCTGACGGTACGGACGTAGAGCAGGTTGGGGCCCGCGTTGTCGGGGGTGATGTCGATGACGGCGTTGCCCGCGGCGTCGGGAACGGCCTTGTGGTTGAAGACGGGGTGGTTCAGGCTCCACTCGAACTCACGGATGTCCGCCGGGTTGTAGCCGTTGGCGGAGAGCGTGGCCTTGCCGGGGCCGAGGGGGTTCCTGCTCCACTCCGCGCCGTCCGGACCGGGGAGCGGGAAGTCCTGCGACTGGACGGCCGGGGTGCTGGGCGCGGTGTGGTCGACGGTGAACCCGCACGACTTGTTCAGACCGGCCGGCCCGCCCCCGGACCACTGGTCGTTCCAGTCGGTGGACCAGGCGGACCAGAAGTAGGTCTTGCCGGGGGTGAACCTGTTCCAGCTCAGGACCGGGGCCCTGGCGACGCCGTGGCTGTCCGGCCAGATGTGCTCGTTGAAGACGTTGGCGCCGGTGTCGGACTGCCAGATGCTGAAGACCACCTGCTTGAGGTTGCCGTCACGGTCGGACCCCTGGGCCTGGAACTGCAGGTCGGTCTTGCCGAGGAGCGGGTAGGGGGTGTCGACGACGCAGGTCCCGCCGGGGGAGATCTGCATGGACGCCTGGGTGGGCGTGTCCGGCGGCGTGTTGTACACGATCTCGATGTACGGGGCGCTCTCGCCGTTGGCGAGGAACTTCTTCCAGAGGGACGGGTCGGACTCGTTCTGCGCGCGCAGGCCGAGGGAGATGGCCTGCCATCCGTGGGTCGCGGCGTCGTTGGCCACGTTCCAGATGTCCACGCCCGTCCAGTTGTCCGGGCAGGAACTGTTGTACCCGGAGCCCGAATTGCCGCTTCCTGTGTAACGGCCCCAGAAAGAACCGTTGTTGGTGTTGTTCCAGGTGGTGGAACTGGTGATGTACGGAGTGCTGTAGACATCGAAGACCCGGGCCTGGCAGGACCAGGAATACGTCTGCAGGGCGCGCAGATGAGCAGAATGGATGGAGGCGCCGCGCAGCTTGGTGTCGAAATCGAAGTTGAAGACCGACCGGGAGGTTCCGCCCGAGGTAGACTCGTATCCCACCCGGGCTTCGTTCGTCCCGCTCGCGTTGTAGTTCTGGCCGTTGTAGAAGCTGGAACTTCCCTCGGTCTTGTAGAGCAGGGTCCAGCTGTTCTTGCGCCCCTTGAAGGAGGGGTCGACGAATACCGGGTAGACGGTGCCCGTGTCGTCGAGGAGCCTGCGGTCGGGGGTGAGGGTGAGCGTGTTGTCGGCGGCGAGGGCGGCCTTGGCCACCGCGGTGTGCGCGCCTTCCGCCCCGAGGATGCCCGGAAGGGCCAGGGACGGGTGGTTCCTGGCGGCTTCGCCGGGCGTCGGCTGCGGTTCACCGATGGTGGTGACGACCTTGCCCGCCGAGTCCCACATCAGCGGCGACGGCGCGCCCGCGATCTCCTTGCCCGCGCTGTCGAAGGCGCCGACCGCCCCGGAGGGTTCGTCGAGCCGGAAGGCCAGGCCGGGTGAGGCGAGCCGGTAGGTGAGACGGCTCAGCAGGGGGTCCTGGGCGGCCTGCCGGTCCTTGACGATGAGCAGGTGCGAGTAGCCGCCGTCCTGCGCGGTCATCAGCAGGTCGATGCCGGGCCGGACGCCCTCGTACAGTGCCCGGGGGCCGTCGACGACCGGCGCGGGCAGTGCTCCGGGCCAGGTGACGACCACCTCGTGGCCGTCGACCTTCAGCCGGGCCAGCTCGGTCCACGTCTCGCCGGGCACGGTCGTGGGCGTGGCGGCCTGGACCGTGGACGCGGCCTTGGCCGTGGTCAGGGAGGCCCTGGTCGCGCCGCTCGCCCCGCGCGAGGCGCGCTCCCCGGCAGCAGCCTGGGACGCGGGCCCGGCCTGGGGTGCGTCGGTTCCGGCCTGGGGTGCTTCGGTTCCGCTTCGGGGCGGGGACCCGGCGCTGAACAGGACAGGGCTGTTGACGGCCTTGGGCGCGTAACCGCCCTCCACCCGTTCCAGGCCGGTGTCGACCGGCTTCCACTCCCCGCCCGCCTCGGCGCGGAACGCGGCGCTGTGGACCCGCATCCTGAACGCCCCGCCGGGCTGCGCCCAGGTGGTGGTGTTCGCCCCCCGGTCGGCCGTGACCTCGACCTCCTCACCGCTCTCCGCGGCCAGGCGGCGCGCCTCGGTGGCGGTGACGGGCGCCCCGGCCTGCTCGGCCGGCCGGGCCCGCGGCGCGTCGCTCCCGGCCAGGTTCACCCCGACCGGCACGGCGACGGCCACGGCCAGCAGGGCGGCCAGAGCGCCCACGGCCCGGCGGCGCCGGAACCACCGCCGGGCCGGAACGCCGGCTCTCTTCTCCTCGGCGACAGCTGGCGGACTCTCGTCCACGGACTCGCTGACAGACATGATTCCGCTTCCCCCCTCGGGCGCACACTTCCGCAGCCCTTCGGTATTCGCAAATGATTTTCGGCCCGCGCCCCGAAAAGCGTGAAAGGTCAGCTCCCCACCCACCTTCCGCACACAGGGCGCGCGAACCGAGCATGGGCCATCCCTCCGACGACGTCACCCCTTTCAACGCCGCCATTACCAGCCGTTTACACCAGCTTTATCCCAATTATCCACGCACACGCGACCCTTGGAGTGACAAAGGCCACACCCGCCGCAAGGCAGTAGATTTTCTCCGGCAAACGGCCGCACAATCGGCTGGCTATTTCATCAGTCTCCTGCCGTTCACGCGCCTATCGCCGTGACGGCAGATCGTGGGGGGGTCCACATGTCGCCGTTGTCGGCGGGCTATTTCCGCCTGCCAAAAAACAGAAAGGCACGTGCGCTGCGCACGCGCCTCGCCGGGCGTACCGGCATCACGGTTTCCGTGATGCTGGTCGCCTCTCTTCTTCCCGTGCAGGCGTGGGCCGCGCCGCCGGGCGACCGTGACGGCATCCAGCTGCCGGGTCTCCAGCAGGACATCAGGGCCAAGCTGGACAAGGTCGCGGCGGCGAAGCTGGAGGGCTGGGCGGGCGCGCCCGCCCTGCCGCCGGCCGGATACGAGCCGTCGAAGGTGACACCACCGGCCGGCGGTTCGGCCGAAGTGGCGCTCAGCGGTGACCAGTTGGTACGGGCCGGTTCGCTCCCGGTCAGCATCGGCAAGGCATCGCCCACCGCGACCGATCCGGCGCCGCCCGCACCGTCGGGCACCTGGTCGGTGGCGGTCGAGAACCGCACCTCGACCGAGGCCGCCGACATCGACGGCGCGATCATCAAGGTGACACCACCCGTACAGGGCTCCACTCCGGTCGACGTCCAGCTCGACTACCGGCAGTTCAAGGACCTCTACGGCACCGAGTGGTCGACGCGCCTGGCGCTCAAGCAGCTCCCGGCCTGCTTCCTGACCACCCCGGACCTGCCCGAGTGCACCGTCTCCAAGGACGTCCCGAGCACCAACGACCCGGCCACCGGCACCGTCCGCGCCACCGTCGACCCGGCCACCGCCCCTGGCCAGAGCCTGCGCACCATGGCCGTCGGCGGGGGCGGGCCCATGGTCCTGGCCGCCTCCGACGGCGCCTCGGGCACGGGCGGCACGTACAAGGCCACCTCCCTCTCCCCGTCCGGTTCGTGGACGGCGGGCGGCAGCGGCGGCGGGTTCTCCTGGAGCTACCCGCTGACCCTGCCCGCGCCGCCCGCCGGACCGGCCCCGAAGGTCGCGTTCTCGTACTCCTCGCAGGCGGTCGACGGCAAGACCTCCGTCGCCAACGGCCAGGCGTCCTGGATCGGTGACGGCTGGAGCTACGAGCCGGGCTACATCGAGCGCCGCTACCGCTCCTGCGCCGACGACCGCAAGGCCGCCCCGGGCAAGCCGAACAACGACAACGCCACGGACAAGAAGAAGGGCGACCTGTGCTGGGCGGGTGACAACGTGGTGATGTCGCTCGGCGGCTCCACCACCGAGCTCGTCCACGACACCGCCACCGGCCGGTGGGTCCCCGCCTCCGACGACGGCTCCCGGGTCGAGCGGCTCACGGACGCCTCCCTCGGCAACGGCGCGAAGGACGGCGAGTACTGGGCCGTCACCACCCGCGACGGCACCCGCTACGTCTTCGGCCGCCACGACGTGGACGGCGCGGGCAGCCGCGCCGTGACCCACTCGGTCCTCACCGTCCCCGTCTTCGGCAACCACCCCGGCGAGCCCTGCTACAAGAGCGCCTACGCCGACTCCTCCTGCGAGCAGGGCTGGCGCTGGAACCTCGACTACGTCGAGGACGTCCACGGCAACGCCATGGTCGTCGACTGGGCCAAGGAGACCAACCGCTACGCGAAGAACGCCAAGTTCAAGCAGGCGGTCCCCTACGCGCGGGCCGGCTACCCGACGCAGATCAGCTACGGCCTGCGCGCGGGCGACCTCTCCGGCGCCCCGGCCGGCAAGGTCGAGTTCACCGTCGCCGAGCGGTGCGTCCGGGAAGGCTCCACCGACTGCTCGGACACCGAGTTCGAGTCGAAGAACTACGAGGACAAACAGCCCTGGTGGGACACCCCGTCCACCCTGCACTGCAAGACGGGCGCCAAGGACTGCTACACCGGCTCGCCCACCTTCTGGAGCCGTAAGCGGCTGACCGCCGTCACCACCTACGGCCAGCGCACCGAGGGCTCCACCGCCCTCTCCCTCGTGGACCGCTGGAACCTCACCCAGTCCTTCCCCAAGCAGCGCACCGACACCCACCCGCCGCTGTGGCTGGAGTCCATCACCCGCACCGGCTACGGCACCACCAAGGACGAGAACGGCAACCAGCAGGGCACCTCGCTGCCCCCGGTCTCCTTCCTCGCCAACGTCCGGGACATGCCCAACCGCGTCGCCCGGAGCACCACCGACGCCACCCCCGACTTCGACCGCCTGCGCGTGGAGACCGTCCGCACCGAGACCGGCGGCGAGACCCAGGTCGGCTACTCCGCCCCCTGCGCGGTGGGCACGGTCCACCCCAAGCCGGAGGAGAACACCACCCGCTGCTACCCGGTCCACTGGTCACCCGACGGTGAGCTGGAGAAGCCCCCGCTGGAGTGGTTCAACAAGTACGTCGTCGAGAAGGTCGTCGAGAAGGACCGCGTCGCCCGCCAGCCCGATGTCACCACCTCGTACACCTACGAGGGCGACGCCGCCTGGGCCAAGGAGACCGACGAGTTCTCCAAGCCCGAACTGCGCACCTACAGCCAGTGGCGCGGCTACGCCTCCGTCGTGGTGAAGAAGGGCGTCACCGCCGGCGCGGGCACGCCCGAAGCCACCGAGCAGTCCCAGACCCGCACCCGCTACTTCCGCGGCATGTCCGGCGACGCGGGCCGCCCCCAGATCACCGTCAAGGACTCCACCGGCGCCGAGACCCTCGGCGAGGACCTCCTCCAGTACCAGGGCATCGCGGCCGAGAGCATCACGTACACCAAGGCCGACGGCCCCGTCCTGCACCGCTCCCTGACCTGGCCCTGGAGCCAGAAGACGGCCTCCCGCCCGCGCGAGGGCACCACCGCGCTCGACGCCCACCGCTCGGGCACCTCGCGCACGGACAGGATCGAGGTGATCAGCGGCGGGGCCACCCGGACCCTGCGCACGCACACCACGTACGAGCCCACCTACGGCCTCACCCAGACCGTCCAGTCCGAGGCCGTCGGCCCCGACGGCACCGGGGGCGTGCGGACCACGGACCGGACCTGCGCCACCACCACCTACGTCCACCACACCGGCAACCACCTGATCGGTCTGCCCCAGCGCATCCGCACCACGTCGGGCGAGTGTGCCCAGGCAGCCACGGCCCCGCCGGTCTCCGACTCCCGCACCTCCTACGACGCGCCGGACGCCTTCGGCGCCGCCCCCGTCAAGGGGCTCGTCCGCCAGGTCGACACCAACGACGCCGCCGGCACGGGCTGGGTCACGACCGCCCGCACCGAGTACGACCTCCTCGGCCGCCCGGTCAAGGTGTGGGACGCGGCCGGCAACGCCGTCTCCACCGCCTACGCCCCGGCCACCGGCCCCGCCTTCGCGGTGACCGGCACCAACGCCCTGGGTCACGCGACGACGACCAGGAACGACCCCGGCCGCGGGGTGCCCCTGGAGAGCACCGACGCCAACGGCCGCAAGGTCACCACGGCCCACGACGCCCTGGGCCGGACCACCGCCGTGTGGACGCCCTCGCAGAAGCCGGGCACCGACAAGGCCGCCCACACCTTCACCTACCGGATCTCGGAGCACGAGGCCCCCGCCGTCACCAGCGCCACCCTGCAGGACGACGGCACCTACACCCGGTCGGTCGCGATCTACGACGGCCTGCTGCGCCCGCGCCAGACCCAGGGCGAGGCCCTCGGCGGCGGCCGGCTGATCACCGACTCGTTCCACGGCGCGAACGGGACCGTCCGGCAGACCGACAACGGCTACTACGCGGAGGGGACACCGGGCGACAAGATCTTCGTCCCGGAGTCCGTCTTCCGCGTCCCCAACTCGACGAAGGCCGCCTACGACGGTCTCGGCCGTACCGTCCGCGCCACCACCTTCCACGCGGACGTCCCCCAGAAGTCGGCCGTCACCGAGTACGGGGGCGACTGGACGCTGACCCGTTCGGCCATGTCCGCCGACGGCTCGGCCCCCCTCAAGGGCAGCCGCGCCGCGAAGACCTGGACCGACCCCCTCGGCCGCACCATGCTCGTCCAGCACGCCACCGCGACCGACCTGACCACCTGGAACAACACCACCTACGCGTACGACGTCCGTAACAAGCTGACGAAGGTCACCGACGCGGCCGGCAACCACTGGACGTACGGCTACGACGGCCGGGGCCGGATGACCTCCTCCACCGACCCCGACATGGGCAGCGCCTCCTTCGGGTACGACGCGCTGGACCGGCAGGTCACCGCGACGGACTCGGCCGGGCGCACCCAGCACACGGCGTACGACGTCCTCGGCCGCAAGACCGAGGTCCGGGAGAACGCCGCGGACGGCCCCGTGGTCGCGTCCTGGACGTTCGACTCCCTGCCCGGCGCCAAGGGCCTGCCCGTCGCCTCCACCAGCCACACCGGCGGCGCGGCGTACCGCAGCGAGGTCACCGGCTACGACACCGAGTACCGGCCCACCGGCTCGAAGATCACGGTCCCGGACGTGCCCGCGACCAAGGGTCTGGCCGGCACCTACGCCTACGCCACCACCTACACGCCCACGGGCAAGGTCCAGTCGACGACCCTCCCGGCCACCCCCGGTGGTCTCGCCGCCGAGAAACTGATCACCCGTCACAACGCCGACGGCATGCCCCAGACCCTGTCCGGTCTGACCTGGTACACCGCCGACACCACCTACAGCCCCTTCGGCGAGGTCCTGCGCACCGCGTCGGGCACCGCCCCCAACCGGGTCTGGACCACCAACCTCCACGACCCGTACACCGGCCGGGTCTCGCAGTCCCTCAGCGACCGCGAGGAGAAGGACCTCCACCGCATCAGCGACGTCTCGTACGCCTACGACGACGCGGGCAACATCACCTCGGTCACGGACACCCAGCCCGGCAACCGCGTCGACCGCCAGTGCTACGCGTACGACCCGATGGGCCGGCTCGGCCAGGCGTGGACCGGCAAGACCCCGTCCTGCACCGGCCCCACCCTGGCCGATGTCACCGCCGGGCCCGACGGCGACGGCTACTGGAAGTCGTACTCCTTCGACTCCATCGGCAACCGCACCAAGCTCGTCGACCACGACCTCACCGACGCCTCGCTGAACGACGAGACCACGTACTCCTACGGTGTCACGGTCACGGGCAACGGCACCCAGGCCCCGGTCACCACCCAGCCCCACGCCCTGGTCAGGGCGGAGGCGACCACCCGCAAGCCCGGCTCGACCGTCACCTCCCGGTCGACGTACGCCTACGACGGCGCCGGCAACACCACCCGCCGGACCATCGGCGGCGACACCCAGACCCTGAACTGGGACCGGCGCAACAAGCTGACCTCCGCCACCAGCCCCGGCATCGGCGCGGTCGCCGTCACCGGCCTGTCCGGCAAGTGCCTCGACGTCTCCGAGGGGTCGAGCGCGGACGGCACCGCCGTCCAGCTGTGGCCCTGCAACGAGACCAAGGCCCAGCAGTGGCGCCTGACCGGTGAGACGGTCCGCGCGCTGGACAAGTGCCTCACCGCGGCCGGGGGCAAGGCGGTCCTGTCCACCTGCGACGGCGGCGAGCAGCAGAAGTTCGTCCACCGGACGGGCGACACCTCCCTGCACCACCCGGCCACCAACACCTGTGTCGCCGTCCCCGGCGCCACCGACGCGGACGGCACCGACCTCCAGCTCCTCCCCTGCGCGACCGGTCCCCCGCAGCAGTGGACCTTCAGCGACACCACCACCTACGTCTACGACTCCTCGGGCAGCCGCCTCGTCGAGGAGACCGGCAGCGCCCGCACCCTCTACCTCGGCGAAGCCGAGATCACCGTGAACAAGGCCGGCCAGGCCATCGACGCCGTCCGCTACTACAGCGGCCCCGGCGCCCCCACCACCGTCCGCCGCACCTACGGCAAGGCCACCGGCCACAGCCTCACGGTCCTCCTCACCGACCACCACAACACCGCCACCACCACGGTCGACCAGCGGCCCGGCCAGCCCGTCACCCGCCGCAAGTCCGACCCGTACGGCAACCCCCGCGGCGCCCACCCCACCAACTGGCCCGGCAGCCGCACCTTCCTGGGCACCGGCAACGACGACAACACCACCGCCCTCACCCACATCGGCGCCCGCGAGTACGAACCCTCCACGGGCCGCTTCATCTCCGTCGACCCGATCATCGACATCACCGACCCGCTCCAGATGAACGGGTACACCTACGCCAACGGCAACCCGATCACCTACTCCGACCCGACGGGGCTCTGGATCGACGACGGGACCGGCCACTCCGAAAGGCGGGACGACAGCTACCCGGCCGACCCCGGCACTGGCAGCACGGGCAACAGCGACAGCAGCAACAACAGCGGTAAGGGGGACGGTCCCTCCTCCAGTACCAAGAGCTCCAGCAACAAGGCGAAGAGCTGCTCCTGGATGTGCGGTGCCAAGAAGATCGTCAAGAGCGGCAAGGAGATCTGGAAGACGCACAAGGTGGCGATCGTCTCGTTCGCCGTTGAAGTCGCCGTCGGAGCCACCTGTCTAGGGGCCGCCGCCGGAGCTGGACTCGCTACGGGTGGCGTCGGATTCGCTTTGGCGGTGGGCTGCGGCGCGATCGCGGGCGCAGCAGGGGCAGCAGTCGCCAACTTCATGGACCCCAACGCCGACCACAGCACCATGGGCGTGCTCAAGGACATGGGAACAGGCGCCCTCTGGGGCGCAGCGGGCGCCGCCGCCGGCCCAGTTCTCGGCGCAGCGGGCAAGGCCATCGGAAAGGGAGCCAGCAAGCTCCTCTCGAAGGCCAGCTCCAAGAGCAGTCCGAAGGCCAGCTCCAGCGGCGCGTCCTGCCCCATCAACAACAGCTTCACCACCGGAACCCTCGTCCTCATGGCCGACGGCTCCACCAAGCCGATCGAGGAGGTCGAGCCCGGGGACAAGGTCAAGGCCACCGACCCCAAGACGGATGAGACCCGGGTGGAGACGGTCACCGCCACGATCACCGGCGAGGGCCTCAAGCACCTGGTCGACGTCACCATCGACACCGACGGCGAGAACGGCCCAAACACCGCCGAGGTCACCGCGACCGACGGCCACCCCTTCTGGGTCCCCGAACTCAACCAGTGGATCGACGCGACCGACCTCCACCCCGGCCAGTGGCTCCAGACCAGCACCGGCACCCACGTCCAGATCACCGCGGTCGAACGCCGCACCACCCAGGGCGCCACGGTCCACAACCTGACCGTCTCCAACACCCACACGTACTATGTGCTGGCGGGCAAGACTCCGGTCCTGGTTCACAATTCCAATTGCCTCATTGGCGGAAGCGGTCCGGCCAAGGGTGTTCTTGAGGTGAGCGACCGCGTGAAATCTGTCGGCGCAGTGAAGAACTTCAGCCCGAAGGGCGACAGGGACTTCATCTTCGATCCGACCACGGGCCGCTTCGCGACTGGAGCTGACCAAGGTGTTGGTGGCCACGATTTCCTGGGGAGCGCGGCTGGCGCCGACAAGTCGACAATGGTCGGCGGTCGTCTGCGTCGGGGGCCGAATGGGGAATTGCAGACCAATCAGTGGTCCGGGCATTATGGAATGAACTGGAATGACTCGGCAAGGAAGGCATTCCAGGACTTCATGGGGCAACACGGGATAACCGTGAGCCACACCCCGAGCATGCATTGGTAGGCAAAGTGGCATCCCTGACAGATCCTCCTCATGAGGCAGGCGCTGTGACAGTAAGTGATCTGATGGTCGAGCTCTCGGCTGTGCCCGAGGGCTGTTGGATAGTCTCCTCCTACCCGGATCAGGCCGGAGCCGTTGCATGGCTACCGCTGGTGCAGATCAGCACAACGGGGATTTGGTTGGGGTTCGACCGGGAAGGGGTGTGGACGCTGGGAAGGCTCGAAGGTGCAGTCGAATCCTCGGCGGGGAGATTGCCCTCGTCTTGGGTGACGATCCTGGACGAAGACGAGAGATCACTTCGAGCGGGGCTGGACGCTGCTGCTGAACGGTTCGGCCTGTCGCCCGAAAATGTTCAGAATCTGGTTCCCATCGAAGATGTGCTAACGGTGGCAATCAGAAGTCGAAGTAGTCACTGGGCGGAGCGAGCGGTCCACTGGATGCTGGATAGGGGTACCTCGCGGGAACATTTGGGGCTCCTTCAGGAATTGGCCACCGCTAAATGGGTAAATCAGCGAACTCGACATATCGCCAGACGCCTGGTGAAGGCATCTGAGTAGTGAATGGCGGATGCCCTCCCGGACGTTCTGGGAGGGCATCTTGCCGTTTGACGGCAACGCTGACGGAAACGTCAGCGGACGACGGCCGCGGCGGTTGGGTCGTCGGGTTCGTCGTCGCTCTGGTTGAGAGCGTTGTTGAGGGTGTCGATGGCTCGGCGTTGCAGGTGAAGCCTTACGTGGGCGTAGACGCCGGCGGTGACGCCGATGTGGGCGTGGCCGAGGAGTTCCTTGATCACGACGAGGTCGACGCCTTGTTCCAGGAGCAGGGTGGCGGTCGAGTGGCGTAGGTCGTGGAAGCGGATGCGGCGGAGCCCGGCCCGATCGAGGAGGGCACGGAAGCTGCGATTGAGGTTCGCCGGATCGATCGGCCCTCCCGCCGGCGTGCTGAAGACGAGGCCGTTGTCCCTCCAGTCCTCCGCTGCTGCCTCTCGTTCTCCTTCCTGTACCTCACGGTGTTCCTTGAGTGAGTGGATGCACTCGTTGGGGAGGGCGATGCGTCGTTCGGAGGCTCGGGTCTTGGTGGGTAGGGAGGTGAGCCCGCCGGTCTGGGTGCGTTGGAGGGTGCGGCGGATGCTGGCAGTGCCGTTATGAAGGTCGAGGTCTTCCCACTGGAGGCCGAGGAGTTCGCCCTTGCGGAGGCCGGTGCGGAGGGCGAGTTCGTACAGCGCGAACAGGCGATCATTGCGGACAGCAGCGAGGAACTGGCGGGCTTCATCTGCCGTGAGCGGTTCGAACCGACGAGGACGCGGTGTACCGGTGCGGACGTTGCGGGCCACGTTTCGCGTGATCTCCTCCTCGCGGACGGCGTGCTCCAGGGCGGACTTGAGGACGGAGTGGATGTACGCCAGCGTCAGCGGGGAGAGCCGCTTGGAGCAGCACGCTCCGGCGGCGCAGCAACGGGGCTGATCACGGCTGGCATCGATGCTGCGGGCGCAGCACTGGCAGGTGGTGCGGACCTGGTTGAGCCAGGTACGGACGTCCTTGGCGGTGAGCTTGGCGAGCTTCTTCTTGCCCAGGCCGGGGATGAGGTGCTGGTGGACACAGGTGGTGTAACGGGTGTGAGTGTTCTCGCGGAGCTGATGGACGGCGACCGCCTCCAGCCAGTACGTCAGGTCCGCGCTGACGCTGCCCTGCGCGGACGGAACGGGAACGCCGCGGTTGCTGGAGGCAGTCTTCTCGGTGAGCTTGTCCAGAGCCTCCTTGCGGGTAGTGCCGTAGACGCGGACGCGCTTACGGGTATTGCCCGGGGCAAGGACGTAGCCAGCGGCTTCCCAGCGGCCGTCCTTGCGCTGGTAGACGGTCCCGTCGCCGTTGGCGCGGACTCGGCGGGAGGGGACGGCTTCGCGGGGCGCGGTCATCAGGCGGCTTCCTGGTCGAGGCGGGCATGGATGAAGTCGGTGAGTGCGTGGGAGGGGATGCGGCGGGCGCGGCCGAGAGTGATCGAGGTGAGCTGGCGGGTGCGGAGCAGGTCATAGACCGCGGAGCGGCCGAGCTGGAGGCGAGCCATGACCTGGGGAACCGTCAGCAGTTCCTGCGTCGCGCCCGGCCCGTAGTGGAGCTCAATGGGCTGGCGCGTGGTCATCAGGAGCCGCCTTCTGCCTCGAACTGCCGTTCCAGCTCTCTCCTGTGCCAGATGGCGGCTGCGAGGAGTGCAGCGCCGGGGCTATAGCCCGAGCCGTGGTATGCCCAGTGACCGATGACGAGCGTGGTCGTCGGGTCGGACTCGGGCAGACCGGTGTGGACGCGGGTCTGGTCGGTGCGCCAGGCACGGCGGGCGGCGCGCAGCGCGCCGAGGGTGACGGAGTAGCAGCGGGACTTGGTGGCGGCCCCCGGAGAACCCTGGTACGGCGAAGCTGCCCGACCGACGAGGGACCCCTCCCGCTCAGGCCCCAATTCCGCTGGCGCCTCGGCCCTGCCTGGTGCTGGCCACCTGCTCGACACCAAGCGCGGTGGTGGGTCACCGGCCCGGGTGGGTATCTCCCGGATAGCCCTCGGTCGACTCGTCGGACCGGCGTACCGTGGCGCTGGAGGTGGTCAGCATGACTACGGAACTGGCGGACAACGTCCGTAAGTACCGGCGTCGGGCCGGGATGAGCCAGGAAGTACTGGCCCACGCCGCGGCCGTCTCGCCGGGCACGGTACGCAAGGTCGAGCAGGGCGGAACGGTCCGCATGGAGACCCTTCACGCCCTGGCCCGCGCGCTGGGCGTGAACACCGGCGCGCTGATGGCGTCCGACGCCCCCGAACCCGTAGGCCGCACAGAAGAGCCGAACCGGGTCAACTTGATCCAGCTTCGCGCCGTACTCACCCCGGCCATCGGGCTCGTGGACCAGAACCCCGAAGCCGCGGGCGAGGAACCGAACCTGCGCGCCTTCAGCCGGACGGTGGGAGACGCGCGGGTCCTGTACTTCTCCGACAGCTACAAGAGCGTCGCGGCTCAACTGCCGGACCTGCTGCGCGATGCAGCGAGGGCCGTTGCCTACTACGACAGTGGAGACGAGCACCGGCAGGCCCTGCGGGCCCGCGCCGAGGCGCTGCGTTTGGCCGGTACCTACCTGACCCAGGTCCGGCAGTACGACATTGCCTACACCGCCCTGGCCGGCGCGATCACGGATGCCAGGCAGGCCGGGGACATGCTCGCGGCAGGCTCGGGCGTCGGCGGTATGTGCTGGCTGCTGGTGCGGCAGGGCCGGCTGGACGAGGCGGAACGGATCGCCGCCCAGAGCATGGACGCGGTGGAACCGAAGATCACCGGGGCCGAGCCGGACCACTACGCGGTGTGGGGCGGTCTGGCCATGGAGGCCGCAGCCGCAGCCGCCCGCAACAACCGACCGGACGCGGCCAAGGAACACCGGAAGGCAGCCCACGTGGCGGCAGCCGCCGTTGGTACCTCGCACCGCAACGTCTCCCGGCACTGGTCCGTGTTCGGACCGGTCACGGCGGCGATGAAGGCGCTCGAAGACGCCATGGTCGTAGGAGACGCGCGCGCCGTGGTGCGCAAGGCAGGCGAGCAAGAGGAGTTGTCGCCCAAGGCGTGGAAGCGCTTGGGCAGGCCCAGCACGAACGACGGGAACCGCTTCACCCTCGACGTGGCACGCGCCCACACGCGCACCGGGGACCTGTCGGCCGCCATGGATGAGCTGACCCGCGCCCGGTCGGCGGCCCCGGAGTGGATGCGGCACCAGAACATGGCCGCCGAGACCATGCAGGAGATCCTGGGCAAGCGCAAGCGCACCCTCACGACGGAGATGCGCGAGATGGCCTCCTACCTGGGCGTCGTCGGATAGCTACCACGCAACGCAATACATCCAGCACCCTCCGTCGCCAACTGGCATGCCTCATCGATGGAGTGACGGACAGTAGGCCCCTACGGTCGCCGTATTCCATTCGGCTACCCAGGTGGGGGTGCACGGTGAGCACATCCAGGACCGACGCGGACCGCATGCGCCGCAGGGAGTTGCACGACGCGGCAGCAGGCGTGACCAGCCCTCGCTTACTGCCATGGACCACTCAGGACGGGAACCCCTGCTACCTCAGCACCGACGGCAGGGGCTACCTCTCCTCACTGGCCGACAGCATCGAAGAAGTACAACTCGACATGGGCGAGGAACTCCTGGGGTACGCCCGCCAGGTCGTGGCCCCCGGAGCCAAGGAACTGTCGGCCGTCGAATACCGGTGGCTCGCCTGCCGGCTGACCGACGCACTGACCGACGCACTCCGAGTCGCCGAATCACGCGGTGACCGTCTCCCCGCCCCGCCCGAGAGCCCCCACTCCTGACGGCAGTAGCGACGGCAACAACCACGGATTCAGGCGCACAACCACGGACTCCGGCGGACTCCAAAACCCCTCCCCACCTGCATAAAGGCAGCTAGAGGAGGGGCTGCCAGCACACGTACTATGTGCTGGCGGGTATAACACCAGTACTGGCGCACAACTGCGGCGGAACAGTTGATCCGAAGACCGTTCAGTTCTCCCAGAAGGGCGTTTCGGCGCGATTCAAGAACGGAAATACGATCGAAGACACCGTGACAGGCATCCAATCAGGTGAGATCGACCCCACAAACTTCCCCCCGATTCGACTGGTGGAGCGGGATGGAAATCTCTTCACTCTGGATAACCGCAGGCTTGTAACTTTCCAAAAAGCCGAACTGACTGAGGTCCCATACGTAATGGCAACACCAGAGGAAGCCGCAGCTGAGGCATGGAAGTTTGACCCAGGAGCTGCCGGCACATCGATCAAGATCCGGGGAACAGGGGAGGTCTGGGCGCCATGACCAGCCCAATTGACGCGGCGTTGGCCGTAGCATCCCAAGAAGATCTGGTGAACTACTTGGCCGAGTTGGCAGAGAAATGTCGCCTTGAAATAATTCCGGTCGAGAATCCTCAGACGTCTTCCTTCATCGAGGCTTCTTCTGCATGGCTAGACGGGATGGATGCCTTTCTCCGTTACCACACTGGAGAGGGTGCCCCAGACTCGCCGACGTGGTCCACAATAGCGATGATCTTCTCGGCTGGCCTCGTGTATGAATAACCTCGGCCTGTGGTAGACACTCACAACTAAAAGCAACTCCTAGAGGCCCCGCCGGATTCGATTCTGGCGGGGCCTCTAGGAGTTCCTGACAGCAGTCTACTGACGGCAACGCCAGCGGACGGGTGCTGCACGAGATAGCGGCCCGGCGCCGTCAGCGGGCCGGGTGGCGGTTCGGGCGGGGTCACAGAGGGTGTTGCCGAGGAGATCGAGGTCACCGCGACCGACGGCCACCCCTTCTGGGTCCCCGAACTCAACCAGTGGATCGACGCGACCGACCTCCACCCCGGCCAGTGGCTCCAGACCAGCACCGGCACCCACGTCCAGATCACCGCGGTCGAACGCCGCACCACCCAGGGCGCCACGGCCCACAACCTGACCGTCTCCAACACCCACACGTACTATGTGCTGGCAGCAGCGGCAGCTGTCCTCGTCCACAACTGCGGCGACAATAGTGCCCCCTTCGAGAACGACGTGGAGGGACGATACAACCTTGCCGATGAGCTGGATGTGGCAGAAGTGCGAGGGGTGCGTCCGGTCAGTCCGGGACAGGCCGGCTGGGAAGGTGCACTCAACTCGGGTGTAGTGAAATGGGTCGTCGACACGAACGAAGCACTTCACGTGGTGTCCGCAACCGATGATGCGATCAAACACAGCATCATGGCCAGAGGGGCTCCGGTACTTGCAGCAGGTGAGGCTGACGTAGCCGGTGCAGGTGGAATGTTCTTCGGGCTCCGAATTTCGAATCAAAGCGGTCACTATCTCCCCTGCAAATGCAGAATTAACCTTGGAATCGAGAAATTCAGGCAGGCTGGGATCGATTCTTCTCCCGGGAGTGTGGAACTTGTTGGGCCCTAGCGATGAGGAAATCCTCCATCTGGCAGCAATGGGGGAGGAAGTGCGAAGAGGCTGGCTTTTTACCCATCAGCCAGCCAATCCGGATGATCGTTTCTACTGGTGGGATACGCTCATGGAGGTTTCCCTGGCTCGGGTGCGCAGCAGTGCGCCGCTGACCCCAACGCAACGTGAATATTCGTTGCTGGCTGCGCAAGCAACGAAGGAAGCGATAGAGCTGCAGGTAATACCTCCTTGGAAGGGTTACATGCGACTTGCGTTCCTGGTATCCGAGTATGGCCGTCACCCCGGCAGTGACGTTCAGGAAGTATTGCACCCGGATAAGGTGGCTGCGAATACCCTTCGACTGATCGGGAAACCGTACGAGGAGATCGTGGAGGCTGCGGAGAGTTGGCCCTCTCGACCCATCGATGAAATAGCCGAGCTGCGCATGGTCAAGAACATCGTTCACGTCTTAGGCGTGATAGCCCCGCACGTCCTCGACCCCGGCCTTCGTAAGGCTATTTCCCGTTGGCTCGATGCCTGTGAGAAGCTGCCGTAGGTGGTTCCCACACGCTGATGTGCTAACGCTCAGCGAACAGCTGCATCTATCAACACGTCTGCGACTCAGAGAAAACACTGAACCCCCTTCCCAGAGCACGGGTGAGGGGGTTCAGGGCTTCACGACGACAACATCAGCGGACGCCCGGCGTGGTGGGCATGATCGAGTAGTTCTTTGATGACGTCGAGGTCGACTCCCTGCTCTAGGAGCAGGGTGGCGGTCGAGTGCCGTAGGTCGTGGAAGGGAATGCGGCGCAGCCATGCCCGGTCGAGGATGTGTGGCCGAGGATGTAGAAATCGTTCGAGACGGCTACCGGGCAGTAGACGCAGCACGAGCGCCTGGCGGTTCAGTCAACCCGAGTGCGGGACCACGGGCAGACTTGATGGATTACTATCTAGATAACTGGCAGAATGGGGAACATGAGATTCATCCTCTCGGCTGGACAGGAAACTTCGATAACGGTGCAACTCGAACCATCAGGGGTCGAGTACACCGTAAATCGAGGCGACTACCTCATAGTTGAATGGCCCGATGGAGGAGAGGGGAGCCTTCTTGGTGGAATCGACCACTCACCTAACGGCCTCGTGGTTAGCGAGCCACAGGGAGGCATGTCTCGCATCTGGAATTCTAACGGCAAAGAACTGTCCATCCTCGGCTAGAAGAGGAAATGGCTGCAACGCCGACTGAGGTAAACGTGTGAATGTGGGGTGTCTCCCGAAGACTTAATCTTTGGGAGACACCCCACATTCACACACTCTCAGGGCTGGTACTCGTACCCGATGGTAGACCTGGGCGGCAGGCGCCGTTCCCCGTACTCGATGACCCCTTCCGCATCGGACCAGCGGTGGGCGCCGGCCAGGATCGGGGAGCCGACGGTGAGTCCCAGGATGCTGGCGTCGTGGGCGGGGTGATCGTGCGGCCGGTGGCTTCGAGGACCCGTGCCGACAGCCCGTGGTTGCGGCCGGGGGCGGTGTTCAGCAGGTCGGGGACGAGAGCAGCGAAGGGGGCCGGGTACCAGGTGACCGCGAACACGGTCCGGGTCTTGCCCCGGCCCGCCAGCCACTCGCGCCGCACCACCTGGTCCCCGGGTTCCAGGTCGAGAAGATCGGCCACGTACAGCGGCGGGGCGATCAGTTCGGCGGCCGTCACCCGGCTGGTCTTCCCCTCGGCCAGGAACGACTTCACCCGCTGGACCCTGGCCAGCCGGTCCCGGGCCGACAGTCCGCCTCGGGTCGTCAGCGATGTACATGCCCCTGGGGTGGTGTGGATGAAGTTCTCGACCCGGAGGGCTTGCAAGGCCCGGGAGGTGGTGGTCGTTGCCGGCTGTCGCTGCCCGAGGGTCTCCGAACTCGCCGACGTACGTGAGCGGTCACCAGGGAAAGGGCCACCAGTGACCAGTAACGGCCTCCGGTCACCCACCCCACCCCGCCCCGCCCCTCGCACGGTAGCTCCAGGCGGCAGTTCCCGGCGGCAGTGGTGGGGGTGGGAGCTGCCTCGGGGACTGCCCGCCGGGCGAGCGGGGGGTCTTTAGCGTGGGGGCCACGGAGTCCTCTCCGCACCCGTCCCCTCGCCTGGAGGCCCCGCGATGCCCTCGACCGCCCCCACCGCCTCCGCCGTCCTGGACGGCGGCCCGGCGATCAGTCCGGCGATCAGTCCGGTGCCCGGTGTGCTCGACCGGTTCGACGCCCAGGTCACCGCGGGCGCCGGGCGCGTCGCGCTGGTGCGCGGCCCGCGCCGGACGACGTACGGACAGCTCGCCCTCGCGGTGGCGCTGCGCGCCGAGGAGCTGACCGCCCGGGGCGCCGGGCCGGAACGGCTGGTCGCCGTCGGCCGGCCCCGGGGCGTCGAGGGTGTGGTGGAGCTGCTCGCCGCCCTGCGCGCCGGGGCCGCCCGCCTGCCCCAGGCCCCGGCCCCCGGCGCCTACGGGATCACCCCCGAGGACCGGGTGCTCCCGTTCGCGCCGCCGCACGAGGAGATCCTCCTGACCCTCCTCACTCTCGGCGCGGGCGCCGCCCTCGTCCTGCCCGATGAGGAGACGGGCGACGGAGAGACGCTCGGCGGGGCGGAGTTCGACGTGGCGGGGCTGCTGGCCGGGTGCGTCGCGGACGGGGTCACCGTGCTCGGTCTGCCCACCGCCCGATGGCACGAGCTGGCCCACGCCCTCGCCGCCACCGCCACCGCCGCCGCCACCGGTTCCGGGACCGTCTCGCTGCCGCCCACCCTGCGCGCCGTGGTCATCAGCGGCGAGGCCGCGCTCCCCGAGCACATCGCGCAGTGGCACGCGGTCGTGGACCCCGGCCGGGTGCGGCTGCTCCACACGTACGGGCCCGGCGAGGCGGCCGAGGGAGACAAGGCAGCCGTCCCCGCCGTCTTCGACGGCCTCGTGCTGCCCGCCGAGGACCGGGTACCGCTCTCCTACGCGCAGCGGAGGCTCTGGTTCCTGGCCGGGCTGGAGGGGCCCTCGGCCACCTACAACCTGCCGGTGGTGATCCGGCTGGACGCGGTACCGGACCGCACCGCGCTGGCGGCGGCGCTCGCCGATGTCGTGGAGCGGCACGAGGTGCTGCGCACGGTCTACCCGGCGGTGGACTCCGAGCCGTACCAGCACGTGCTGACGGAACCGCCGGTGCCGCTGGCCGTGCACCCCTGCGCGCCGGAGGAACTCCCCGCCCTGGTGGCCGCCTTCACCGGCGGGTCCTTCGACCTCCGCACCCACCTGCCGGTCCGCGCCACGCTCTTCGTGCCCGGCGACGGCTCCGCCACCCTCGCGCTGCTCACCCACCACATCGCCACCGACGGCTGGTCGGTGACCCCGCTCCTGCGCGACCTCTCCGAGGCGTACGCGGCCCGGCTGGCCGGCGGCGCCCCGCGGTGGGAGCCGCTGCCGGTGCAGTACGCCGACTACACGCTCTGGCAGCAGGACCTCCTCGCCGACCCGGTGCGGTCGCTGGAGCACTGGCGGGCCGCCCTGGACGGGATGCCGACCGTGCTCGACCTGCCCGCCGACCGGCTCCGGCCCGCCGAGCCGACCGGCACGGGCGCGACGCTCGTCGGGAGGCTGGACGCGGCGGCCCACCGCCGGCTGACCGCCCTGGGCGCGGAGCGCGGCGCCAGCCTGCTGATGGTGGTCCAGCCCGCCCTGGCGCTGGCACTGGCCGCCGCCGGGGCGGGGACGGACATCGCGATCGGCACCCCGGTCGCGGGGCGCGGTGACGAGGCCCTGGACGACCTCGTCGGTTTCTTCGTCAACACCCTGGTGCTGCGCACCGACGTCTCGGGCGACGCCCCGTACACCGAGCTGGTCGACCGGGCGCGTGACACGGACCTGGCCGCCTACGGGCACCAGGACCTCCCCTTCGACCTGCTGGTGGAGCACCTCAACCCGGAGCGCGCACTCGCCGTCAACCCGTTCTTCCAGGTGATGCTGACGGCACAGGCACAGGCACAGGCACAGGAACAGGAACAGGAACAAGCGCAGGGCGGGGACGAGCAGTCCCTCACGGGTCCGCTGGCCGGCCGGTTCGTCGCATCGGGCCTGGAGGTGGCCAAGTTCGACCTGAGCGTCTCGTGCGTGGAGCTGCCGGACGGCTCCCTGGAGGTGTGGTGGCAGTACGCGGTGGACCTTTTCGACGCCGGTACCGCGCGGTTGCTGCTCGATCTCTTCCTGCGGGCGCTGGCCCGCGCGGCGGCCGACCCCTCGGCCCGCTCCCTCACCCTGCCCCTGCTCACCGAGGAGGAGGGCCACGGGCTCGCGGAGCGCCGGGAGCGGCTGACGCTCGCCCGGAGGGCGGCAGCCGAGGCGGAGGAGGCCTCGGTTCCGGGTTCGCCCGGCTCCGGCGAAGCCGACGGCCCCGCCGGGGACGGGATCGACCTGGACGTCCTGTGCGGGCTGTTCGCCGAGGTGATCGGGGTGGGCCGGGTCGCCCCGGACGACAACTTCTTCTCGGTCGGCGGGCACTCGATGACGGGTGTGCGGCTGGTGAACCGGATGCGGGCCGTGCTCGGGGTGGAGGTGCGCATCCGGGACCTGTTCCTGGCCCCGACGCCCGCCCGGCTGGCACGGCGGCTGGTACGGGAGACCGTGCCGGACGGGCGGCCCGCGCTGCGGCCCGTCGCACCCGGGGACCGGCCGGAGCGCGTCCCGCTGTCGTACGCGCAGCGGCGGCTCTGGTTCGTGGACCAGTTGGAAGGGCCGAGCAGCTCCTACACCATCCCGTTCACGCTGCGGCTGGAGAGGCCCCTGGACCCGGGTGTGCTGGCCGAGGCCCTGGCGGACGTGGCGGAGCGGCACGAGGTGCTGCGTACGGTCTACCCGGCGGTGGACGGACAGCCCTACCAGCAGGTCCGCGAGGCGGCCCGGCCGGTACTGGAGCGGGTCACGGCGGCGGCCGGGGAACTCGGCGGCGCGATCGGCACGGCGGCCGGACACGTCTTCGACCTGGCGGACGAACTGCCCTTGCGGGCCACCCTGATCGACACCACGGACGCCACGGACACCACCGGCGCCCTCAGCACCACAGGCACCAGCCCCGACCCCGACCCCCGCTCCCAGGTCCTCGTCCTCCTCGTCCACCACATCGCCGCCGACGGCTGGTCCGCCGGGCCGCTCCTCGCGGACCTGGCCCGCGCCTACGAGGCCCGGCTGGCCGGGCGGGCGCCCGGCTGGGAGCCGCTGCCGGTCCAGTACACCGACTACACGCTGTGGGAGCGGGCGCTCCTGAACAGCGGGGACGGCGAGGACGGCGGGGACGGCGAGGACGGCGGGAGCCCCACCAGCCCCACCGCCACCGCCACCGCCGCCACCACCGGGGCCACGCCCGCGCCCGCGCCCACGTCCGCATCCGCGCGGCACGTCGCGTACTGGAAGCGGACCCTGGCGGACGCGCCCCCGGTGCTGGAGCTGACCTCCGCCCGGACCCGTCCCGCCGAGGCGTCCCACCGGGGGGCCGCGACCCCGCTCGCCCTGGACGCCGTCACGCACGCCCGGCTGGAGCGGCTCGCGCTGAAGCACGGGGTCACGCTCTTCATGGTGGTGCAGGCCGCCTTCGCCACGGTGCTCACCCGGCACGGCGCGGGCACCGACCTGCCGCTCGGTACGGTGATCGCGGGCCGGGACGACGAGGCCCTGAACGACCTGGTGGGCTTCTTCGTCAACACCCTGGCCCTGCGCACCGACACCTCCGGCGACCCGCGCTTCACCGAGCTGCTCGCCCGGGTCCGGGAGACCGACCTCGCCGCCTACGCCCACCAGGACCTCCCCTTCGACCTGGTCGTCGAGCAGCTCAACCCGGTGCGTTCCACCGCCCACCACCCGCTGGTCCAGGCGGTCGTGCAGGTCCACCCGGCCGACCCCGCCGGGCCGGCCGCCCCGGTGTCGGCCGTGCTGGCCGGGACCCCGCTGGGCGCCGCCGCCGCGTTCACCAAGTTCGACCTGACGGTCTCCCTGCGCGAGACCCGGGACGCGGCCGGGGCCCCGGCCGGGCTGGACGGCGTACTGGAGTACGCGACGGACCTGTACGACGGGGGGACCGCGGCCATGCTGGCGGGCCATCTGGCGCGGGTCCTGCGGGCGGTGGCCGAGGACGCCGGGCAGCACATCGGCGCGCTGCGGCTGCTGTCGCCCGAGGAGGAGTTCGCGCGGGTCGTGGAGTACAACGACACCGCGGTGGAGCGGGCGGCGTGCGGGCTGGTGCACCGGCGGTTCGCGGAGCAGGCCCGCCGGACCCCGGACCGGATCGCGGTCTCGTACGAGGAGGAGACGCTCACCTACGCCGGGCTGGAGGCGCGGGCCAACGCGCTCGCGCACCGGCTGATCGCGGCGGGCGTGGTCCGGGAGGGGGCGGTGGGGCTGCTGCTGGACCGGACCCCGTACCTGCTGGTGGCGGCGTTGGCTGTGCTCAAGTGCGGCGCCGCGTACGTGCCGCTGGACCCCCGGCTGCCGGACACCCGGGTCGACATGATCATGGAGGACACGGGCGCCCGGGTGCTGCTGACCCAGGAGGCGCACGCCGGTTCGGCCCCGGTGCGCCGGCAGCTCGACGCCGGGGTGCGGGTGCTGTCGGTGGACACTCCGGCGCCGGGCTGGCCGGGGAGCGATCCGGGTGTCGAGGTCGGCGAGGACTCCCTGATGTACGTGATGTTCACCTCCGGCTCCACGGGCCGTCCCAAGGGGGTCGGCGTCACCCACCGCAATGTGGTGGAGCTGGTCACCGACCGGTGCTGGAACCTGGCCAACCACCGCCGGATGCTGGTGCACTCGGCGATCGGTTTCGACGCCTCCACGTACGAGCTGTGGGTGCCGCTGCTGGGCGGCGGGCAGTTGGTCATCGCCCCGGGCGACGGGACGGACGTCGCCGAGCTGGACCACACCGTCCGCACCTACGACGTCACGGCCGCCTACTTCACCATGGGCCTCTTCCACATCATGGCGGACGAGGGCCTGGACACGCTCAAGCTCCTCTCCGAGGTGTGGACCGGCGGTGACGTGGCCTCCCCGAGCGCCCTCCAGCGGGTCCTGGAACACTGCCCCGACACCGTGCTCGTCCACTCGTACGGTCCCACCGAGACCACGTTCGCCTCCCACCACCAGCGGTTCCCGCTCACCGAGCGCACCCTGGGCGGGGTCCACCTCGGTGTGCCGCTGGACAACACGCGGGTCTACGTCCTGGACGAGCGGCTGCGGCCGGTCCCGCACGGGGTCGCGGGCGAGATGTACCTCGCGGGGACGCAGGTGGCCCGGGGCTATCTGGGCCGGCCGGGGCTGACGGCCGAGCGGTTCGTGCCCGACCTGTTCGGCGCGGACGGCGGCCGGATGTACCGGACGGGCGACCTGGTGCACTGGACCCCGCAGGGGGAGCTGCGGTTCATCGGGCGGGCCGACGGCCAGATCAAGCTGCGCGGCTTCCGGATCGAGCCGGGCGAGATCGAGGAGACGCTGGCCCGGCACCCGGGCGTCGGCCAGGTGGCCGTGGTCGTCTTCGAGGACGGTCCGGGCGGCAAGCGGCTGGTGGCGTACGCCGTGCCGCGCGCCGGGCACACCCTCACCGAGGACGGGCTGCTGCGCTGGGCGGCGGGTGAACTCCCGGAGCACATGGTCCCGTCGGCGGCCGTGCTGCTCGACGCCATCCCGCTGACCGTCAACGGCAAACCGGACCGCAAGGCCCTGCCGGCGCCCGCCCTGGCCGCGCGGCCCGCGGGACGCCCGCCGCGCAATCCGCGCGAGGAGCTGCTGTGCGGGCTGTTCGCCGAGGTGCTGGGCGTGGAGGGGGTCGGCATCGACGACAACTTCTTCGGCCTGGGCGGGCATTCGCTGCTCGCGGTGCGGCTGGTGAGCCGGATGCGGACCGTCCTGGGCCTGGAGCGCGGGGTGCGGGACCTCTTCCGCACCCCGACCGTGGCGGGGCTGCTGGGTGACGAGCCCACCGGCTTCGACCCGATGGGCGTGGTGCTGCCGCTGAGCACCCAGGGCGCGCGGCCCCCGCTGTTCTGCCTCCACCCCGGCACGGGCGTGGGCTGGTCGTACGCCGGTCTCGCCCGCCACCTCGGCCCGGACCAGCCGCTCTACGCGATCCAGGCGCGGGCGCTGAGCGAGCTCGGGCACTCCCCGCAGACGGTGGAGGAGATGGTGGCCGACTACCTGCCGCTGATCCGCGAGGTCCAGCCGCACGGCCCGTACCGCTTCCTGGGCTGGTCCTTCGGCGGCACGGTCGCCCACGCGCTCGCCGTCCGCCTCGCCGAGCTGGGCGAACGGACCGACCTGCTGGCCATGATGGACGTGCACCTGCTGCCGACCGAGCCGGAGCGGCGCCGGATGACCCCGGCGCAGAAGCGGGACATGCTCGTCGGCGACGCCACGGACGAACCCGAGGACGCGCCGTTCGACGTGGAGGCGCTGATCGGTCTGGTCCGGTTGCAGGACCCGGTGCTCGGCGCGTTCTCGGACGGGGAGATCCGTTCCGTGATCGGCGCCTCCATCGACCACGCCGAAATCATGAACCTGTACGCCCCGCGCCCGGTCGCCACCGATCTGCTGTTCCTGGCGGCCATCGAGGAGGGGAAGACGGAGAACACGCTCGCGCAGCACTGGATTCCCTATGTCGAGGGCCGCGTCGAGAATCATGTCATCGGGGTCCCGCACACCAGAATGGGTGAACCCGAACCGCTCGCCCTGATCGGCCGTATCCTTTCCGAGAAATTGAGGAGTCTGTCATGACCAATCCTTTCGACGACACCGAGGCCACCTTCCACGTCGTGGTCAACGCCGAGGGGCAGCACGCCCTGTGGCCCGTGTTCGCCGACGTTCCCGCAGGCTGGGACGTGGTGTGGGGCGCGGGTGCGCGGGCGGACGCGCTCGCGTACGTGGAGGAGAACTGGACGGACATCCGGCCGAAGAGCCTGGTCGCGCAGTACGCCTGAACCCGGCCGAGGCGTCCGAGCCGGCCGAACTGCCGAATTGGCCGAGCCGCCTGAATACCTGAATGCCTGAGCCGCCTGAATACCTGAACCGGCCGAGGCGTCCGGAACACCGGGAAGCCGTGCCCCCGCACCTGCGGGGGCACGGCTTCTCCGCGTCCGCCCGGAAACCATGGGAACCGCGCCGGGGAATTCCCCCATACTGCCGCCGCAACTTCCCCTCGGCCGCCCTGCCGCTTCCTATATTTCTCGGTATGCGACGACGGAATGTGAACATCCTGCTGACCGGCACGGCATCGGATTCCCACACCTGGAATCTCGTCTACCTCCAGCTCTTCCTGGAGGAGCTGGGGCACTCGGTCAGCAATCTGGGCCCGTGTGTGACGGACGAGCTGCTGACCGGTGCCTGCGCGGCCGACGCGCCGGACCTTGTGGTCATCAGCAGTGTGAACGGGCACGGTTACCGGGACGGGCTGAGCGCCGTCCGGGCGCTGCGCCGCGCCGGCCTGACCGTCCCCGTCGTCATCGGCGGCAAGCTGGGGGTGGCCGGGGCCGCCGATCCGGAGCAGCGCGCACGGCTCCTGGACGCGGGGTGCGACGCCGTCTTCGACGACGGGGACGTCCAGGCCCTGCGGGCGTACCTGGGTGCGCCCGGCGCCGAGCGGGCCGCCGCATGACCGGTGCCGCGCTCCTGTCGCCGGGGGCCGGGAACGGCCCGGCCGCCGCCCCCGTCGGCTCCGGTACCGGGCCGGCCCGCGGACCCGCCCCCTCCTTCGGCGCGTTCGTGGCCCGCGCGGCCGAGGCCGGGCAGCTCGTCGTCCAGCCGCGCATGGGCTTCGGCGACCCCGGCCGGATGCGGGACGGGCTGGAGCGCACCAAGTCCGCCGTCGCCACCACCGTCGGCACCCTCACCATCGACAGCTACACCCGGGTCGGTGACCGGGAAGCCGCCCGCGCCGCGCTCGCCGAGGGCACCCCGCTCAACGGCTACCCCATCGCCACCCACTCCGCCGCGCTCACCCGGAGCCTGCTCGACGGGGTCCTGGACGCCGGGTTCCCCGTCCAGGTGCGCCACGGCTCGTCGCGCCCCGAGTCCATCGTCCGGGCGCTCGCCGCCGCCGGGCTGGACGCCACCGAGGGGGGACCGGTCTCGTACTGCCTGCCGTACGGGCGGACCCCGCTCGCCGAGTCCGTCGAGAACTGGGCCCGCTGCTGCGAGTTGCTGGCCTCGCTGGTGCCCGCGCCGCGGGTGCCGCACCTGGAGAGCTTCGGCGGCTGCATGCTGGGCCAGCTCTGCCCGCCCGGACTGCTCGTCGCGATCAGCCTGCTGGAGGGCATGTTCTTCGTCCAGCACGGCATCCGCAGCGTCTCCCTCAGCTACGCCCAGCAGACCGACCCCGTCCAGGACACCGAGGCGGTACGGGCGCTGCGCCGGCTGGCCCGGGAGTTCCTGCCGCCCTCCGTGGACCGGCACGTCGTCCTCTACACCTACATGGGGGTCTTCCCGCACACCGCGCACGGGGCGACCCGGCTGCTGGAGGCGTCGGCGCGGCTGGCGGTGGGGGCCGGGGCTCGGCGGCTGATCGTCAAGACCACCGCCGAGGCGAGCCGGATACCGACCGTGGCGGAGAACGTCCGGGCGTTGGAGACGGCGGCGGCGACCGCCGCCCTGACCGGGCGGCCCACCGCGGCGCAGGAGTCGCGGGCCCCGGCCGACACCGAGGTGTACCGGGAGGCCCGCGCCTTCGTGGAGGCCGTCCTGGAACTCGGCGAGGACCTCGGGCGGGCACTGCGCACCGCCTTCGCCCGGGGCGTGCTGGACGTCCCGTACTGCCTGCACCCGGACAACGCGGGGCGCTCGCGCAGCTTCGTCGACGCGGGCGGGCGGCTGCGCTGGTCCGAGGTCGGCGCGATGCCGGTGGTGCCGTACGTGGCGCCGGGCGGGCGCACGCCCATGACCTCGGACGGGCTGATCGCGGCCCTGTACGGGGTGGCCGGCCGGTACGACGCGGTGGAGGGCGGCCCCGCGCGGACCGGCGCCGTACGGCCCGCGCCCGTGGGGGCCGGCGCGTGAACGGCCTCGAACACCCCGGCCGGACACCGGACCCGGCACCGGACCGGACACCGGCACCGAACCCCCCGGCGACACAGACACAGACACCGTCACCGACCCCGGCACAGCCACAGCCACAGCCACAGCCACAGCCACAGCCACCGACGCAACCACCGACACGAGCAGGAGCCGACATGACGCCCCACCTCCCTCCCCTGCCTCCCCCGCTCGGCGAGCACCTCGCCTCGCCGCGGCTGCGGTCCGCGATGCTGGTGCAGCAGGAGGCCCTCCACGCGGCGCGCGCGTTCCTGCGCGGCGAAGGCTTCGTGGAGCTGCTGCCGCCGCTGGTGGGCCCGGTCACCGATCCGGGCGGGCGCGGCGCGAAGGCCCTGGACGTCGACTACTACGGGCAGCCGTACAAGTTGATGACCAGCGCGATCCTCTACAAGCAGGCGTCGCTGAAGGGCTTCCCGCGGCTCTTCTACATCGCGCCGAACGTCCGGGTCGAGCCGCCGGAGACGGCCTCCACCGGCCGGCACCTGGTGGAGTTCCACCAGATCGACGTGGAGCTGGCGGGCGGTACCCGGCAGGACGTCCAGGAGATCGCCGCCGGGCTGCTGACCCATGTGGTCGAGCACGTGTGGACGGCGGTCCCGGAGATTCTCCGGGAACTGGGCCGGGACGAGCCGGACTTCGCGGAGCTGCGGTCCGGCAAGTTCGACACCCGTACCCACGAGGAGGCGGTGGCGCGGCTGCGCGCGCTGGGCCACCCGCAGAGCCCGGACGCGGAGATCGACTGGGAGGGCGAGAAGGTGCTCTCCCTGGAGGCGGACCGGCCGTTCTTCGTCGACGACTACCCCAAGGGCTCGCGCGGCTTCTACGACCGCGAGGACCCCGAACGCCCGGGCGTGCTGCGCAACTTCGACCTGATCGCCCACGGCGGTTACGGGGAGCTGGTCAGCGGCAGCGAGCGGGAGTCCGACTACGCCACGATCGTCACGCGGATGCGCGAGAGCGGCGAGAACCCGGCCAAGTACGCCTGGTACCTCGCGCTCGCCCGCGAGGGCATCGAGGCCAGCGCCGGATTCGGGATGGGGCTCCAGCGCCTCGTCCGCTTCCTGACCGGGCTGGACGCGCTCTGGCAGGTCAGCGCCTACCCGAAGCTGCCGGGGGTGATCGCGCCGTGAGCGGGCTGAGGGCGGCGGGCTTCCCCGAGCGGGCGGTCCGGGCGCGGGCCCGGACCGGGACGGCCGAGGTGTTCCCGGCGGCGCAGAGCTACGGGGCGGAGCTGTTCGGCGCGGACCCGCAGGCCGGGCCACGGGCGCCGGACGCGCTGGACGCCCTGCGGATCGTCCCGCCGGTCTTCATGCCGCGCAGGCTGGAGAAGCTGATCGACCTGGGCCGCGAACCCTCCTACGAGGACGTGGACCTGCGCACCCCGGTCGGCGGCTTCGCCAGCGAACTCCCCTTCTACCTCTCGGCGTTCGGCTCCACCCGGGCGGGCAACGGGGACCTCGGGGTGGCCGCGGCCCGGCAGGCGGCGCGGCTCGGCATCCCGATGGTGATCGGCGAGAACATGGTGCCGGTCCACGGCTACCGGCGCGGCGGCGACGACGGCACCCGCTCGGCGCTGCTGGCGCGCGTGGCGGCGTACGCGGAGACCGTCACGGACGGCGTCGGCGGGGTGGTGGTGCAGCAGTCCACGGAGGACGCCGACTCGGAGGTGTGGAACCTCCTCTACAGCGACCCGGGCACCCGGCCGCTACGGGACTCCGGACGGCTCGGCTTCGAACTGAAGGCGGGCCAGGGCGCCAAGCCCGGACTCGGCGGCATGACGGTGGTGGACGCCTGCGAAGCCGACCGGCTGGCCGGGCAGTTCAGCGTGCGGGACCTGCTGGGCGACCCGGGGCGGCGGCTGCGGAGCGCGACGCCCGGGACCTTCACCGAGGAGATCGTCCGCCAGCAGCTGCGGTTCATGCGGAACAACTTCCCGCTGGCGCGGACCTGGGTGAAGTTCCACCCGGGCCGGGACATCGCGCGGGCCGCCGCCACGGCCTGGGCGGCGGGCGCGGACGCGGTCACGGTGGACGGCGCGGAGGGCGGCACCGGCTGGGCGCCCCGGGTCTTCCTGGAGGAGGTGGGGCTCCCGCTCGGGGAGTGCCTGCGCCGGATCGGCACCCCGGGCGGGGACCTGCTCGCCACGGGCCGGATCTGGGAGGGCGGACGGGCCGTACGGGTCCTGGCGCTGGGTGCGACGGCGGTGGGTCTGGGCCGGGCGGCCCTGCTCGCGGTCGACGAGGACCCTCGGGAGGGGCTGGTGCGGCTGGTGGAGGCCCTGGCGCTGGAGACCCGGCTGCTGGTCAGCGCGGTGGGCCAGTACCGGGCCGCCGACCTGTCCCCGCAGGACGTGTGGTCCCCGGACGCGCCGGCCGCCTCCCCGGCGGTCCCGGTCGGGGACCGGTCATGACGGGCCCCCCGGCCGACGAGGCTGATGTGTCCGGCGGGGCTGACAGGGCTGGTGTGTCCGGCGGGGCCGGCGGGGCGGCCGGACACCGCCGCGCCCTGCGGCCCGGCGCCCGCCGTCCCGCTCCCGGGGCTCCCGGCCGGCACGCCGCAGGGCCGGGGCGGCGGCCCGGCCTGGTCCGGGCCCGGTTCCGGCTCTCCGAACTCCCCGGGGTCACCGTGACGGCTCCGGCCGCCGGGGCCGTCCCGGGTCGCGGCGCCGCGGCCGGGGCCGCCGCGGCACGGGCGCTGGCCCAGGCCGGACTCGGCCACCTCGGCGGGCACCTGGTGCTGCGGACGTACGGCGCCGCTCCCCCGGCCCGCGCTCTGACGCGCGCCGCCCGGCGGGCCGTGGCCGCCGCGCTCGCGGGCGGTCCCGGCGCGGCCCTCCCCCACGGCCCCCGGCCGCACCACCACCCCCGCCCCCATCACCCCCGCCGCCCCTGACATCCCGGCAGCACCCACCACCTGACACCCGCCTCCCCACCACCCGCCACCCCGTCCTGCCTCGCAGAGAACAGGTGCACCATGGACACCTCCCAACAGCCCTCACTCGCGCCCTCACCCGCGCCCGCCACCGCCCCCGAACCGGCGTCGGCGCCCGCGCCGGTCCCGTGGGGCCGCGTCGGCTCCCTCGTCGGCGGCCAGGCCGCCGTCCAGTTCGGCAGCTTCGCCCTGCTCATCGCCATGAACTGGACCGCCGTCGAACTCGGCGGCACCGGGGCCGTGACCCTGCTGATGCTCGCCGCCACCGTGCCCCGGGCCCTGATGCTCATCTTCGGCGGGGCGGTGGCCGACACCCTGGGCCCGCGCTTCGTCCTGCTGCGCACCACCAGCGCCCGGGTCGTGCTGCTCGCCACCGGGGCCGTGGTCACCTCCACCACCCAGCAGCTGTGGCCCCTGGTGGTGATCGCGCTGATCGAGGGGGTCCTGCTCGGGCTGGCCGGACCGGCCTCCGGGGTGCTGCTCCCGATGTTCGCCCGGGGCGACCAGCTGGCCCGCGCCAACTCCCTCTACGCCATGGTGCTCCGCGTCGCCCCCATCCTCGGCGCCCCGGCCGGAGCCTTCCTGATCACCGTCGGGGAGCTGTGGCTGGCCATGGTGATCGGCGCGGTCACCGGCGCGATCTGGTTCGGCTGCCTGCTCCACGTCACGCACGGCTTCGTCCGGCCGCGGCGCGAGCCCGGGGTCTCCCTCGTCAAGCGCTCCGGCGACGGTTTCCGGCTGCTGGCCCGTCACCCGCGGCTGCGCTGGATGTTCATCGCCGCCCTCTCCCTGGACATGGCGTTCAGCTGGCCCGCCGAGGTGGCGCTGCCGCTGCTGGTCTCCCAGCGCGGCTGGGGCGTCGGCGCCGTCGGTGTGGTGCTGGCCGCGTTCAGCGTCGGCGCCCTCGGTTCCAGCGCCGTCGGCGCGGCCTTCGCCCACCGCATCCCCATGTTCGTCCGGCTGGTCGTGACCGGGGCCGGTCTCGCCGCGGGCATCCTGGTGATGGCCCTGATGCCGTCCGTGGTCTCGCTGACCGCCGTCGCCGCCGGGGTGGGCCTGCTGTCCGGGCTCAACGGTCCGGCCATCGTCACCCTGTACCAGCAGTCGGCCCCCGAGGCGCGGATGGGCGCCGCGATGTCCACCCTCTCCCTCGCCGGCATCGGCACCGCCCCCCTCTCCATCGCCGTCTTCAGCTCCCTCTCGCTGGCCTTCGGGGTGCAGACCACCTGGCTGCTCTGCGGCGCCATCGCCTTCGTCTCACCGCTGGCCGCAGTGATGGCCCTGCGCCAGCCCGTGAAGGCCGAAGAAGAGGAGACGGAGGAGACCGAGAGGACGGAGCGGACGGAGGAGACGAAGGAGACCGAAGAGGCGAAGGAGGCCGCCTCCGAGGAGTCCGAGCCGGTGGAACGCCCCGTCCCCGCGGCCGTGTGAGGAGCACCGATGACACTCGCCACCCAGCGGTTGCTGGTACCGGAGCGGCTGTCGGACCCCGGTCCGGCCGAGGCCGCGGTGGTGGCCGCGGGCCCGCAGCTGTGGCTCGTGGACACCACCGGCTACCGGGTCCACGCGGCCCGGCACGCCCCCGGCACCCTGGACGCCCAGGAACTCGCCCGCGCGGCCGAGTTCGTCCGGGCGGCCGACCGGGACGCGTACGTCTGCGCGCACGTGGCGCTGCGCCGGCTGCTCGGGGCGTACCTGGGCATGGCCCCGCGCGAGGTGACCGTGGAACGGGCGCCCTGCGCGCACTGCGACGAGCCGCACGGACGGCCCGTACTCCCCGGCGGCGCCCTGCACTTCTCGCTCTCGCACTGCACCGGGATCAGCCTGCTGGCCTTCGCGACGGCCCCGGTCGGCGTGGACGTGGAGGAGCTGGTGGCGCCGCACACCATCGCGGAGACGGCCGATGTGCTGCACCCGAGGGAGGCGGCCGAACTGGCGCTGCTGCCCGCCGGGGAGCGCTCACCCGCCTTCACCCGGGTGTGGACCCGCAAGGAGGCCTACCTGAAGGGGCTGGGCATCGGACTCTCGGAGAACCCGGCGGCCGAGTACGTGGGTTCGGGCCCGGTCCCGGCCCGGCTGCCGGGGTGGTCGCTGACGGACGTACGGGTTCCGGAGGGACACCGCGCGGCGGTGGCGCTCCGGGACGGGTGACGCCCGTACGGGGCCGGGGCGCGAAGGTCCGGCCCCGGTCGCGCGGGCGGGCCGCGCGCATCCGGCCCCTATGATGACCGCGCACAGACAACTTCACAGACAACTTCATGCGTGCACGACCGGGGGAAGCCGATGGGAATCCGGCGCTGACCTGCAACCGTGTGCGGCCGTCCCTCGGGCGGGCCGCGAGCCGGAACACCCGACGTGCCACGCCGCAGCACTTCCCTGTCACGGACTACAGCGCGAAGAAAGGCACCCTTCCCATGCGCAGCACGCTCGTCCGCCGTACCGCCGTCACCGCCGCCGCCCTCGGCCTGGCCCTGACCGCCGCCTCCCCGGCCGTCGCCCGCACCACGGCGCCCCGCACCAACAGCCCGGTCCTGGTGCAGCTCGACGTCCAGGGCCCGGAGGGCAGGCTGTTCCAGGGCCTGGTGATCACCAAGGGCCACGAGGTGACCACCGCCTCCGGTGGCACCCACGCCTGCGACGGCACCAACGGCGGCCGGTACCCGTCCCCGGTCGCCACCCCGACGGCCGCCCTCGACGACGCGGCCCGTCAGCGCCACTTCACCTGGGACGGCACCTGGTACCCGTCCTTCGACGACTTCTCCGTGGACACGGTCAAGAACGTCTCCGGCGGCGCCTCCGCCTACTGGAACATCTCCGTGAACGGCGTCTCGATCCCGGTCGGCGGCTGCCAGTTCAAGATAAAGACGGGCGATCAGATCTCCTTCACCTGGACGACGTTCTAAGTACGGCGGTGTCGGCTACCATCCCACTCCACCGCTCCCTCGCCCCGCCGCTCCCGGGGCGGCGGGGCATGGTCCGCCGGCCCCTTCCCGCTGCCCACCGAGGACTCTCCTTGATCAGACTCGACGACGTCAGCGTCCGGTACGGCGACACCGCCCGGACGGTCCTGCGGAACGTGGACCTGACCATCGGGGAGGGGGAGTTCTGTCTGGTGTCCGGGGTGACGGGGGCCGGGAAGTCGACCCTGCTGGGCGTGGTCGACGGGCTGGTCCCGCACTACACCGGCGGCACGCTGTTCGGCCGGGTCACGGTCTGCGGCAAGGACACCGCGGGGCGCGGGGCGCGGGAACTGGCCGCGCTGGTGGGCGTGGTGGGCCAGGACCCGGCCGACGGTTTCGTCACCGACACCGTCGGGGACGAACTGGACTACGCGGCGGGGCAGTCGGCGGCGGACCCGGCACCGGCGGGCAGGGCGGCCGGGGAGGTCCTGGAGCTGCTGGGCCTGGCCGGGCTGCGCCACCGGACGCTGTGCGGGCTCTCCGACGGTGAGCAGCAGCGGGTGGCGATCGGCGCGGCGCTGGCCGCGCGCCCCCGGGTCCTGGTGCTCGACGAGCCGACCTCCGCGCTGGACCCGGTGGCGGCCGAGGAGGTCATGGCGGCCGTGGCCCGGCTGGCCCGCGACACCGGGGTGAGCGTGCTCCTGGCGGAGCACCGGCTGGAGCGGGTGGCGCAGTACGCGGACCGGATGCTGCACCTGCCCGGGGACGGCTCGGTGGTGTCGGGGCGGCCGGCCGAGGTGCTGCGCACCTCGGTGGTGGCGCCGCCCGTGGTGGAGCTGGGCCGGCTGGTGGGCTGGGAGCCGTTGCCCCTGTCGGTGGGCGAGGCGCGGCGGGCGGCCGCGCCGCTGCGCGCCCGGCTGGCCGGACGGACGGCCCCGCCCGCGCGGCGGACACCACCGGCGGGCACGGCCACGACCGATGGCGGGACCGCTGCCGGGACCGATGGCGGTGCCGGTATCAGCACCGGCGGCACCACCACCGGTGTCCTGGTCCCGCGCGCGGGCGAGGTCACCGTGCTGATGGGCCGCAGCGGCTGCGGGAAGTCCTCGCTGCTGCGGGGGCTGGCGGGTACGGGCCCGCGGGGGCAGGCGGGCCGCCCGTACCTGGGCTCGGTGGGGCAGGAGCTGTCCCGGGCCGACCGGACGGCGGACGCGGGGGCCCGCCCGGCCCGGGAGATCCTGGACCGGCTGGCGCCCGGGATCGCGGACCGCGCCTGTCCACTGGAGCTGTCGGAGGGCCAGCGGCTCTCGCTGGCCCTGGCGGTCCGGCTGACCGAGGCCCCCGGCATGCTGCTGCTGGACGAGCCGACGCGCGGCCTGGACTACCGGGCCAAGGCCGAACTCGCCTGCCTGATCGGCGAGTTGGCGGCCACGGGCCGGACGGTGGCCGTCTCCACGCACGACGCGGAGTTCGCGGCGCGGGCGGCGGACCGGGTGGCCGTGCTGTCGGACGGCCTGATCGTCACGGACGGCCCGGCCGCCGACGTCCTGGCCTCCTCGGCCGATTTCGCCCCGCAGGTCGCCCGCGTCCTCGCCCCCCTGCCCTGCCTCACGGCGGGCCAGGCGGCGGCGCTGCTAGGACCGTGAGGCGGCCGGAACGGGAAGGGGCGGGGGCGGCGACGGCGGGGCCACCGGGGTGAGCGAGGCGTACTCCAGCGGCGCGGACGGGTCGATCGTCATCTCCAGCGGCGCCGGTTCGGCGCCCGCGCGCACCAGCAGGTCCCCGATGGCGGCGATCATCGCCCCGTTGTCGGTGCACAGCGTCATCGGCGGCACCCGCAGCTCGATCCCGGCGGAGGCGCACCGCCGCTCGGCGAGCGCCCGGACCCGGGAGTTGGCGGCCACGCCGCCGACCACCACCAGGGTCTTCACCCCGTGGGCCGTGCAGGCCGCGACCGCTTTGCGCGTCAGTACGTCGGCCACCGCCTCCTGGAGCGAGGCCGCGCCGTCGGCGACGGGCGGCTCCTCGCCGCGCAGCCGGTACCCCTCGGCCCAGCGGGCGGCGGCCGTCTTGAGCCCCGAGAAGGAGAAGGACCAGGCGTACGGGTCGTCCGCGCCGCGCCCGCCGGTCAGCGGGCGGGGGAAGGAGACGGCCTTCGGGTTGCCGTCCCGGGCGGCCCGGTCGATGGCGGGCCCGCCGGGGTAGGGCAGGCCGAGGACCCGGGCCACCTTGTCGAAGCATTCGCCGGCCGCGTCGTCCAGGGTGTCCCCGAGGTGCAGGATCGGGTCGCGCGCGAGGTCCTGGACGAGCAGCAGCGAGGTGTGTCCGCCGGAGACGATCAGGACCATGCAGGGCTCGGGCAGCGGCCCGTGCTCCAGGGTGTCGGCGGCGACGTGGCCGGCCAGGTGGTGGACCCCGTAGAGCGGCAGGCCCAGGGAGTAGGCGAGGGTCTTGGCCCCGGCCAGGCCCACCTGGAGTGCGCCGGAGAGGCCGGGGCCGGTGGTGACGGCGACCGCGTCGAGCTGGGACATCCGCAGACCGGCCTGGTCGAGGGCGCGGCGGACGACCGGGTTGAAGGCGTGCAGGTGCGCGCGGGCCGCGATCTCGGGGACGACCCCGCCGAAGCGGGCGTGCTCGTCCATGCTCGACGCGACCACGTGCGCGAGGAGTTTCCCGTCGCGCACGATGCCCGCGCCGGTCTCGTCGCAGGACGACTCGATGCCGAGCACCACCGGAGACCTCACCACAGCACCCTCAACCCTTACGGACATCCTTGTTGCGAACGATTCGCAACAAGCGTACTCGTCGTGCGGCGGCCCCTTTCCCGGGCGGCGGGGCGGGGCGTGACGGTGCGGGGCGCGGGGCCGTGAACATGACTGAACACGACCGAACACGGCTGTGAGCACGGACACAGCACGGCGGCGGAACCGGGCGCGACCCGCCCGCATCGAACGAAGAGTCGGACGCGTCAGCGGGGCGGGGAGTCTCACCATGTTCACCAGGAACCACGGACGGGCCCTGCGGATGTCCCTGTTCCTCTGTCTCCTGTGCGCGCTGCTCGTCGTCGGCGCCGGGTACCTGTGGGGCGCGCGCGGCATGGCGGACCGGCTCGCGGAGGGTGATCCCGTACGGGGCAGCTACCAGCAGGACCCCGAACGCGCCGACCGGACGGCGTCCACCGTGCTCGACGGGATGGCCCGGGAGGTCCCGGAGCCGCCGGTGGACGGCAGCGCCTTCGGCGACAGCGACCCGCTGGTGAACTGGCGCTCCGCCGGGTGGCAGCCCTCCGACCCGCTGGAGGCCCGGCCCACCGCCGCCGAGCCCGCGATCGGCGCGCTCTTCTCCCCCGGCCCCGACGGCGACCCCGACCACCACTGCTCGGCCGGTGTCGTCGACTCGCCCCACGGCGCCCTCGTCGTCACCGCCGCCCACTGCGTCCACCGGGGCGGCTTCCGCACCAACCTCGCCTTCGCCCCGGGATACCAGGACGGTGTGGCGCCGTACGGGATCTGGGTGCCCACGCGGATCGACGTCGACCCCCGCTGGAGCGAGGACCAGGACCCCGACCACGACCTCGCCTTCCTCCGGATGCGGCGTCCGGGCCATCCCGGCCAGCGGCTGGAGGACGTCACCGGGGCGCGGGCGATCCGCTTCGGGCCCCGGGCGCCGCTGCCCGCGCGGCTGGTGGGGTACCCGAACGACGCCGAGCAGCCGCTGGAGTGCCGTACGACCGCCCGCGCGGCCGGACCCGCGCAGTTGCGCCTGGACTGCGCGGGCGTCCCCGAGGGCACCAGCGGCGGCCCGGTGCTGACCGAGGAGCACGTCCTGATCGGGGTGATCGGCGGCCGTGACGGGGGCGGCGACGACCTGACCTCGTACAGCAGCTACTTCGGCGACCGCGCCCGCACCCTGTACGAACGCGCCGCCGCCTCCTCCTGAGGCGTGTCCTCCCGGACCCGGCTCACCTCACGTACGCGGGCGGTCCGTGGTGGGCCGGGGGTGCGAAGCAGCGGCTGGAACAGGCCGGCCGGGAGTCGTAGCGGGTGGTTCCGGGGGTGGGCGGGCCGAGGGCGGACAGCCAGGCGGGGGCCTTGGAGGTGCGGCCGGTGGCGTCGACCACGAGGCCCGCCGTCAGCCGTTCGCCGCCGTGGAGTTCCACCCCGGTCACCGGGCGGCTGCCCGGTCCGGGGACGGGGCCGGTGGCCCGGCAGCCGGAGCGGACGCGGATGCGCCCGTTCCGTAAGACCCGTTGCCGCACCGTCCGGTCGATCAGTTCCCGGCCGCCGAGCAGCACTTCGGCGCCGGGCACGGGCAGTTCGTCCCGCTCCATCAGGGTCACCCGCGCGAACCGTTCGGCGAGCACGCGCGCCGCCAGGAGTCCGGCGAGCCCTGCCCCGAGGACCACCGCGTGGTCGTGGGCGTCCGGGCGGTCGGGGGCTTCTGGGTGGTTGTCC
The DNA here is from genome assembly GCF_044454165.1 of Streptomyces sp. NPDC051567. Taxonomy (NCBI): domain Bacteria; kingdom Bacillati; phylum Actinomycetota; class Actinomycetes; order Kitasatosporales; family Streptomycetaceae; genus Streptomyces; species Streptomyces sp. NPDC051567. Next base: position 50,956 of record NZ_JBITDK010000025.1, on the reverse strand, counting down.
ACATCGTCGTTCATGACGTGAGTCTCCGGCGGGCGCGTCCGCCCGGTCAGCCCCGGTCCGGGGGCTGACCGAAGCGCCCGGGGGGCGGGCGGAAGCTCCCGGGGGCGCCCGCGCGTACCGGGTGTGGCGACCGCGCCGCCCTGCGGCGACAGCGCTCCGGCCCGGCCGGGGAGGGCCGGGCCGGGCCGGGCCGGAGCGGGTCACGGGGTGCCGGTCACGGAGCACCGGTCACGGGGTGTTCGGTCAGGCCGGTGCCGGGCGTGCTGCTCCGGTCAGTGGGACGCTGTGGGGGCCAGGGCCGCGCCACTGGTCGTGCAGGTGTGGGGGGCCCAGTACCAGGTGCTGATGATGGGGTCGTAGCCCGGGTTGTCGTTCTTGGCGATGTAGTGGCGGCCGTCGGTGTACTTGACGACGGTCCCGGCCGTGTACCAGGTGCCGGCGGCCCAGTTGGGCGCGGCGGAGCAGGTGTTGCCGCTGCCGCCGCTGCGGACGAACTTCCAGGTGATGCCGTTGACAACGCCGAGGTCGGTCGGGGCCAGCTTCTGGAAGGCGGTCTGGCTGAGGTCGATGTGCTCCGGGCCGCAGGACGGACACTTGTCCTTGACGGGCACGGTGATGGTCCGGCCGTTGTAGCTGACCTCCACGGAGATGCCCCCGCAGAGTTCGTCGTTGTTGGGGTTGGCCGAGGTCCACCAGGTGTGGGAGACGGCGACCAGGTCCTCGACGGCGGCGTTGATCGGGGTCCCGCAGGCACCGAAGCCCGCGTCGTTGTAGTAGGTCATCTTGCCGGTGCGGATCTGGCCTATGGGTATCGCCGCGAACGCGGTCCCCGCGCCGAGCACGGCGAACAGCACCGCCCCGAGCAGTCCTGCCGCCCAACGGCCGATGTTCTTACGGGTCTTCACTTTTCCTCCTGCGGAGCACCGCCGGACCCCACGGGGCACCCGGCGAACGAACGGATGGAGCTGATGGAACGAATGGAGCAGGTGGAGCAGGTGGAGCAGGTGGAGCAGGTGGAGCGGGTGGAGCGGGTGGAGCCGCCACCGGTCCCGCCTGCGACTTCCCGCGACAACTCCGTTAAACCGTCGGACATCTGACGGAATGCCATCACCGAGCGGATCGACGCCGATACTGCCCGGGGCCGGTCAACAGCGCGTCAACGCGGTCGCGTTCACACACGGGCGGAGCGAGTAATTCCGCCTTCCCGGCGAGTGCCGGAAGCAATGGCGGAGCACATATCCGCGAAAGGGCCGCACCCGGCGGAAGAGACGGCCACCGTCGATATCCGGACGGCCGCCGGGAGTTCACGACCACCCGCCGGCGGCGCTCCGCCCCACCCCCGACACACCTTCGAAACGCTCCCGGCCAGCGGTTTCAGGTACTTCCCCCGCCCCACCGCACCCCTGCGGACGGGGTCGCGAAAAGGGATTGCCCCCGGCGGGAATCAGCGGCCCATTTTCCGGCGGGGGACGATACCGCGCCAAAGTCATGATCGGCCGAAGTTCTCATCAACAAATGGTCAACAACCATGCAAGACTGAGTAACTTGGATCAAGGAAAGGACGTAGAAGCGTGAATCAGGACGGTCCCTTCCTCTTCAGTCTTCTCGGCACGGTGCGCGGTTGGCGGGGAACCGAGGAACTCGCCCTGGCGGGCCCCCAGCAGCGCACGGCACTGGCGATGCTGCTGCTGGCCGGAGGGCAGCCGGTCACCATGGAGGAGATGGTCGACGGCCTGTGGGGCGCGGACTGCCCCAAGGCGGGCGCGACCACGGTCCGTACCTACGTCTCCCGGATACGCACCCTCCTGCAACCGGGCCACCGCACGGCCGGGGGCCCCGGCCTGCTGGTCTCGACCGGGTCCTCGTACGCGCTGCGGCTGCCCTCGGGCTCCCTGGACGTGACGCTCGCCGAGCAGGAGGCCGCCGCCGCGGCCGAGGCGCGGCGGGCGGGCGATCCGCGTCAGGCCCAGATCCTGTTGCGCCGGGCCACCGGCCGCCGCCAGGGCGTCCCGCTGGCCGGTCTGTGCGGGCCCTTCACCGACACCTGGCGGGCCAGGCTCGTCCAGGGCCAGCTGAACCTGCTCGAAACCAGGGTCGAGCTGGACCTCGAACTCGGCGATCCCGAAGCGGCGGTGACCGACCTGACCGCGGCGGTCGTCGAACACCCGTTGCGGGAGAGCCTGCGCCTGCTGCTGATGCGCGCGCTCTACCAGTGCGGACGCCAGGCCGACGCCCTGGAGGTGTTCGGCGACGCCCGGGCCGTGCTCGCCGGGGAACTGGGCATCGACCCGGACCCGCGCCTGTCCGAGCTCTACGAACGCATCCTGCGCTCCGATCCGGCGCTGCTCCCGGCCCGGACCGGAACCAGGAGCGGGACCGGAAGCGGGTCGGACCCGGCGGCGGAGCCCGCCCCCGCCCCGGCCCAGCTTCCCGCCGACATGGCCGACTTCACCGGCCGGGACCCGCTCGTGGCCGAACTCACCGAGCGCCTGACCCCGGCCGCCGGGCCCGCCGTGCGCGTCTGCGCGGTCTCCGGCATCGGCGGCACCGGCAAGACCGCCCTGGCCGTGCACGTCGCGCACCGGCTGCGCGCGCTCTACCCCGACGGCCAGCTCTTCGTCGACCTGGCGGGCGTGACCGACCGTCCGGCCCTGCCCCACACCGTGCTGGGGCACCTGTTGCAGTCGCTCGGCGTGCCCGAGGCGGGCGTTCCGGAGGACCTGGACGCGCGGGCCGCGCTCTACCGCACGACGCTGGACGGGCAGCGGATGCTGGTGGTCCTGGACAACGCCGCCAACGCCGAACAGGTCAGGCCGCTCCTGCCCGGGTACCCGGGCTGCGCGGTGATCGTCACCAGCCGGGCGCGGCTGACGGCCGTGTCCGCGCACACCGTCGATCTGGAGCCCTTCCAGCCCGGCGAGTCGCTGGACCTGCTGGCCGCGGTGGTGGGCGGCGCCCGGGTCCTCGCCGAGTCGGCCGCGGCGCGGCAGCTGCTGGCCACCTGTGGGCACCTGCCGCTCGCCGTGCGGGTCATCGCCTGCCGGCTGCTGGCCCGGCCCGGCACCACCATCGCCGAGTGCCTGCGGCGGCTCTCCGACGAGCGGCGCAGGCTGGACCAGCTGCGCACCGGCGACCTGGACGTGCAGGCGTGCTTCCAGCTCGGGTACGACCAGCTCGCCGCCGGGCCCGCCCGTGCCTTCCGTCTCCTGGCGCTCCCCGACTCCGAGACCGTCTCGCCGTCCTTCGCCGCCGCGCTCCTCGAAGCCGACGAGTTCGATGTCGAGCAGGTGCTCGACGAGCTGCTCCACACCGGTCTGTTGCAGTCGACGCGGTCGGGCCGCTACCGCTACCACGACCTGGTGCGGCTGTTCGCCCGCGGCCTCTGCGCCCGGACCGACCCCGAGGAGCGGGTCACCGCCTCCCTGGCGAGCCTGCTCCGCTTCCTGCTGGCCACGGTCGGCAACGCCTACCGGCTGGTCCGCCCCGGCCACCGGATCGCCCGGTTGCTCGACGTCCCCGGGACGGCGGGGATCGAGTTCCGTGACGCGCAGGCGGCGTACGACTGGTTCGACCAGGAACGCGACGCCGTGCTCCAGGTCCTGCGGCAGGCCGTCGTGCGGTCGCCCGAGCTGGTGGGGCCGACGGCGGCCGTGCTGCTCGGCCTGGACCCGCTGCTGGAGCGGACGTACGCCTGGGAGGACGTCGTGGAGCTGGGGCGGACGGTCGTGGCCGAGGCGCGCGCGGCGGGTCTGCCGCACGCGGAGGCCACCGCGCGCTACATGCTCGGCGGGGCGCTGTGGCAGCTCAGCCGGCTCACCGAGGCGGCCGGTCACATCGAGCAGGCCGCCCGGCTGTGCCGGCTCCACGACGATCTGCTGGTGCTCGCCGAGGTGTTGACGGTCCGCGCGCTGATCGCGGCCGGTCACGGCGGGCACGACAACGGGACCGTCCGGACGCTGCGGGAGGCCAGGGAGTTGCAGCGCGTGTCCGGGAACCCGTCCGGGGAGGCGAACACGCTGGGCAGTCTCACCTTCGCCCATGTGGTGCTGGGCGAGCCGGGCGAGGCCGTCGAGGCCAGTGCGGCCGGGCTGGCGCTCTACCGCGGGCTCGGCGACCGGATGGGGGAGGCGCAGATCCTGGTCCACCGGGGCACCGCGCTGCGGCTGTCGGGCGACACGGACACGGCGATGGCCTGTTACACCCGGAGCCTGGTGCTCAGCCGGGAGCTCGGCCTGCGGTTCATGGAGGCCAACGTCCTGCACCGGATCGCCGAGACCTTCCTGATGCGCGCCGACGCCCCGACGGCCGCCGCGGTGGCCGGGGAGGCCGTGGTCGTCAGTCACGAGATCGGGCAGGGCCGGACCGAGGCGCGGGCGCTGACCGTCCTCGGCAGGGCGCTGACCGCGCTCGGGAAGCGTGAGCGCGCCCTGATCTGTCTGCGTGACGCGGTCGCGCTCTACCGGCGTCTCGGGCTGGCCGAGGGGGCCGGGGCCGAACAGGCGCTGACCGAACTGTCACCTACGGTCGCCGGACCGGTCCGGCCCGGTCCGGTGGCCGTGCAGCCGGGCGGGGGCCGCTGACAGGCGGTCGGACCTGCGGGAACCGTGCACGGCCGGTGCTCAGGGCCGCCGCTCCGGCGGGGTGGCCCGGGGCGGCGCCAGGGCGTATCCGGAAGTGGGTGTTCTAGTTCCGGACATATTTTCTCTTGTCGCGGTGGACACGCCCGCCCCGCACCCCGGGAGGATTTGCAGAAGAATCACCCGGGGGCGACAGAATCTTCACCCGGTGGCGCGCGGGTCCAAGGCGTGGAACAAGATCAACAGGGCGGAGCCGGGAACCGGCCGCCGCAATCTGGCCGTATGCCACCCAACCGAAACCCGCCAGCTTCTGTCGCCGTTCAAGATCCGTGTAGGCATGATCACAGCGGCCCGGGCACTCGTGGGGCCGCCTCCGACCATGTTGTGGGGGTCTCTTCGTCATGTCCAAACTCACCCGCCGTCAGGCCGTGGGCGCCATCGCCGGCGCCGCCGCAGGCATAGCCGTCGCCGGTGTGGCCACCGCGTCGGCGGACACCTCACCGGCCAAGGCCAGGGCCGCCGCGCCCGGCCGCGCCGGCGATCCCGCCGCCTTCGACGAGGTCTTCCAGGGCCGCCGCATCCAGGGCCTGCCCGCCGACCCCTCCTCCGCGCACGGCCAGGCCCACGGCCAGGGCGCGCACGGCGACGGCTACCGCGTCCTGATCGACGGCCGGGAGCTGCACGTGATGCGCCGCTCGGGCCAGTCCTGGACCAGCGTGATCAACCACTACGAGACCTTCGCGACCCCGCGTGACGCGGCCCGCACCGCGGTCACCTCGCTCAAGGGCGCCTCCCTCGTCCCCTTCGACCCGCTCGCCTGAGCCAGGAGCAGCCGCCATGACCGTACGGAAGAACCAGGCGAACCTCTCGTCCTTCGAGAAGAAGGCGTTCGTCGACGCCGTCCTCGAACTCAAGCGCAGGGGCCGCTACGACGCGTTCGTCACCACCCACCGCCGCCAGTTCAACATGGACATGTTCAGCGGGCAGCCGGTGGGACACCTCGCGCCCTCGTTCCTGCCCTGGCACCGCCAGTACCTGCGCGACTTCGAGCGCGAGCTCCAGTCCATCGACTGGTCCGTGTCGATCCCCTACTGGGACTGGACCACCGACAACACCGTCACCGCCGCCCTCTGGGCGCCGGACTTCCTCGGCGGCACCGGCCGCGACCTGGACTACCAGGTGATGGACGGCCCCTTCGCCCACTCCGCCGGCAACTGGCCCATCACCGTCCAGGACGACAGCAACCCGTTCCTCGCCCGCTCGCTGGCCGGACGCGTCACCACCCTCCCCACCCGGGCCCAGACCGATGCCGTCCTCGCCATCCCCGAGTACGACACCGCGCCCTGGAACGAAAGCTCGGCGGGGGGTTTCCGCAACCACCTCGAAGGCGGGACGGCCTACCAGAGCATGCACAACCGGGTGCACATCTGGATCGGCGGCCAGATGGCGCAGAGCGTCTCCCCGAACGACCCGGTGTTCTGGCTGCACCACGCCTTCATCGACAAGCTGTGGGCCGACTGGCAGCGGCTCCACCCGGGCAGCGCGCACTACCTCCCCGGCGGGAACACGACCGGCACGGTGGACCTGAACGAGACCATGCCGCCCTGGAACACCGTGACCCCGTCCGACCTGCTCGACCACACCCGGCACTACACCTACGCCTGACCGGACCCCGGTCCCTGAACCCGGGCCCGGCCTCCGGGCCGGCCGGAGTTCAGGGGGCGAGGGACGGGTACGTGACCCCGGTGAGCTTCCCGGAGGCGGCCCAGAGCCGCTCCCCGGAGGCATCGTCCGTGGTCCACTTCGCCCGCCAGGACCGTACGGGCGCCCCCCACATCGCGAACCTCGGCCCGAAGAACTCGTCCGGCCGGACCCCGGGGGCGGTGGCCGCGTACAGGGTGGGCAGCGCCCCGGCGGCGGCGGACTGCGCGAAGAGGGCGTTGCCGGCCGCCACCAGCCGGACGGCGGCCTTGCGGCCCTCCTGCCGGGGCGCCGCGCCCTGGAGGTTGGTGGCCGCGTACCCGGGGTGCGCGGCGGCCGTGACGACGGCCGAACCGGCCGCCGCGAGCCGCCGGGACAGCTCGTGCGTGAAGAGCAGGTTGGCGGTCTTGGAACGGCCGTAGGCCACCCAGCGGCGGTACCCGTGCTCACTGTTCAGATCGGCGTGGTCGAGGTCGCCGAGGACGTGGAAGCCGCTGGAGAGGTTGACGATCCGGGCCCCGGGGACGTCGGCGGGCAGCAGCGGCAGCAACAGGCCGGTCAGGGCGAAGTGCCCGAGGTGGTTGACCCCGAACTGCGTCTCGAAGCCGTCGGCGGTGCGCCCGTACGGCAGGGCCATCACCCCGGCGTTGTTCACCAGCAGGTCCAGCCGCCGGTGGCGGCGGCCGTACTCCTGGGCGAACTCCCGCACCGAGGCGAGATCGGCCAGGTCCAGCGGGACGAACTCGGCCTTCGCGCCCGGCACTTCGGCCCGCAGCCGGACGACCGCCGCGTGGCCCCGGGCGGCGCTGCGGCAGGCGAGCACCACCGAGGCACCCCGCCGGGCGAGCTCCCGGGCACTCACGTAGCCGATCCCGCTGTTGGCCCCGGTCACCACGGCGGTCCGGCCGCTCTGGTCGGGGATGTTCCTGGCGTTCCAGCCGGGCATGGCAGCAGCTCCCTCACGACGAGTGGGACACCGAGCCTAGTGCTGTGCGCGGGAAGGTCCGCCGGGCCCGGCCCGGCCGGGCGGTGGGGGCGGGGCCCGGCCGAGGGGCGTGGGGGCGGGCCAGTAGGCTGCGGGTCACCCCTTTCCGCTCCGTTCCCCGAGGCCGCGCAGTGAGCTCCGCACCACCCCTCATACCCGTGTCGGTCGTCGGCCTCGGCGCCGACGGCTGGGCCGGGCTCACCGCCGCCGCGCGGTCCGCGCTCGCCTCGGCCGAGGTGCTGATCGGCGGAGCCCGCCAGCTGGAGCTGCTGGAGCCCGGCCGGTGCCCCGGTGAGCGGGTGGCCTGGCCGAGCCCGCTGCGTCCGGCCGTGCCGAAGCTGCTGGCGGAGCACGCGGGCCGCCGGATCGCGGTCCTGGCCAGCGGGGACCCCATGTTCTACGGCATCGGCCGCGCCCTTTCCCAGGAACTCGGCCCCGGCGCCCTGCGGGTCCACCCGCACCCCTCCTCCGTCTCCCACGCCTGCGCCCGGCTGGGCTGGCCGGTGGAGGAGACCGAGGTGGTCACGGTGGTCGGCCGCCCGGTGGCCCGGCTCGCCGCCGCGCTCCACGAGGGGCGGCGGGTCCTGGTCCTGAGCGCGGGCGCGCACTCCCCGGGCGAGATCGCCGCCCTGCTGCGGGAGCGGGGGTTCGGCCCGAGCCGGATGCGGGTGCTGGAACAGCTCGGCGCCGCGCGCGAGCACACGTACGCGGGCCGGGCGGACGGCTGGGACCACCCGCCCGGCGACCCCCTGAACGTGGTGGCCGTGGAGTGCCGCCGGGACCCGGCCGCGCCCTCCCCGCGCCTCGGCGCGGTCCCCGGGCTGCCCGACACCGCGTACGAGCACGACGGGCAGCTCACCAAGCGCCACGTCCGGGCGGCGACCCTGTGCGCGCTGGCCCCGGCCCCCGGCGAACTGCTCTGGGACATCGGCGGCGGCTCCGGCTCCATCGGCATCGAGTGGATGCGCACGCACCCGTCCTGCCGGGCGGTGACCGTGGAGCGCGTCGCGGAGCGGGCGGCGCGGATCGGCCGCAACGCGGCGGCGCTCGGGGTGCCGGGCCTGCGCGTGGTCACGGGGGCGGCGCCCGCCGCGCTCGCCGGTCTCCCGGCGCCCGACGCCGTCTTCATCGGCGGCGGCCTGACCGCGCCGGGGCTGCTGGACGCGGCCTGGGACGCGCTGGCCCCCGGCGGCCGGCTGGTGGTCAACACCGTCACCCTGGAGTCGGAGGCGGTCCTCACCGACCGCTACCGGCGCCACGGCGGCGAACTGGTGAAACTCGCGGTCGCGCACGCCGTGCCGGTCGGGGGTTTCACAGGGTGGCGGCAGGCGATGCCCGTCACCCAGTGGTCGGTGACGAAGCCGTACGCGCCGGACGCACCGGACGCGGCGGGCGAGAAGGTGGGACAGAGATGACCGTGTACTTCATCGGCGCGGGCCCCGGGGCCGCCGACCTGATCACGGTGCGCGGCGCCCGGACCCTGGCCGCCGCCCCGGTCTGCCTGTACGCGGGCAGCCTGGTCCCGCGCGAACTGCTGGCCGAGTGCCCGCCGGACGCCCGCCTGGTCGACACCGCCGGACTGAACCTGGACGAGATCCTCGCGGAGTGCGTACGGGCCCACGCGGCGGGCCAGGACGTGGCGCGGCTGCACTCCGGTGACCCGTCGCTCTTCAGCGCGGTCGCGGAGCAGATGCGGCGGCTCGACGCGGCCGGCATCCCGTACGAGGTCGTCCCGGGCGTCCCGGCCTTCGCCGCGGCGGCGGCGGCGCTGAAGCGGGAGCTGACCGTCCCGACCGTCGGGCAGACCGTGATCCTGACCCGAATCTCCCAACAGGCCACCCCCATGCCGCCCGGCGAGGACCTGGCCACCCTGGGCCGCAGCGGCGCGCTACTGGTCCTGCACCTGGCCACCCGTTACGTGGACCGGGTCGTGGCCGAGCTGCTGCCGCACTACGGGGCCCAGTGCCCGGCGGCGGTGGTGGCGATGGCCAGCCGCCCCGACGAGCTGGTGCTGCGCGGGACGCTGGCCGACATCGCCCCGCAGGTGAAGGCGGCGGGGCTGGTCCGTACCGCCGTCATCCTGGTGGGCCGCACGCTGGGGGCCGAGCAGTTCCGGGACAGCCACCTGTACTCCCCCGAGCGCGACCGGCATGCCTGCTGAACCCGCGCACGGCCGGGACGCGGGCGACGGGCACGGCGGCGGCAGGGGTACCGGTGGCGACGGCACCGGGGGCGGCGGTACCGGGGGCGGGCACGTCCTGATCCTGGGCGGCACGACGGAGGCCCGCCGCCTGGCGGAGGCGCTGACGGATGCCCGGGGTCCGGGTGCCTGGGGGCCGGGGGCTCCGGGGCCGGGGGCTCCGGGGCCGGGCGGCCTTCCGTGGCCCGGGCGGGTGACGACCTCCCTCGCCGGGCGGGTCGGCTCCCCCGTGCTCCCCCCGGGCGAGACCCGGATCGGCGGCTTCGGGGGCCCGGACGGGCTGGCCGCCTGGATCACCGCCCACCGGGTCACCCGTCTGGTGGACGCCACCCACCCGTTCGCCGGGCGCATGAGCGTCAACGCCGCCGGGGCCGCGGCCCGCACGGGCGTCCCGCTGCTGGCGCTGCGCCGGCCCGGCTGGACTCCCGGCCCCGGCGACGACTGGACCTCCGCCGCCTCCCTCGCCGAGGCCGCCGCCCTGCTGCCCTCCCTCGGCCGCCGGGCCTTCCTGACCACCGGCCGGACGGGCCTGCACACCTTCGCGCACCTCACCGACGTCTGGTTCCTGGTGCGTTCGGTGGACGCCCCGGCCGCGCCCGTGCCGCCGCGCCTCACCGTCCTGCTGGACCGGGGCCCGTTCGCCCTGGCCGACGAGCGGGCGCTGCTCGCCCGCCACCGGATCGACGTCCTGGTCACCAAGGACAGCGGCGGCTCGGCCACCGCCCCCAAACTCACCGCGGCCCGCGAGGCCGCCATCCCCGTCCTCATGATCCACCGCCCCCCGACCCCGCAGGGCGTCCACGAAGTCACCTCGGTGGAGGCGGCTTTGCGGTGGCTCGGGGGGCCGGGGACCGGATAGACCGGACCGGTCTACCGGCGAGAACAGTGGGCATCACGGTGATCGCGGACTGATGACGACAAGACCCCCGGCATGAACCAGGGGTCCTGCGGCGCTCCGTCGCATCCACCCCGGTGGTACCGGGGAGGTTTGATCCCGCTTACACCTTGCCGGCAGCGGTGATCTCGATGAACGTGGCGTACGCACCGGCTGTCAGCATGAGCGCGGGACCGCCCGGACGCTTGGAGTCACGGACAGCGATCCCGCCATAGCTGATGGCCGAGAGGTCGGCGACCTCGACGCACTGGGCCTCTCCGCCCCCGGAGTAGGACGACTTGCGCCACTCCACGTCACCTAGGTCGACAGCACTCAGGCTGACCTGTTCAGTCACGGTTTCCCTTTCATGTAGTACTTGATCATCTCCCGTACGGACAGCGCTCCCCACATGCCTTGGGAGGACCACACTGCCGTTGCCACGGGCCTCGATCGGTCGGCTAGCGGACAGAGCTGACGAAGGCGTCCCATACAGAGGACTCGAAGACGAGCGCGGGGCCCCTCTTGTGCTTGGAGTCGCGTACGCCGACCGCGGACTGGAGATCGGCGGCTTCAACGCACGCGTTGCCTTCGGCTCCGCTGTAAGAAGACTTGAACCACGCTGCTTCGGGAGCGACTTCGGTGGCGGTCACACCGATCGTGGTCACGATGTCTCTGCCTTTCGTCTCAGGTACCGATGCTGGCGACGAACCGAGAGAACGACTTTCGGTCAACGACCAGAGCGGGCCCGTCGGCGCGCTTCGAGTCTCGGATGGCAACGCCTTCGCCAGCGACCGCGGTGAGGTCGGCGACCTCAACGCACTGGGCTTCACCTGCACCTGAGTACGAGGATTTCTGCCATGCGACCGGGCCCAGGTCGGGGGCGCGCAGACCTGCCTTGCTAGCCACTGATTTTCCCTTCCATGTAGTTTTTGATCTTGTCTCGGGATTCTTCGACGGACATGGCCGCCTCAAGGACCACATCGAACACGTCCGAGAAGGCGGCCACATCATCCGGCTCCCCCAGGAACACGCCGCCCCGGATGTGGTCGATGGAGACCAGGGAAGGCCAGGGGTGCCGGAAGTCCATGATGGTCATGTTGCTGGTGAGACCTGGATGGGGAGGCGCATCCAACGGCATGATCCGGATGGTGATGTTGTCCCGCTCCATCATGGCCAGCAAGCTGAGCAGCTGATCGCGCATGACGTCGGAGTGGGCGTTGGATCGTGGGTACAGCGCGGACTCGTCGATCACGGTGTCAAGGACAACCGGATTCTCAGGGCGGGTCAGCACCGACTTCCTGGCCTGTCGCACCTGGACGAGAGAGTCGGCGTTCTTGCGGACCGTCGGGCTTGGCGAACTGAAGATCGTGCCATGCGCGTACGCGGGGGTCTGGAGGAGGGCGGTAATCAACTGCGGGAAGTACGCACGCAGTCTTACCACCGTCGACTCCAAGGCGATGGCATCCGCGTATGCCCTCGGGAGGACGTCCGCGTACGCAGCCCACCAGTTCCGCTGGCCGGCCTCGGCCGCGGTTGCCAGTTCGCTGGTCGCAGCCTGGTCATCGACGCCGAACCCTTGCAGGAGAGCTTTCACCTCACTGGCCTTGATCTGATACTGGCCGGTCTCGACACGGGAGAGGCGCGTGTTGTCCCACTCGATCAGTGCGGCGGCTTGAGGCAGCGTAAGTCCCGCTTCTTTCCTGAATGAGCGGAGCAAGCCCCCAAGTCGCCGCCGCATTACCGGCGGTGTGGTCTGAGCACTCGTCATAAACGGAGTCTTGCACAACATTGCTGGCCTCGCCGAGGAGAACAGACGTTCTCCTTCCTGCGGATTAACTCCGCAACATTGCGAAGTGGCCGCAAGGAGGAGCATGATGAACGCAGGCATTCATGACTGCACATCAGTTCATGACCATTCGTCACGTGCCGTCACATGCACCGTGTACCTGTCCGGGCGTCTGACCAGCCCGAACGTCGGCCTCTGCCCCAACCACCCGTTGGCAGCGGAGCCGTCCCCCTGTCCCTTGATACGCCGAGGCCGATCATGCGGAAGAACCAGAACAGCACTCCAGCAGAACCCCACCACGACCACGCCACCGAGCACCCGAGCACCGGCTTCGCCCGGGACTACTGGCCCGCCGCCGGGCTACCGGCCACCGGGCCGGTCGTCGATGGAGTCGAGGTCAGATTCCGGCGGGCGCAGCGGGCCTCCGGAGGGGCGGTCGCCGGGCAGGACCTGCGGCGACCGGGGCAGATGCGCCGCATCGGCAGGGCCTACCTGCGGAGGTGGGGGGTTCCCGAACTCGTGGACACGACCTGTCTCCTGCTGTCGGAACTCGTGACGAATTCGCTCGTCCACGGCGAGGGCGAAACAGTGGGCGTGCGGCTGTACCTCACCCCGGAGCACCTGTGCGTCGAGGTCCGCGACGGCGGCCCGTGGGTCCCCCGGCCCCCCGCCGGCCCGCTCGCCCAGCACGGGCGGGGTCTCCTCCTCGTGGACGCCCTGGCCGACGCCTGGGGAATCGCGGAGGACGGCGGGTGCGTCTGGTGCGTGCTCCGGCGGAACCTCCCGCAGCCGGAGACCCCACGGTGACCGGAATCCGCGTCCACGACGCCAGCGAGACGACCGTACTGCGCGTCCTGGAAGAGCTGCGGAGGCCGATCGGGACGCCGGCACTGAACACGATCTTCGAGGATCTCGAAGCCGTCCTCGGCCCGGACTCCGTGCCGGACGAGGAGGAGATGCGGGACCTCGCCCTCCGGATGCGCGGGCACCTCACGCGATTGCTGGCCGCCGCACCCGAGTACGCGGAGCACCCTGAGTACGAGGCCCGGCCGGACGAGATCACCGGCCTCGTCCGGGCCGCCCGCGGCCTGCTCGACGCGTTCGCGCCCGTCGCCGTCCCCTCCCCCTGATCCCTCGCCGTCCACCCGGTACTGCACTAGACGGCATATACCGATCAACTGTATATGTAGACGCATGACAGAACGCTCCATGCAGGAGCCCACGCTGCTTCTGCTCACCGCGCTGGCCGATGCTCCCCGGCACGGCTACGCGCTGATCCAGGAGATCTCCGCGATCTCGCAGGGCCGGGTCACCATGCGGGCCGGCACCCTCTACAGCGCGCTGGACCGCCTGCTCCAGCAGGAACTGATCCGGGTCGAGAGCGACGAGGTCGTCGGGGGCCGGGCCCGCCGCACCTACGCACTGACCGAGGCCGGGAGCGCCACGCTGGCCGCCGAGGCGGACCGGCTGCGCGCCGTCGTCGCCGAAGCCGACCGGCGCCTCGGCACGGCCAGGGCCGACAGGGCCGACAGAGCCGCCCGGGACGGGACGGCCGCCCGGCCCGTGATCAGACCAGTCTTCCGACTCAAGGCCAGGGGGGCCCTCGCATGACCGACCGCACCACCGAGGGACCCGGCGCGCCGCCCGGCTCCCGCGCCCTGGCGCTGGCCCTACTCCTCTACCCGGCCGCCTACCGCGCCGACCGGGGGCCGGAGATCGCGGCCGTCCACGCCGACCTCACCGCCCGGTCCGGCCGCCTCGCGACCGCTCGTGAGACCGCCGGCGTCGCCGCGTACGGGCTCCGGCTCCGTACCGGCACCACCTCCGCCCACACCGCCGGACGGCTCCTCGCGGCCGCCGCGCCACTGGTCGTGGCAGCCGCGCTCGGCCACTACCTGGCCGTGACCGAGTACGTCTACCGTCCGGGCCTGAGCCACCAGTCCTGGGACACGATCACATCCGTCGCCCCCTCCCCGCTCGGCTCCACGCTCCTGAAAACGCTGTACCTGGCGCTGTACCTGGCCGTGCTCGGCCTCTGGGGCACGGTCGCGGTGACGGCCGTACGCGGGAACTGGACCCTCGCCCGACTGCTGGCCGTACCGGCCGTGGCCGGCATGCTCGTCCAGGCTTACGCCTTCACCAAACTCGATTTCAGCCTGTCCGGGGCCCTCAGCCACCCGTCCGTCCTGATCCAGAGCGCCGGACCACCGGTGCTCTGGCTGCTGCTGATGCTCGCCGCCCCCGGCGATCTGCTCGGCGCGGTCTCCTGGCGTACGCCCCGTCGGCTGGCGGCGCCGCTGGCGGTACTGGCGGTGGCCGCGATCGAACCCCATCTGCACCTCGACTTCGACGTGGCCTATCTCGGCCCGGTGTACGCCATCACCACCGTGACCCTCGGCCTCCTGCTGCTGGTCGGCCTCAGGTGGGACCGGATGGTTCCCGCCACGATCGGGCTCGCCGTACTGCCGATCTCACTACAGATGGGCACCCTCGTCCTGTTCCCCCGTCTGGGGGCCTACGCCGCCGCCGAGATGGTCGCGATCTTCGCCGCCACCGGCGTACTGGCGGCACTGCTGGCCGCGGCAACCATCCGGTTCATCGGCCGGACACCACGCCTGCCCGCAGTCTGAACCCGCCTCCCCACCGCCTGAATCCACCGTCTGAACCCACCAACCCGAACCCCACCGCCTGAGCAGGGTTCAGGAACCGTGGCGGCCTCCGTGACGCCCCCCGCCATCCGCCGCGGACCGCCCATGGAGGCCGCCACCGCCGAACGCGCCCCCGGAACCACCGGCGCGCCGACGGCACGTACCCCGTCACCCGGGCGCGCTCGGAGGAGCAGCGGGACGCCGTCGCGGGTCCCCTCATCTTGTCGCGCAGCACCTGCCGCGCAAGGCACACGCACACCCGCCGCACCACGAGACGACCGCCGCCCAGCCCTGCCCTGCCGCTGTCATGCGCGCCGGTTTCGGCGAGCGGCGAACCGGCCTGCGCCAGAGGCATTCCCCGACGCCGGCACCCGGCCCGACAGGCCGACAGGCCGACAGGCCGACAGGCCGACAGGCCGACAGCGGTGGACGGCATCCGGTCGCGCTCCCGGCTCCCACGGTCGTCGCCGCAACTCCTTCCACCACATCCGGCACATCCGGCACATCCGGACTCGTTGAAAGGCCATCACGTGCACCATCGCTTCCGCACGCCCGTGCCCCCCGGCCTGGCAGTCGCCACGGCCACGGCCCTGGTCCTGGCCCTGGGCGGCACGCCCGCCCTGGCCGCACCCGGCACCGGCGCCGACCCCGGCCCCGATCCCGTCCCGGCTCTGGTGGCAGGGGCGGGCACCGCTGCCCCGCAGCTCGTCACCGGTCTGGCCGAGGCGGCCCCGGGGAGCCCGGCCGAGGCCGCCCGCGCCCATCTCGCGGCTCACCCGGACCGGTACCGGATCGACCCCGGGCAACTGACCGAGATCGGGTCCGAGCGCGGCGCGGACGGCCAGCACACCGTCAGGTTCCAGCAACGCCACGGCGGCATACCCGTGTTCGGCGCGCGGTACCTGGTCCACCTCACCGGCGACGGCGCCGGGCAGCGGGTCGAGTCGGCCGGCGGCAAGTACTTCACCGGTCTCGCCGCACCGACCACCGCCAGTGTCCCGGACGCGACCCTCCGCGAGCTGGCGCTCGGTGCGCTGGGGGACCCGCGGGCCCGGACCGGGGCCACGGCCGAGGACCACGGCCAGCTGATCATGCCCGGCGGCGCCGGCCGGCTGGTCCGGCACTTCACGGTGCGCGGTACCGCCCCGGCCACCGGTGGCTCACGGGTCCGTGAGGTCTACGTGGACGCCACCACCGGCATGATCGCCCTCGCCCACGACGCCCGCGCCCCGTACGCGGTCGCCGACGGCGGCACCCGCACCGCGCCCCGTACCGCGACCGGCACCGCGACCGGCACCGCGACCGGTGTCGAACCTGCCACCGGCACCGCCCCGGACGCCTCCGGCCGCTCCGTCAAGGTGAACATCGGCCGTCTCCCGGACGGGAGTTACCAGCTCACCGACCTCACCCGGCCGGCCACCATCACCACCTACGACGCGGCGGGCCGGACCTACTACGACTACCGGCGCGGCATACCCGCCGACAGCCTCCCGGCCCGCTCCCCGGGCCCGGAGTTCCCGGCCGCCACCGGCAGCAGCGGCGCCACCGACGCCCACCTCAACGCCGCCGCCGTCCACGACTTCTACCGCGACCGGCTCGGCCGGGACGGGCTGGACGGCAAGGCCGGCCCGATCACCTCGGTGGTCAACGTGACCGAGGACGGCGTTCCCCTGTCCAACGCCTACTGGGACGGGCAGAAGATGGTCTACGGCAACGGCGGCGGGAACTACCGTCCGTTCTCCGTCGCCCTCGACGTGGCCGGACACGAGATGACCCACGGCGTCGTCGAGCACACCGCCGGTCTGGTCAACGCCGGTCAGTCCGGCGCGATGAACGAGGCCCTGGCCGACTACTTCGGCAACGCCGTCGAGGTGACCGCCCGGGGCATGGCGATGGACGACCCGCAGGCCGCGCTGCTGGGCGAGGACCTGTGCCGCACCGGGACCCCGCAGGCCTGCGCGCAGCGCCGCCTGGACGACCGCCGTACCACCGTGGACGACTACCTCGGCGCCGGGAACGACGTCGACAGCGGCGGGGTGCACGCGAACTCCACCATCTTCGGCGGCGCGCTGTGGGACATCCGGCGCACGCTGGACCCGCTCGTCGCCGACCGGCTGATCTACCGGGCGCTCGCCGGCTACCTCACCCCGCTGGACGACTTCGTGGACGGGCGGGGCGCGGTGCTCGCCGCGGGCCGGGCGATGAAGCTCACCCGCGCCCAGCTCCGGTCGGTGACAGCGGCGTTCGACGCGCACGGAATCCGGGCGGGCTGGCAGCAGAAGCTCGGCGTGGACAGTCACCCGCTGCTGCGGGGTGCCGCCAGCCCCGGCAACCCGGCCGTCGCCGACGGCCGCTGGGTGATGGGCAACACCGACCCGGCCGAGAAGGGCCAGGGAACCCCCCTGTACACCGGCTCCACCACCAGCGCCGCCGCGCCCACCAGGCTCAGCCCGGAGGACGAGCGGGCACACGGCTGGTCGGCCACCGACGGCAGGTCCGCCGCATGGGTGGCGCAAGGCACCGACACCCAGGGTGTATGGGGGTTCGAGGTGCTGACCCGTTCCCTGTCCGGCGGCCCGGTCCGCAGTCTCTTCCGCTCCTCGGTCCAGTGGCCCACCGACGTCCAGGTCTCGGGGCCCGACGTGGCCTTCCGGGTGAGCGACCCCGCCACCGGCCGGGGTCAGGTGCTCCTCTTCCGCGACGGCGCACCGGCCGGGAAGCTCCCGCTGCCCGACGGCCACGACATGGCCGGCCTCACCCTCAAGGACGGGCTGCTCGGCGGGACCGAGTCCTGGACGGCCGGTTCGGGCGAGGTCTTCGCGCCGACCGTCTACTCGCTTGCCGACGGCAAGGTCACCGCGCAGTACGTGGCGGGTGACCCGAACGGCAGCAGCGGGGACCAGACTTCCTCCACGGTGCTCGCGGGAGGCAGGCTGCTCTGGGTCGAGAAGCCCGGTGACCGGACGAAGCGCAGCTCGATCCGGTCGGGGGCGCTGAACGGCTCCGGGGTGACCGACGTGCTGCCGGGAGACTCGCCGTACGCCCCGCTGAACGCGGAGATCACCGCCTCCGACCGGTCGGTCACCTTCAGCGTCTGGGACACCGATCCCGCCGGGGGCTGGTCCAACGCGGTCCTGCCCAAGCTCTGGCAGCTCCCCCTCACCGGCGGAACTCCCGAGCGGCTCTCCTGCAACCGGGGCAGCCAGGTCATGGCGGCAGCCGACCGGGGCACCCGGGTGATCTGGCTCGACTCCACCACCGGCCGCACCGACCTGGTGGTCCGCGACCGCCCGGCCGGCACCTGCTGACCCCTGCCGGTCCCACGGCCCGGCCGGTCGCCGCGCTCCCCGGGCCGGGCGGTCGACGGGCCGGGCGGTCGACGGCCCGTCACGGGTAGCGGCGGGGCGTCCAGGTGAGGCGGGAGCCGTCGGGGCGGTCCGTGACCCGGGTCTGCGAGGAGCCGATCAGCAGGAGGGTGCGCATGTCCACCTCGGACGGTTCCAGCGCGGCGAGCGTGACGATCCGCACCGACTGCTCCGGCCCGCCCACGTCACGGGCGACGACCACCGGGGTCTGCGGCGGGCGCAGTTCCAGCAGCAGGTCACGGGCCTTGGCCACCTGCCAGGTGCGGCTGCGCGAGCCGGGGTTGTACAGGGCGAGCACCAGATCGGCCGCGGCGGCGGCGCGCAGCCGCCGCGCGACGACCTCCCAGGGCTTGAGCCGGTCCGACAGCGAGATCGTGGCGTAGTCGTGGCCGAGCGGGGCCCCGGCCGCGGCCGCCGCCGCGTTGGCGGCGGTCACCCCCGGCAGGACCCGTACGGGCACGTCCTGGTACTCCTTCTGCGCGGCCACCTCCAGGACGGCCGTGGCCATGGCGAAGACCCCGGGGTCACCGCCGGAGACCACGGCGACCCGCAGGCCGCGCCGGGCGAGGTCGAGGGCGAACTCGGCGCGCTCGGACTCCACCTTGTTGTCGGAGCCGTGCCGCGTCTGGCCCGGCCGTACGGGGACCCGGTCCAGGTAGGTCGTGTACCCGACGAGGACTTCTGCGTCGGCCAGGGCCCGCCGGGTCTCGGGGGTGAGCCAGAGCGGGCCCGCCGGTCCGGTGCCGACGACCACGACCCCGCCCGGCCCGGACGGCACCCCGCCCGGGTTGCCGATCCGGCTGGGGACGACGGCGACGGCGAAGTACGGCACGCTCCCGGGGTCGGTGTCCGCGAGGACGCCGGTCCGCTCCCCCGCCATCGTGGCGCGCTCGACGTAGCGGGCCTCGGCGAGCCGGCCGCTGTTCTCCATGGCCCGGCGCACGGCGGGGAAGGTGCGGCCGAGCTTCATGACGACCGCCGAGTCGGTGGCGGCGAGCCGGGCGGTGAGCTCCTCCTCGGGCAGGGTGCCGGGCAGGATGGTCAGTACTTCCTCGCCCTCCACCAGCGGGGTGCCGAGCCGGGCGGCGGCGGCGCTCACCGAGGTGACGCCGGGGATCACCTCGGCCTCGTACCGGTGTGCGAGCCGTTTGTGCATGTGCATGTACGAGCTGTAGAAGAGCGGGTCGCCCTCCGCGAGCACGGCCACGGTCCGGCCGGCGTCCAGGTGGGCGGCCAGCCGGGCGGCGGACTCCTCGTAGAACTCCTCCATCGCGCCCTGGTAGCCGCCCGGGTGGTCGGTGGTCCCGGTGGTGACCGGGTAGACCAGCGGCTCCTCGATGTGGTCGGCACGCAGGTGGTCCGCGGCGATCGAGCGGGCGATGGAACGGCCGTGCCGGGCGCTGTGGTAGGCCACCACGTCCGCCGCGGTGATCACCTGGACGGCGCGCAGGGTCATCAGCGAGGGGTCGCCGGGCCCGAGCCCGACCCCGTACAGCCGGCCGGGGCCGGGGGCGGGGGCAGGCGTCGGGACGGTGTCCGTGCCGGTCTGCGGGGCGGTCTGCGGGGCGGTGCTCATTCTTCCTCGCTCGCGATCGCGTTGACGGCGGCGGCGGCGATGGCGCTGCCGCCGCGCCTGCCCCGCACGATCAGGTGGTCGAGCCCCGAGGCGTGTCCGGCGAGGGCCTCCTTGGACTCGGCGGCGCCGATGAAGCCGACCGGGACACCGATGACGGCGGCCGGGCGCGGGGCGCCCTCCTCGATCATCTCCAGCAGCCGGAAGAGCGCGGTCGGCGCGTTGCCGACGGCTATGACCGAGCCCTCCAGCAGGCCCCGGTCCCGCCAGACTTCGAGCGCGGCGGCGCTGCGCGTGGTGCCCATGCGCGCGGCCAGCTCCGGCACGGACGGGTCGGAGAGGGTGCAGATCACGTCGTTGCCCGCGGGCAGCCGCTTGCGGGTGACACCGCTGGCGACCATCTGTACGTCGCACAGGACCGGCGCCCCGGCGCGCAGGGCTGCGCGGGCGCGCAGCACCACCTCGGGCGTGTATCCCAGGTCCTGCGGCAGGTCGGTCATCCCGCAGGCGTGGATCATGCGTACCGCGACCTGGGCGACCGAGGCGGGCAGCCCGGCGAGGTCCGCCTCGGCGCGGATCGTGGCAAAGGACTGGCGGTAGATCGCGGCGCCGTCCTTCTCGTACTCGAACACGGTCTGTTCGCTCATTTCTTCACTGCGGCTTCGGAGACTCGGGAGAGGGGGAAGGGGGAAACGGGGGAAGTGGTTCCGGGGTGTCAGGGGGTGTACGGGGCCTGCGGAACGCGCGGGGCCGGGGCCGGGTTCTGCGGGGTGCGGCGTGCGTCCGCGAGGGCCGTGGCGAGCGCGTCGGGCGGTACGCCGTGGAGCGGGTCCCGGCCCGGGGCGGCGAGGTCGTACCCCTGGGGGGTGGCCACCAGGTCGACCCAGGCCGTGCCGCGCGGGTGCCCGCACCGGCGCTCGCAGCCGGACCAGTGCACGGCCAGCGGCCCCCGCGCGGCGCCGGTGACGGCCGCGCCGACGGCGGCCCGCGCGTCGGCGCGCACGTCCGCGTGGGAGCGGGCGCAACCCGGCCGCCCGGTACAGGCGGTGACGGACCGCCAGGGGTCGTCGGGGGCGGTGACCAGCCCGGCGTCCGCGAGTCCGGCGAGCGCGGCGGCGGCCGTGCGGGCGGGCAGGCCGGGGACGACGACCCCGCGCCAGGGCGTCAGGCGCATCCGGCCGGTGAGCGCGGCCAGGCGCAGCCACTGCGCGGTGGTCAGCCGGCCCAGGGGCGCGAGCACGCTGAGGGCCGAGGTGGGGCCGGGTCCGGTGACGACTCCGGGGCCGGGCGGGGCGGCGCGGGGGTGCTCCGGTACGGGCTCCGGGCTCGCGGGGACCCCTTCGGCGGCCAGCCGGGCGCCCAGCCCCGCCGCCGTCAGGGCGTGTCCGGGCGGGAGTTCGCCGACCCGCCAGGCACGGGTGCCGGCGGCGCGGGCCGCGTCGAGGAAGTACCCGGCGGCCACCAGGGCGGCGCGGGGCGCGTGCGGCGCGGGGACGAGCAGGCCCTCGCGTGCGCCGGCCGTCCAGAGCAGGGCCCGGTCCGCGTCCCAGGCGAGCAGGGTGACGTCCGCGGCGAGGGAGGTGACGTCGCCCCGGCCGTCGTCGAGGGCGAACAGGAAGCGCCCCGACAGCCCGGCGGCGGCCCCGCTCGCGCAGAGCAGCCGGTCCAGTGCGGGGACCCAGGGCGCCACGTCGGGCAGTTCCCGCCGGTCGAGGCCGGTCAGGGGCGAGGCGACGATGTTGCGGACCCGTTCGTGGGTGGGCGCGGGCAGCAGCCCGGCCCGGTCCAGCAGTGCGGCGAGTTCGCCGCCGCAGCCCGCGCCGAGGCCGCGCAGTTGCGCGTTGCCTCGCGAGGTGAGGTCGAGGTGGCCGTCGCCGAGCCGGTCCGCGGCCTCGGCCAGCAGCCGGGCCGCCGCGCCGCCGAGCAGCCCGCCGGGTATCCGGACCCGCGCCAGGAACCCGTCGTCCGCCGCGTGGAGCCGCAGTGCGCCGGGGCAGGCGTCACCGCGGTCACGTATGACGGGTTCGTCCCGCGACGTGGCGGCGGAGGGGGGCTGGGGCATGGCGGCGAGCATACCCACGATTGCCGCCCCGGGGCCTGTGGCCGTCACCACGCCCCCGGGGCCCCGGCCTGCCGTCCCGGCCTCCCGGAAAGGCCCGCGCCAACCCGGGAAAGCCCCGCGCGACGATCTTCCCGGGGACCCCGCTCCCGCCCGGCGGCCTTGCCGCCTAGGATGACGTTCCGACAGGCCACCCGGCCCGTCATCGCCGAGGACGGCGACATGGGAGGAAGCCCGGTGCGATTCCGGCGCGGTCCCGCCACTGTGAACCCGGCAGACCTTCACGGCCGCCGGGTGAGTCAGGAACTCCCGTCGTCCTCACTGCCCGGGGCGCGGAAACCCCGAGGAAGGTCTGCCGCCGCATGATCTTGCTGCTGTCGACGTCCGACACCGATCTGCTCAGCGCCCGCGCCGCGGACGGCCCCGTTCCGTACCGGTTCGCGAACCCCTCCCGCCTTCCTCTCGACGACCTGCCCGGCCTCCTCGACGGCGTCACCCTGGTCGTCGTGCGCCTCCTCGGCGGCCTGCGCGCCTGGCAGGACGGGCTCGATCTGCTGCTCGCCGCCGGGCAGAGCCGCCCGGTGGTCGTCCTGACCGGCGAACAGGCCCCCGACGCACAGCTGATGGAGGCGTCCACCGTCCCGATCGGCATCGCGGCCGAGGCGCACGGCTACCTCGCGCACGGCGGCCCCGCCAACCTGGACCAGCTCGCCCGGTTCCTCTCCGACACCGTGCTGCTCACCGGTCACGGCTTCGAGCCGCCGGCCGCCGCCGCCACCTGGGGTCCGCTGGAGCGGACCGTGCCCCGGTCGGACGGCCCGGCGGACGGCCCGCGGATCGCCGTGCTCTACTACCGCGCCCACCAGATGAGCGGCAACACCGCTTTCGTGCACACCCTCTGCGAGGCCGTCGAGGCCCACGGCGCCCGGCCGCTGCCCCTCTACGTCTCCTCCCTGCGCACGCCCGAGCCGGAGCTGCTGGCCGCGCTGGAGGGCGTCGACGCGATCGTCACCACCGTCCTCGCGGCGGGCGGCACCCGCCCCGCCACCGCCTCGGCGGGCGGGGACGACGAGTCCTGGGACGCGGGCGCGCTCGCCTCGCTCGGCGTGCCGATCCTCCAGGCCCTGTGCCTGACCGGCTCGCGCGCCGCCTGGGAGGAGAGCGACGAGGGCCTCTCCCCGCTCGACGCCGCCACCCAGGTCGCCGTGCCCGAGTTCGACGGCCGTCTGATCACCGTCCCGTTCTCCTTCAAGGAGTTCGACGAGGACGGCCTGCCCGCGTACGTGGCCGACCCGGAGCGGGCCGCCCGGGTCGCGGGGATCGCCGTACGCCACGCCCGGCTGCGGCACATCGACCGCCGGGACAAGCGGATCGCGCTGGTCCTGTCCGCGTACCCGACCAAGCACTCCCGGATCGGCAACGCGGTCGGCCTGGACACCCCGGCCAGCGCCGTCGAGCTGCTGCGCACCCTCATCGCCGGCGGGTACGACTTCGGTCCCGTCGCGGAGATCCCCGGTCTGGTCTCCGGTGACGGCGACGAGCTGATCCGCGCCCTGATCGAGGCGGGCGGCCACGACCAGGAGTGGCTGACCGAGGAGCAACTGGCCCGCAACCCGGTCCGGATTCCGGCCGCCGACTACCGGCGCTGGTTCGCCGCGCTGCCCGCCGGACTGCGCGCGGACGTGGAGGAGCACTGGGGTCCGGCGCCGGGCGAGATGTTCGTCGACCGGTCCGCGAACCCGGAGGGCGACATCGTGCTGGCCGCCCTGCGCCGGGGCAACCTGCTGATCCTGATCCAGCCGCCGCGCGGCTTCGGCGAGAACCCGATCGCGATCTACCACGACCCGGACCTGCCGCCCTCGCACCACTACCTGGCCGCGTACCGCTGGATACAGGCGCGTGCCGAGGACGGCGGTTTCGGCGCCGACGCCATGATCCACCTGGGCAAGCACGGCAACCTGGAGTGGCTGCCGGGCAAGAACGCCGGCCTGTCGGCGTCCTGCGCCCCGGACGCCGCCCTCGGCGACCTGCCGCTGATCTACCCGTTCCTGGTCAACGACCCGGGCGAGGGCACCCAGGCCAAGCGCCGGGTCCACGCCACCCTGGTCGACCACCTGGTGCCGCCGATGGCCCGCGCGGAGTCCTACGGCGACATCGCGCGGCTGGAGCAGCACCTCGACGAGTACGCGCAGATCTCCGCGATGGACCCGGCCAAGCTGCCCGCGATCCGCGCACAGATCTGGACCCTGATCCAGGCCGCGAAGCTGGACCACGACCTGGGGCTGGCGGAGCGTCCGGACGACGACGGCTTCGACGACTTCCTGCTCCACGTCGACGGCTGGCTGTGCGAGGTCAAGGACGCCCAGATCCGCGACGGCCTGCACGTCCTGGGCGGCGCCCCGACCGGTACGGCCCGCGTCAACCTGGTCCTCGCCATCCTGCGCGCCCGTCAGATCTGGGGCGGTACGACGGCCCTGCCGGGTCTGCGCGAGGCGCTCGGCCTGGACGAGTCGGCGGCCACCCGCACCTCGGCGGACGCCGTGGAGGAGCGGGCGCGCGCCCTGGTCCAGGCGATGGAGGACGCGCACTGGTCCCCGGAGGCGGTCGCCCCGGTCGCCGCCGGGCAGCCGGCACAGGTCGCCGCGGTGCTGGAGTTCGCGGCGCGCGAGGTGGTGCCGAGGCTGGCGGGCACGGTGGACGAGATCGCCCATGTGGTCAGCGCCCTGGACGGCTCCTTCGTCCCGGCCGGCCCGTCCGGTTCGCCGCTGCGCGGCCTGGTCAACGTCCTGCCGACCGGCCGCAACTTCTACTCGGTGGACCCCAAGGCCGTCCCCTCCCGTCTGGCGTGGGAGACCGGCCAGGCCCTGGCCGAGTCCCTGCTGGCCCGTTACCGCGCGGACAACGGGGCCTGGCCGCCCTCCGTCGGCCTCTCCCTGTGGGGCACGAGCGCGATGCGGACCTCGGGCGACGACGTGGCCGAGGCCCTCTCGCTGCTGGGCGTGCGCCCGGTGTGGGACGAGGCCTCGCGCCGGGTCACCGGTCTCGAAGCGATCCCGCTCGGTGAGCTGGGCCGCCCGCGCATCGATGTGACGCTGCGCATCTCGGGCTTCTTCCGGGACGCGTTCCCGCACGTCATCGGCCTGCTGGACGACGCGGTCCGGCTGGTGGCCGCCCTCGACGAACCGGCCGGGGACAACTTCGTCCGCGCCCACGCCCAGGCGGACCTGGCCGAGCACGGTGACGAGCGGCGCGCGACGACCCGTATCTTCGGCTCGCGGCCGGGTACGTACGGGGCCGGCATCCTCCAGCTGATCGACTCCCGGGACTGGCGTACGGACGCCGACCTGGCGGAGGTCTACACGGTGTGGGGCGGGTACGCGTACGGCCGTGGCCTGGAGGGGCGTCCGGCGCGCGCCGAGATGGAGACGGCGTACAAGCGGATCACGGTGGCCGCGAAGAACACCGACACGCGTGAGCACGACATCGCGGACTCGGACGACTACTTCCAGTACCACGGCGGCATGGTGGCCACGGTCCGCGCGCTGCGCGGGACGGCCCCGGAGGCGTACATCGGCGACTCCACCCGCCCGGAGACGGTCAAGACCCGCACCCTGGTCGAGGAGACCTCGCGCGTCTTCCGGGCCCGTGTGGTCAACCCGAAGTGGATCGAGGCGATGCGCCGCCACGGGTACAAGGGCGCCTTCGAGCTGGCGGCGACCGTGGACTACCTGTTCGGCTACGACGCCACGACGGGCGTGGTCGCGGACTGGATGTACGACAAGCTGACCGAGACGTATGTCCTGGACCCGGAGAACCGCGCCTTCCTGGAGGAGGCCAACCCCTGGGCCCTGCACGGCATCGCGGAGCGGCTGCTGGAGGCGGAGTCGCGCGGCATGTGGGCGAAGCCGGACCCGCAGATCCTGGAATCCCTGCGCCAGGTGTACCTGGACACGGAGGGCAACCTGGAGGGCGAGGCGGAGCGGGGGCAGGAACAGGGGTGACCCCGCCGGGGCCCGCGCCCCGGCCCCGGCCCCGGGCTTTCCCGCGCCGAAGGCCGCCGCGCCCGTCCCCCGTGGGGGACGGGCGCGGCGGCCTTCGCGCGTCAGGTGCGGACGCGCCGGGTGCGCGGGGGCCGGTCCGGGTGTGCCGGGGGCCGGGGGTCCTGGTCCGCCTACTTGGTGGTCGCGTTCAGCGCGACGAGCGCCTGCGCCCACCGCGCGAACTTGAGCTGACCGAAGTCCCCGACGGTCTTCACCCCGAAGGCTTCGTGCAGGAGCTCACCGTCCTTGTCGGAGACCCCCTTCAGCGCGGCCACGGGCGCCGCGAGCACCTCGGCCAACGGCTTGTCGGCCCACGCCTTGTCGAGCACCTTGTCCAGATCGATCGCCACGAGTGTCCTCCCGGAACGCCGGAACCACCTACCCGGGCAAAACTATCCCTGCCAGACATTTCCCCCATGCCATGACACTCCGGGGCGGGCCATCCGGGAACCCCCGGCCCAAGGGGCCAGAAACCCCTTTAGCCCCTCACGGGCCGCAGCGCCACAAAAAGATGCTTGTGTCACCTGAACCAGTGAACTCCCCCTTAGCCCACCCGAACCAGGGGTAGGAGCAGTGCTGATCTCGTGCGGGGGCCTGGGGGTGACCCGGCCCCCGCGCCCTTCTGTGAGAAGACAGACGAAAGGCCGACCCCGCCGTGACGCAGCCGTTCCAACTGCCGGATTTCTATGTGCCTTATCCGGCGCGACTGAACCCCCACCTCGAAGACGCGCGGGTCCACACCAAGAAGTGGGCGCGCGGCCTCGGGATGCTGGAGGGTTCCGGCGTCTGGGAGGAGAGCGACCTCGACTCGCACGACTACGCCCTGCTCTGCGCGTACACCCACCCCGACTGCGACAGCGAGGCGCTGTCCCTGGTCACCGACTGGTACGTCTGGGTGTTCTTCTTCGACGACCACTTCCTGGAGATGTACAAGCGCTCCCAGGACCGGGACGGCGCCAAGGAGTACCTCGACAAGCTCGCCGCCTTCATGCCGGCGCACCTGGCCGACGGTTTCCCCGAGCCCACCAACCCGGTCGAGGCGGGGCTCGCGGACCTGTGGGCGCGGACCGTGCCGGCGATGTCCGCCGACTGGCGGGAACGGTTCTCCGTGTCCACCCGGAACCTGCTGAACGAGTCGATGTGGGAGCTGGCCAACATCCACATCGGGCGGGTGGCCAACCCGCTCGAATACATCGAGATGCGCCGCAAGGTGGGCGGGGCCCCCTGGTCGGCCGGTCTGATCGAGTACGTCTCGGCGGAGGTCCCGGCGCGGGTCGCGCACTCGCGCCCGCTCGGGGTGCTGCGGGACGCCTTCTCCGACGCCGTGCACATCAGGAACGACATCTTCTCCTACGAGCGCGAGGTCAGCGACGAGGGAGAGCTCTCCAACGCGATCCTGGTCCTGGAGACCTTCCTCGACTGCACCACCCAGGAGGCCGCCGACGCCTCCAACGACCTGCTCACCTCGCGGCTCCAGCAGTTCGAGCAGACCGCCCTCGTCGAACTCCCCCAGCTCTTCGCCGACCACGCGATGAACCCGGCGGAGATCGCGGCCGTCCTCGCCTACGCCAAGGGGCTCCAGGACTGGCAGTCCGGCGGCCACGAGTGGCACATGGTCTCCAGCCGCTACATGAACAAGGAAGCGCGGTCCACCACCCCGCTCACCCTGCCGTTCCTGCCCAGCGGTCTCGGCACCACCGCCCTCGACCTGGGCTCCGTCTTCACCCGGCGCTCGATGGACCTGCGCCGCCGGACCTTCACCCACGTCCCCTTCGAGCGCACCGGCCCGTCCGTGATCCCGGAGCTCTACGTCCCGTTCCCGCTCACGCTCAGCCCGCACCTGGACCACGCCCGCGAGGGCTCGGTGGCCTGGGCCCGGCGCACGGGCCTGCTGGACCCGCAGCCCGGCGACCCCGGCTCGGCCATCTGGACCGAGGAGAAGATGCGCGGCTACGACTTCGCGCTCTGCTCGGCCGGGATCGACCCCGACGCCACCCCCGAGGCGCTCACCCTCAACGCGTGCTGGCTGACCTGGGGCACCTACGGGGACGACTACTACCCGGTGGTGTTCGCCCAGGCCAAGAACCTTCCTGCGGCCAAGGCGGCCACGACGCGGCTGATCGCGATGATCCCGGTCGACCACGCCGAGCAGGCGCTGCCGGTCACCGCGATGGAACGGGCCCTGGGCGAGCTGTGGGTGCGCACCTCGGCCGGGATGTCCACGCAGGTGCGCACCGAGTTCCGGGCCACCCTGGTCAGCATGCTGGAGAGCTGGCTGTGGGAGGTGGAGAACCAGATCCAGAACCGCATCCCGGACCCGGTGGACTACGCGGAGATGCGCCGCAACACCTTCGGCACGTACCTCACGATGTACCTGTGCCGGCTCGGCCTGGCGGGCCGGGGCATCCCCGAAGAGATCTACGCCTCCGGGACCATCCGCGCCCTGGAGAACGCGGTGGCCGACGCCGCCTGCATGATCAACGACATCTTCTCGTACCAGAAGGAGGTGGAGGTCGAGGGTGAGGTGCACAACTACATCGTCGTCACCCGCAACTTCTTCGACATCGGCTACCCGGAGGCGCTGCACATCTGCCACACGCTGATGACGCGGCGCGTCGAGGAGTTCGAGCACATCGTCGCCGACCAGCTTCCGGTGCTCTACGACGACTGGAAGCTGGACCCGGAGGCCAGGCAGGGGCTCGACGCGTACGTGGGCGAGCTCAAGGACTGGATCGCCGGAATCCTCAACTGGCACCAGAAGTGCCGCCGTTACCGCCCCGAGGACCTGCACCGGCAGCCCGACGCGCTCTCGACGGGCGTCTGGGCCCCGGACTTCGCCATGGCGGCGGCCCGGATCTCACTGCCCCACTGAGCGGGCCGCCACCGCCCGGGGACGGCGGTGGGGGCCACGGGTGCGGGGCCCGGCGAAGGCCGGTCCCGCACCCGCCGCCGCCGTCCCCGCACCCGCCGCCGTCCGCCCGTTGCCCGCACCCGCAGGGCTCAGAACTCGTCGGCGGTGTGGGGCAGGAGCGGGGTCCGCAGGGCCGCGTCCAGTTCCTCCGCCGCGCCGGGGGTGCGCTCGTCCACCAGTCCGGCGGCGGCCAGCTCGGCCGCGCGGGTCCCGCCCAGGTAGCAGGCGGCCAGCTCCCGTACGTCCAGGACCAGGTCGGGGGCGTCCCCGGTCCGTTCGTACGCCGCCCCGTCCGGCCCGGCCCTGAGCCGGAACCGCCCGGCGTTGGCGGGGACCCGTACGTCGGTCAGCTCCAGGACCCGTTCCACCGGCGCGGCCCAGGAGCGCGCGGTCAGCGCGGCCCGTACGTCGGCCAGGCGCAGCCACAGCGCCGGGAACTGGGCGGTGACGCGGACCTGGTCCCGGTCGGCGGCGAAGTGCAGCAGCGGGTCGTCGGCCGGGCGGCCCCAGGCGGAGACCTTGCCGGTGAGGTCGAGGGAGGCCACGTACTGCCACAGGGCGGCGGCGACCGCCGGGCTCCGCGCCTCCAGCTCGTCCACGCGCACCAGGCCCGGGGTGCGGACAAGGCCGCCGTCGTCCTCGGGCTTGGTCCGGTAGAGGACGTATCCGGCGACCGGGTCGCCCAGGACGGCGATCCGGGGCGGGCTCAGCTCCTCGTCGAACGCGTCCTGTTCGCTGAGCCACTCACCCCGCCAGCGTTCGGGGCCGCGGGTCGGACGGCCGGCCCGGGAGGCGCGGGCGGCCTCGTGGCAGGGCCCGATCACGGTGGGCGCGTCCTCGGGGTCGACCAGCCGCAGCGGGCGCGGGTCCGGGTCCACGCGCAGGGCCAGCGGGCGGGTGGAGTCGATCTCGACGGTGACGCCCTGGGTGGCGGCGCCGAAGCCGAAGCGGCCGTAGATGGCGGCCTCGGAGGCCCAGAGCGCGACGAGGGGGGTGCCCGCGGCCCCGGTCCGCCGCAGGACCTCGTCCATCAGCGCGGTCAGCACGCCCCGTCTGCGGTGGGTGGGGGCGACGGAGACGAAGGTGAGGCCGGGGCAGGGCAGGTCGGCCCCGGGCACCGAGAGCCGGAAGTCGTGCGCGGCCACGAAGCCGACCAGGGTGTCGCCGTCGTAGGCGCCGATCCGCTCGCAGCGCGCCAGCGTCGCGCGGTGCTTCTCCCGCTCCTCCTTCTCCGGCCGTTCGTGGAAGACCAGGTAGGAGAGTTCCGCCGCGCGGTCGATGTCGGCCTCGGGTACCTCACGGATGTCCACCATGATCCGGAGACTAATCGGCGGGCCGGGGACGGTCATCTCATTTGTGCGGATTCCGGTGCTCCTGGGCGAAATCCGGCCACCGGGAACTCCGGCCGCCCGGCAGCGGACCCCGCCCGCCGGAGGGCGGGACCGCCGCTTCAGGCGACGGAGCCGATCCGGCCCGTCACCGGGCCCGCGGTGTCCGGGTGGATCGGGACGCGCGCGCCGGTGAGGGCGGCGCCGGTGCCGCCGCGCCGGACGGCGACGATCTCGGCGGCGATGGAGAGCGCGGTCTCCTCCGGGGTGCGGGCGCCGAGGTCCAGGCCGATCGGGGAGCGGAGCCGGGCCCGTTCGAGTTCGCCGACGCCCGCCGCGCGCAGCCGCGCGTCGCGGTCCTCGTGGGTGCGGCGGGAGCCCATGGCTCCGACGTAGGCGACGGGGAGCCGCAGGGCCAGTTCGAGGAGCGGGACGTCGAACTTGGCGTCGTGGGTGAGGACGCACAGGACGGTCCGGCCGTCCACGCCGCCCGCCGCGGACTGGGCCGCCAGGTAGCGGTGCGGCCAGTCGACGACGATCTCGTGCGCCTCGGGGAAACGGTTCCTCGTGGCGAACACGGGCCGCGCGTCGCACACGGTCACCCGGTAGCCGAGGAAGACGCCGATCCGCACCAGGGCGGCGGCGAAGTCGATGGCACCGAAGACGATCATGCGCGGGGGCGGGACGCTGGACTCGACGAGCACCGTGAGCGGCTCGCCGCAGAGCCGGCCGTCGGCGCCGAGCTCCAGGACGCCGGTACGGCCCGCGTCGAGCATGGCGCGGGCCTCCGCGGCGACGGCGCGGTCCAGCGCGGGGTGTCCGCCCAGGGCTGGACCGGAGCCGTCCGGCGGCCGGTGGCCGCCGAGCGTGCCCTCGTACGAGCCGTCCGGGTGGACCAGCAGGGCGCCGCCCCTGAGCTGCGCCGGGCCCTCGGCGATCCGGGCGACGGCCGCCGCCTCCCCCCGCGCGGCGGCGGCCAGGCCGGCGGCGATCACCTCCCGCGCGGGCGCGCCGACCGGGACCGG
This sequence comes from Streptomyces sp. NPDC051567, assembly GCF_044454165.1. NCBI lineage: Bacteria > Bacillati > Actinomycetota > Actinomycetes > Kitasatosporales > Streptomycetaceae > Streptomyces > Streptomyces sp. NPDC051567. The sequence goes on along the minus strand of NZ_JBITDK010000025.1, from coordinate 19,884 downwards.
GGTGACGAGGATGTCGATGGTTCCACCGCAGGTCAGGCCTACCGCGAAGGCGTCGTCGTCGCTGTAGCCGAAGCTCTCCCGGACGCTCTCGCCGTCCTCCAGCGCCTGCCGGCACAGCTCGTACACCGCGCCCTCCACGCATCCGCCGGACACCGATCCGACGGCCGTGCCCTCGCGGTCGACGGCGAGGGCGGCCCCGGGCTGGCGGGGCGCGCTGCCGCCGACGGCCACGACCGTGGCGACGGCGAAGTCGCGTCCCTGCCCCACCCACCGGTCCAGTTCTTCGGCGATGTCCAGCACGGTGGGCCTCCTCGGAGGGGTTCGGGTGCGGTGCCGGGTCCCGGTGCCGGGTCCCGGATGCGGGAGGTGCGCGGTCGTACGTGCGACCTTGATCGCCTTGTAGGAGATCACACCTGCGGCGACACCGGACGCGCCGGACGGGCGGGGCCCCGGAGCCGGTGGACCTCCCGGAGCCGGTCGGGGGCCCCGGCGTCCTCAAGGAGCTACAGGGTCCCGGTGAGCGCCTCCGGGCGGACCGGGGTCCGGTCGATCGCCACACCGGTCGCCTGCCGGATCGCCGCGAGGATGGCCGGGGTGGAGGAGAGGCTCGGGGCCTCGCCGACGCCGCGCAGGCCGTACGGCGCGTTCGGGTCGGCGAGTTCCAGGACGTCGACCGGGAGGGCCGGGGTGTCGAGGACGGTGGGGATCAGGTAGTCCGTGAAGGAGGGGTTGCGGACCTTCGCGGTCTTCGGGTCCACGATGATCTCTTCCATGATCGCCATGCCGAGGCCCTGGAGGGAGCCGCCCTGGATCTGGCCGACGACGGAGAGCATGTTCAGCGCCTTGCCGACGTCCTGCGCGGTGGCCAGCTCGACCACCTTGACCAGGCCCAGTTCGGTGTCCACCTCGACCACCGCGCGGTGGGCGGCGAAGATGTACTGGATGTGGCCGCCGCCCTGGCCGGTGACCGGGTCGAACGCGACGGTCCGGCGGGGGCGCCACTCCAGCTCCAGGTCGATCGCCTCCTCGTCCTCCAGCACCTCGGCCAGCTCCGCGAGGACCTCGCCGCCGTCGGTGACGACCTTGCCGTCCTCCAGCAGCAGTTCGGCGGTGGCCCACGCCGGGTGGTAGGAGCCCTTCTTGCGGCGCCCGATCTCCAGGACCCGTTCCCGGACGGCCTCGCAGGCGTGCTTCACCGCGCCGCCGGTCACGTACGTCTGCCGCGAGGCGGAGGTGGACCCGGCGGAGCCGACCCGGGTGTCGGCCGGGAGGATGGTCACCTGGGTGACGCCCAGCTCCGTACGGGCGATCTGCGCGTGGACGGTGACCCCGCCCTGGCCGACCTCCGCCATGGCCGTGTGGACCGTCGCGACGGCCTCGCCGCCCACGACCTCCAGGCGCACCCGGGCGGTGGAGTAGTCGTCGAAGCCCTCGGAGAAGCCGACGTTCTTGATGCCGACCGCGTAGCCGACGCCCCGGACGACGCCCTCGCCGTGGGTGGTGTTGGAGAGGCCGCCGGGCAGCGCGCGGATGTCCGGGCCCTCGCCCGCGCTCTCCCACTGGCGCTCCGGCGGCAGCGGGCGGGCCTTGACCCGGCGCAGCAGCTCGGCGACGGGCGCCGGGGAGTCCACGACCTGGCCGGTGGGCATGACCGTGCCCCTCTCCATGGCGTTGAGCTGCCGGAACTCGACCGGGTCCATGCCGAGCTCCGCCGCGACCTTGTCCATCTGGGCCTCGTACGCGAAACACGCCTGGACGGCGCCGAAGCCGCGCATCGCGCCGCAGGGCGGGTTGTTGGTGTAGAGGGCGATGGCCTCGATGTCGACGTCGTCCACGGCGTAGGGGCCGACGGAGAGGGAGGAGGCGTTGCCGACGACGGCCGGGGAGGCGGAGGCGTAGGCGCCGCCGTCGAGCACGATCCGGCACTTCACGTGCGTGAGCTTGCCGTCCCTGGTGGCGCCGTGCTCGTAGGAGAGCTTGGCCGGGTGGCGGTGGACATGGCCGAAGAAGGACTCGAACCGGTTGTAGACCATCTTCACGGGCCGGCCCGTGCGCAGCGCCAGGAGGCAGGCGTGGATCTGCATCGAGAGGTCCTCACGGCCGCCGAAGGCGCCGCCGACGCCGGAGAGCGTCATGCGCACCTTCTCCTCGGGGAGCCCGAGGACGGGGGCGATCTGCCGGCGGTCCGAGTGGAGCCACTGGGTGGCGACGTAGAGGTCCACGCCGCCGTCCTCGCCCGGCACGGCGAGGCCGGACTCGGGGCCGAGGAAGGCCTGGTCCTGCATGCCGAAGGTGTACTCGCCCCGGACGACGACGTCGGCGCGCTCGCGGGCCGCCGCCGCGTCGCCGCGGACGATGGGCTGGCGGTGGACGATGTTGGGGTGCGGGACGTGGCCGATGTGGTGGTCGTCGCGGCCCTCGTGGAGCAGCGGCGCGCCCTCGGCGAGGGCGGACGCCTCGTCGGTGACGAGCGGCAGCTCGCGGTAGTCGATCCTGATCCTGGCGGCGGCGCGGCGGGCGGTCTCCGGGTGGTCGGCGGCCACGAGGGCGACCGGCTCGCCGTGGTGGCGCACCCGGCCGTGGGCGAGGACCGGGGTGTCCTGGATCTCCAGGCCGTAGTGGGTCACCGGGGTGGGCAGGTCCTCGTAGGTGAGCACGGCGTGGACCCCGGGCAGCGCGAGGGCCCCGGAGAGGTCCATGGAGACGATCTCGGCGTGGGCGACGGTGGAGCGCAGGGTGTGGCCCCAGAGCATGTCCTCGTGCCACATGTCCGAGGAGTACGCGAACTCGCCGGTGACCTTGAGGATGCCGTCCGGGCGGAGCGTGGACTCGCCGATGCCGCCCTTGGGGTGCTTCTGCGTGACGCCGGTCGGGGTGCCCGCCGGGACCGCGCGCGTCTCCTGGGCCATGGTCAGCGGTCCTTTCCCTGGCGGGCCGCCGCGAGGCGGACCGCGTCGAGGATCTTCTCGTAGCCCGTGCAGCGGCAGAGGTTGCCGGAGAGGGCCTCCCGGATGTCCTGGTCGGACGGGTCGGGGTCGGCCTCCAGCAGCGCGTCGGCCTGGACCAGCAGGCCCGGGGTGCAGAAGCCGCACTGCACGGCGCCCGCGTCGATGAACGCCTGCTGGACGGCGGAGAGTTCCGCGCCCCCGCCGGGGCGCGGGCCGCCCGCGCCGGGGCCGTGGGCCGACCAGCGCCTGGCCGCGTCCAGGGGGACGCCTTCCGTGCCGCGGCCGCCGCCGGGGCCACCGGCCCCGCCGCGGCCGTGCTCCTCGCGCCGCCCGGCGAACTCGGCGAGGCCCTCGACGGTCACCACGTCGCGGCCCTCGACCTGTCCGGCGGCGACCAGGCAGGAGCAGACCGGGACGCCGTCGAGACGGACGGTGCAGGAGCCGCACTCGCCCTGCTCGCAGGCGTTCTTGGAGCCCGGCAGGCCCAGCCGCTCCCGCAGCACGTAGAGGAGGGACTCGCCCTCCCAGACGTCGTCGGCCTCCTGCGGCCGGCCGTTGACGGTGAAATTGACGCGCATCGTTACGCAGCCCCTTCGGACGGGCGGCCGTTTCCGGTACCGCGGTACTGCTCCCACGTCCAGACCAGCTGGCGGCGGGCCAGGACGGCGATCGCGTGCCGGCGGTACTTCGCCGTGCCGCGGACGTCGTCGATCGGGTTGGCCGCGCCGGAGGCGAGGTCGCCGAACCGGGTGGCGATCGAGGGGGTGAGGACCCGGCCGGACTCCCAGAAGCCGCCCTCTTCGAGCGCGGCGTTCAGGAACTCCTCGGCGGTCTTCGCCCGGACGGGTGTCGGCGCCGCCGAACCGATGCCGGTGCGGACCGTGCGGGTCCGCGGGTGCAGCGCCAGGCCGAAGGCGCAGACCGCGATGACCATCGCGTTGCGGGAGCCGACCTTGGAGTACTGCTGGGGGCCGTCCGCCTTGTGGACGTGGACGGCCCTGATCAGCTCGTCGGGGGCCAGCGCGTTGCGTTTGACCCCGGTGTAGAAGGCGTCGATCGGGATCAGCCGGGAGCCCCGGACGGATTCCGCCTCGACCTCGGCCCCGGCCGCGAGGAGCGCGGGGTGGCAGTCTCCGGCGGGCGAGGCGCAGCCCAGGTTGCCGCCGACGCTGCCGCGGTTGCGGATCTGCGGGGAGGCGACGGTGTGCGAGGCGAGCGCGAGCCCCGGCAGCTCGGTGCGCAGGTTCTCGATGATCCGCGTGTACGGGACGCAGGCGCCCAGCCGGACCACGTCCTCGCCGACCTCCCACTCCCCCAGCGGGCCGATGCGGTTGAGGTCCAGGAGGTGCTCCGGCCGGCGGTGGTCGAAGTTGATCTCGACCATCACGTCGGTGCCGCCCGCGATCGGCACGGCCGTGGGGAACTCCGCCTTGGCGGCGAGTGCCTCCCCCCAGCTGGCGGGGCGAAGGAAGTCCATGCGCGGCTCTCTTCTTCTCGTCCTTCTCGTCCTTCTCGTCCTCTCGACCGGGTCGGCCCGGTCGAGAGGGTCGTGCGGTGCGTCGTGCCCGGTGCGTCGTATGTTGTCGGGTCGGCCCGGGGACGCCGGCCCGGTGGGGAGCCAGTAGACAAGCCCCCGTCCGCCGGGTGCAGTCACCGAAACCATGAAGGAGTTGGCTGGCCCCCTCTCCCGTCTTGTAGATTCGTATGAAAGGCAGGATGCGACAACCTGCCCGATTTTCGACGGCACCATTCGAGACAGATCGGCGGCGACATCGTGCGGCTTCGCGCACTGCTGGAAACCGAGGCCCTGGGGCTGCGGCTGCTGGGCGGCGAGGACGAGCTCGACCGGACGGTCCGCGGGGTCATGACGACCGATCTGCGCGACCCCAGCCGGTACCTCTCCGGGGGCGAGCTCGTCCTGACCGGCCTGGCCTGGCGCAGGAGCGCGGCCGACTCCGAACCGTTCGTCCGCATCCTCACGGCCTCCGGGGTGGCGGGCCTGGCGGCGGGCGAGGCGGAGCTGGGCGACATCCCCGACGATCTCGTCGCGGCCTGCCGCGCCGGCCGGCTGCCGCTCTTCGCCGTGGACGAGGACGTCGCGTTCGCCACGATCACGGAGCACGTGGTGCGCCAGGTCTCCGGCGAGCGCGCCGGGGACCTCGCGGCCGTCGTGGACCGCCACCGGCGCCTGATGACCTCGGGCCCGGCCGGCGGCGGACCCGAGGTCGTCCTGGACCTGCTCACCACCGACCTCGACCTGCGGGCCTGGGTGCTCTCGCCCACCGGCCGGCAGATCGCCGGGGCCGGTGAGCCGCTGGCGCCGCCGGTGTGCGCGGCGCTGGCCGGCGAGCACCTCGCGGCGGTCCGCACCGGCCGCAGGGGCCCGCACCGGGTCTCCGTCCAGGGTGTCACCTACTCCCTCTTCCCGGTCCGCGGGAACGGCCGCGGACCGGACGGCCGGCCCGCGCGCGACGTGCGCGAGAGCGTGCTGTCCGACTGGCTGCTGGCGGTCGAGGCCGACGCGGGCGACTGGCCGGCCGAACGCCTGGACCTGCTCCAGGGTGTCACCCAGCTGATCGCCGTCGAGCGGGACCGGCGCGACGCGGCCCGTACCGTCCGCCGCCGTCTGGCCCAGGAGGTGCTGGAGCTGGTCCAGACGGGCGCCGCGCCCGCCGAGACCGCCGCCCGGCTGCGGGTGGCGGCCCCGGTGCTGCTGCCCGGGCTGGGCGCCGCCCCGCACTGGCAGGTCGTGGTGGCCCGGGTCGAGTGGGAGGACGGCCCGGTGCCCGGCGGCCCGGTGGCCCAGTCCCTGCTGGAGGAGATCCTCGTCGACCCGTCCCTGCCGGGGCCCGAGCCCTCGGACCGGATCGCGGTGGCCCACCTGGGTGACGAGGCCGTCGCCCTCGTCCCGCTGCCCGCGCCGTCCGGGGAGGGCGAGGAGCCCGGCGCGGCCCTGCACGCGGACGAGCTGCTCGCGGCCGTACGGGGCCCCCTGGCGGCCGGTCTGGCCGACGACGGCCGGCTCACCCTGGGCGTCAGCGCGGCCGTGCACTCCGCGGAGGGGCTGCGCGGGGCGCTGGAGGAGGCCCGGCACGCCCGCCGGGTCGCCGCGGCCCGGCCGGGCCGGGTCTGCGCGGCGGGCCACCACGAGCTGGCCTCGCACGTGCTGCTGCTGCCGTTCGTGCCGGACGACGTGCGCCGCGCCTTCACCGCACGGCTGCTGGACCCGCTGCGGGAGTACGACCGGCGCCACCGCGCGGAGCTCATCCCGACGCTGGAGGCGTTCTTGGACTGCGACGGCTCGTGGACCCGGTGCGCGGCCCGGCTGCACCTGCACGTCAACACCCTGCGCTACCGGGTCGGGCGAATCGAGCAGTTGACGGGACGGGACCTGTCCCGGCTGGAGGACAAGCTCGACTTCTTCCTGGCACTGCGGATGAGCTGAGAAGATCCGCTCCGCCGCCCGCCGGACCGGCCCCACCACGCCTGACGAGGCCTCCGGACTTTGTGAAAATGTTCACCCGACCCCTTGGCCGATCACCGCTGTTCGTGCTCTCATTTCGCCCCAGGGCTCAATGATGTGCCGCTCGGTCGCTTTGGGGAGGGCAATGTGGCGGACACCGCCATGTCCGGTGCCGGAACTACCGGGGGGGACGACCCCCTCCAGCGGGCGATATGGCGGCTGCGCTCACGCGGCTGTTGGACCGACGCGGCGGCCCTGCTGACGCCGCACCTGGGCAACGCCGGAGCGGCCGTGCAGCGGACCGCGCTGCTGGGCGAGCGGTGCCTGTTCACCGGCCGGGGCTGGGCGGAGGCCGAGGACGCGCTGCGGACCGCGGAGGCGGTGGCGCGCGAAGACGACGAGCGCGGCGCCGCCGCCTGCGAACGCGGCCACCTGGCCTACGCCGCCACCGTGCTCGGCGTCCGCGACCGGGCCGACGAGGCCCGCTCGGCCCTGGGCCGGGCGGCGGCCCTGCTCGCCCCCGGGTCGCGGACCAGGCCGCTGCTGGACTTCCGCCGCGGCCTGGTCGCGGAACACCTGGCCGACGCCCCGCAGTCGGCCCGCCCCGCGTACCGGCGGGCGCACGAAGGGGCCCTGGCCCACGGGGACACGCTCCTGCTCTCCTTCACCTGGCGGCACCTGGCCGCGCTGGCCCTGCGGGACGGCGAGGTGGCCGAGGCCCGCTCGGGCTTCGCGGAGTCCCTGCGCATCCGGGAGGAGCTGGGCTTCCTGATCGGCACGGCCCCGGCGCTGGCCGCGCTGGCCGAGGCCGAGCCCGAACCGGAGGCGGCCCGGCTGCGCGCGGAGGCGCGGCGCCTCTTCCACCTGCTGGGCGGCATCCCGACCTGGCTGGCGGACCAGCTCCACCCGGCGCCGGCCCCCCTGCCGGAGGGTGCCTGACGGCCCGGGGTTCGGGCGGCCGGGTTCAGGCGGCCGGGTTCAGGCGGGGCAGCAGGCGAGGTGTTCGCGGACGAGGGACTCCACCACCGGGAGGTCGCCCGCGATCAGCGCGTCCAGCAGGGCCGAGTGTTCCGCCGCGTCGGCGACCAGGTCGGCGCGGCGCACGCGCGGGGCGCCCGGCAGGGGCCACTGGGCGCGGCGGTGGAGCTCCTCGGCCACCTGGACCAGCCGGCCGTTGCCGGCCAGGGAGAGGACCTCCCGGTGGAAGGCCCGGTCCGCCTCCGCGTAGCCCGGCAGGTCGCCCGCCGCCGCGGCCGTGACCGTGGCGCAGGCCGCCGGGCGCAGGGTCTCCCAGATGTCCGCGGGGACGGCCCGCGCCAGCCGGAGCATGACCGGCACTTCGAGCAGCGCCCGGACCTCGGCCAGCTCGGCCAGCTCGCGGGGGGTGCGGGACAGGACGCGGAAGCCCCGGTTGGGGAGGCACTCCACCGCCCCCTCCAGGGCCAGTTGCTGCATCGCCTCGCGCACCGGGGTCGCGGAGACCCCGAACCGCTCCCCCAGCACCGGGCCCGAGTAGATCTGCCCCGGCGCCAGTTCCCCGTCGACCAGTGCGGCGCGCAGGGCGTCGAGGATCTGCCCGCGCACCGAATGGCGCGACACCTTGCGCGGTGGTCCCGGCACGTACCGCACCGCTGTGACCACCGGTTCCGCCGGCACCCGGGTCCGGGCCGCTTCACGCACTCGGTCCTCCTCCAGGTTTCGACCGCTCCCGAGAATAGTTGACGGTGCACGGTCGGTGACGATACGGATCGACAGGGATCAGGTAAGGTAAGGCTTACCTGTCCACAATCGCGCGATCCGGTGGTCCGTCATGCCCGGCACAGCCGCTCACGCCCTGCCGTCCCCCCGACCCGCCCCGCACGCCCCGCCCGCCTCCGCGACGGCGGGCGCGTACGCCCGGCTGACCGAGGTCTTCGGCGGGCTGCGGATCGAGGAACGGACCCCGGAGGAGCCCGCACCCCGGGGCGCGGGATGGGTCGGAGCGGACGAACTGGCGGCCGGCGGACCGGCCCTGGACGCCTTCCTCGCCTGGGACGACGCCCAGGTCCTGCGGGACTACGGGAGCCGGGGCCGCCCCGATGTGATCGCCTCCTTCGGGCTGCACCGGTACGCGTGGCCCGCCTGCCTGCTCTTCACCGTCCCGTGGTTCCTGCACCGCAGGGTCCCCCGCCTGCCCGCCGCCGGGGTGGCCTTCCACCGGGCCACCGGCCGGATGTCCGTACGCGTCGAGGGCTTCGCCTGTCTGCCGGACGATCCGGCCGCCGCCCTCCCCGGGGCCCGGGTCGTCCCCGGCGAGGAGGCGCTGCGCGACGAGGTGCGGACCGCCGTGGCCGAGCACCTCGGGCCCGTGCTGGAAGGTTTCGGCCCGCGGCTGCGCCGGGGCCGCCGCGCCCTGTGGGGCATGGTCACCGACGAGGTCGTCGAGAGCCTCTGGTACATCGGGCAGCTGCTCGGCGAGGAGGACCGGGCCATGGCCGGGCTGGAGGGGCTGCTGCCCGGCGGGGCGGCCCCCTACACGGGCGGCGCGGGCTTCCGTACGCTCACGGGCCCCGGCGGGCGGGAGCTGCCCACGCGGGACCGGGCCAGTTGCTGCTTCTTCTACACGATCCGGCCCGAGGACACCTGCGTCACCTGCCCCCGGACCTGCGACGCGGACCGCGTCGCGCGCCTCACCGCCGCCGCCTGAACCCACCCGAACGGGTGGCCGCACTCGAACACAACCCGGCTCGTACGGGTGCCAGTTCGAGCGACAACACCCTATCCGGCGGGACCCGCCCCTCATTGGCGTCCATTTGCCCCGAAACCCGCGTGCGGAGCGGACCGGCTGCGTCACTATGACGCCCGGAAAGCCGCATACGCGAGGCAGAGGCAAGGGACATCCGCATGAGACTGACCGACATATCGCTGGACTGGCTGCTGCCCGGCAGCCTGCTGATCCTGGGCGTACTTGCGGCAGTTGCGGTACTGGCCCGGGGCAAGCGGGAAGGCGAGAAGGCAGCGGCCGAGGACACCTGGGAGCGCAGCGAGGAGCGGCGGCGCCGCAAGGAGGCCGTCTACGGGAGCGCCTCGTACGTCCTGCTCTTCTGCTGTGCGGCGGTCGCCGCCGCGCTCTCCTTCCACGGGCTGGTCGGCTTCGGCCGGCAGAACCTGAACCTCTCCGGGGGCTGGGAGTACCTGGTTCCGTTCGGCCTCGACGGCGCGGCCATGTTCTGCTCGGTGCTCGCCGTCCGCGAGGCCAGCCACGGGGACGCGGCCCTCGGGTCGCGGCTGCTGGTCTGGCTCTTCGCGGGCGCCGCCGCCTGGTTCAACTGGGTGCACGCGCCACGGGGCATGGGACACGACGGCGCTCCGCAGTTCTTCGCCGGGATGTCGCTCTCGGCCGCGGTCCTCTTCGACCGGGCCCTGAAACAGACCCGCCGGGCGGCCCTGCGGGAACAGGGCCTGATCCCGCGGCCGTTGCCGCAGATCAGGATGGTCCGCTGGCTGCGGGCGCCCCGGGAGACCTTCGGCGCGTGGTCGCTCATGCTGCTGGAGGGGGTGCGCACCCTCGACGAGGCCGTGGACGAGGTGCGCGAGGACAAGAAGGAGAAGGAACAGGACCGGCACCGCAGGCGGGAGCAGCACCGTCTGGACCGCGCCCACATCAAGGCGCTGGGCCGCCAGCACCGGGCGTTCGGACGTGCCCGCGCCCGGCAGGTCGACCTGCCGGGGCTGGCCCCCGGGACGGGCTCCGCGCCGGTCGGCGCGGAGCCCGCCATACCGGAAACGGGACAACTGCCCCCGTACCCCAGGTCACCGCTGGCCGCTCCCCCCGGCCGGCTCTCCCTGCAGGCCGTGGGCGGGACCGACCCGGCTGAGGCCGCGGCCGGGACCCGGACGGTGGACCTCACCGCCGAGGACGACACCCAGACCCTTCCCCGACTCGACTCCCTGGAGCGCAAACTGAAGGACCTGGAGCAGCAGTTCGGCTGAGCCCGGACCGGCCCTCCCGGCCGGCACGGCCAGCCGGACCAACATCCGGACCTACGACGTGGGGCCCGCCTCTCCTCAGGCGGGCCCCACGTCGTAGGTGCCGCCGTAGGTGGCCTCGTACGCGTCGCACGAACCGCCCGCCTTGCCTTCGAGTTCGAACCACACCACCTTGCCGCGGCCCAGCGGCGGGGTGTCCACGCCCCAGGTGTCGGCGAGCGCCTCCACCAGCACCAGGCCGCGGCCGTGCGTACCGTCGTCGACGGTCGGTACGTACGGGCGGGGCCGGCGGGTGGCGTAGTCGCGGACCTCCACCCGCAGCCGGGTCGCGGCGAGGCTCACGGACACCTCCGCGCCCTGGCCGGTGTGGACGAGGGCGTTGGTGACCAGCTCGGTGACCAGCAGCTCCGCCGCCTCGGTGGCGTCGGGCCGACACCTGGGGCGCATCAGCTCCCGCAGCGCTCCCCGGACCTCGCCCACCGCCCTCAGGTCCGCCCGGCGCACGCTGCGGGTGATCCGCAGCGCGTCGGGAGCGGCGGAGCCGCCCCCGGCGGACGCCCCGCACGGGTCGGGCCTTCCCCGCCCCCACTGTTTCCCGGTCTTCGCCCCCATCCGCACGGCGATGTACCTCCCGCGTCCGTCCTGCTCGAACTGGCCTACGGGATGCATGCCCCCGGGGCCGGGCCGCACTCCTGCGGGCTCACGGAAGTGGCACGTCGCGGAGGCCGGAACGGGCCATCTGGATCAGTGTGCCAACACCGCCCGTCCGTACGAACTCGCTCACCGACCGTGCGGAACCAGCCAGCATCCCCCGCACCGATCCGGGGCGGCCCACCGCCGCGACGTCGGGATTCCTGTCCGTCGTCCCGTACGGCGGCAGGCCGGAAATCATCGGCTCCCACTCCACCCTTTTCAGGGGGGAGTTGTTGAACAACACCACTTTGACGGTCAGGCCGTACTGCACCAGCGTGAGGAAATCTCCCCGGCGTTTACGGGAGTCCCGTGCCGGGCAAGGTCGGCGGATCTCACGCGCGAGCGGCCTCGCGGGCCCCGGCCGGCCGAGGACGACCGGGGCTGACACCGGTGGCCGGGCAGGGCGCTACGCGCCCACCGGGTTGTACGGTCCGTCGAGCCAGAACTGCCGGCCCCTCGCGTCGGCCGTGATGCCGAAGCGCGTGAGGTGGGGCCGGTCCTGTTCCTCGTACCAGGTCCAGGCGGCCGTCACCTCCGCCCAGAGGTCACGCGGCCCCCACGAGCGGACCGCCTCCGCCGCCCACCAGTCGGCGTAGCTGACGATGGTGGCCGACGTACCGGCCTCGTCCACGAACTGGACCTTCCTCTCCTCTCCTTCTCCGCGGTGCGAGTACGAGACGTCCGGCACCTGGAGGCCGATGGCGAAGTCCTGGAGGTGTCCCCCTCCGAGGACTTGCTCAGGGGCGATCGGCGACGGACGCGTGAGCGACTCCTCGGGGACGCGCAGGTCGACGGTGGGCCGTTCGCTGCGGACCCACATGAACGAGGACTCCCCCGCGAACCGCCCGTGCGCGATGCCGTCGTCCACCCGCAGGTCCAGCAGTCCCGCATTGCTGTACGCCGTGCCGAACGGGGTGAGGATCGTCCCGCCGCGTGCGGTCTGCGTGATCCACGCGCGGGGGATGCGGCGGACCGCGGCCGTGCTGATGATCCGGTCGAACGGGGCCTTGCCCGGCGCCCCCAGGAGACCGTCACCGTGCACCAGCTCCGGCGCGTAGCCCGCCGATTCGAGGTTGTCCGCTGCTCGGACGGCCAGTTCCGCGTCGACCTCCACGGACGTGACCCGGCCCGGCGTCACCCGCTCGCACAGCAACGCCGTGTTGTACCCCGAGCCGGTGCCGATCTCCAGGACGCGATGGTTCTCCTGGAGACCCAGGTGGTGGAGCTTGCGCAGCACGATCTCCGGCGCGGAGACCGACGAGGTGAAGGTGCCGGCCGCCGGGCCCTCCGGGGCCGTGCGGCCGTCGTTCATCTGCGTGACCACCGACTGGTGCGGGTTCCAGACGGCGCGCCCCCACCCCTCGGCGTCGACGTCACGGTCCACGAACTCCCACAGGCCCTCGGTGTCCCGCGTGGGCAGCCACAGGGCCGAAGGGACGAACGCCTCCCGGTCGACGGTGTCGAACGCGGACGCGATCCATCCCTCCCGGAGCAGTCCCATGGTCTCCAGTGCCGTGCGGCAGACCGCGCGGTTCACTTCTTGCCCGGTGCGGACGGGGTGGACGGCTGCGGTACCGGACGGGCGGTGTCGGGGCTGGGCTTGTCCTCCGGCGGCGTCCACGGCTTGTCCTGCGGCTTTCCGGCGTGCTTGCCCTCGGCCATGGTGTTCTCCTGTCGTTTCGTCGAACTCGTCGGATCGTCGGATTTCGCATCGTGCGGACACCCGCCCCCGGAGCCACCGGGAGCGGGTGTCCGCGGCCTCACCACCCTGACGGGCGGCGGCCCGGAACGGGCAGAGCGGCGGGTGGCCGACCTCACCGGCACCCGCGCTCTGCCGCCCCTCCACCGTCGTCGACCAGACCGACGGCGGGTCTATGAGGACTCGGCACACGAGTCCGGTGCGGCCCCCACCCACTGGGCCGCGGTACTGGCCGCATCCGATGCGGATGCCAGCCATTCGATTTCCTCCGCCTTTCGCCGCCTTGCCGACATCGCGGCTTCGAGTGCCTGGAGGAACTCCTCGTCGTAGCGGTAGCCGGCCGGCACGGCTACTCCCCCGCGTGCGGGTGGAGTTGGATCTCGCGTTCCACCGCCGCCGCCTCGGCGCGGTCGTACGCGTCCGAGCGGGGATCACGAAGGCGCAGCCACTGCGCGAACAGGGCGCCGCACACGTCGCAACCACGAGCGGGCCGCGGTATGGGCGGGAACGAGGTAGGGGCCTCGTCCTTCTCGCCCTCGACGGTCGAGCCGGGTTCGCACGACATGGGTCACTCCTCACCGCAACTGCGCTGCTACGCTCAGTGGTTGCAGGAATCAGATTGGCACTCACGGGCATTCATTGCAACTGCCTGAGCAAGATCTACAAAATTGCATATTCGCCTCCGAGCGGCCCTGGTTGTGGAAACATGCGTCCACCTGGCATCGGAAGGCCGACAAGGAAAGGGGAGGCCATGAGCGCACCCTCAGTGCGCCGGCGTCGGCTGGGTGCGGAGCTTCGCACCCTCCGGGAGCGGGCCGGTCAGAAGCTGGACGACATCGCCCGTCAGATCGGGCACGGCTACGACGGGCCGCGACTGTCACGCGTGGAGCGGGGACAACTCGGCATCAAGCCGGACGCCTTGAACGCGCTGCTCGACGCCTACTCCGTCGAGGACGTCGCCAAGCGGGACCTCCTCCTCGCGCTGGCGCGTGACGGCGCACGGCGCGGGTGGTGGCAGACGTACCGCGACATCATCTCGCCCGCCTACGCGGAGCTGATCAGCCTGGAAGCGGACGCGAAGAGCCTGCGTTCCTACCAGACTCAGCTGATCACCGGACTGCTCCAGACCGCCTCGTATGCCCGGGCGACGATGAGCGCCATCAACCCGACGTCAACGGCGGAAGAGGTGGAGGCCCTCGTACAGGTCCGCATGGGACGTCAGGCCGTGCTGACGCGTCCCGCGCCGCTGGAGGTCTGGGCGATCCTCCACGAGGCCGCGCTCCATCCGAAACTGGGCCCGAGGGTGATGCGGGATCAGCTCCGCCACCTGCTCGACCTGATGGACATCCCGAGCGTCGCCATACAGATCCTCCCCTTGGACGCGCCTCCCCACCCCGGGATGAGTGGGCCGTTCACGGTGCTGGGGTTCCCCGAGAGCGCCGACCTGGACGTCGTGCTCGTGGAGCACCTGGCCAGTGCTCTGTATGTTGAGAACGCCGCAGATGTGTCGGTCTACGGGAGTGCTTTCGAGCATCTCAGGGCCCACGCCCTCCCGTTCGACGCATCGGCCGACCTCATCGCAACACTCATGAAGGATCTGAAATGACCGTCATCTCGAACTCCTCGGCCTCCGGACTCATCTGGACGAAGAGCAGCTACAGCGAGGGTGCTACCAACTGCCTGGAGGTCGCCCACGGCGTCTGCGGCGCCGTGCCCGTCCGTGACTCCAAGGTGCCCGCCGGTCCGGCACTCGTCTTCGGCGACTCCCACTGGGGCGTGTTCCTGAACGCCGTCAAGGGTGGCCGGCTCTGACGACCGGCCGTCGGGGCGCCCGCTTCCACCACGTGGGGAGCGGGCGTCCCCTTGCCCGGGGAGGCCGGCAGGCCCAGCAGTCCTAGGGAAGTGGCACGTTGCGGAGGTTGGAGCGGGCCATCTGGATCATTCTGCCGACCCCGCCCGTCAGTACGATCTTGCTCGCCGACAGTGCGAAACCAGCCACCATGTCCGCACTGATCCGGGGCGGGATCGACAGCGCGTTGGGGTCGGTGACCACGTCCACCAGGGCCGGACCCGGGTGCCGGAAAGCATCCCGCAGGGCCGCCGTGAGCTGCTTGGGCTTCTCCACCCGCACCCCGTACGCACCCGCCGCCCGGGCCACCGCCGCGAAGTCGGGGTTCTTGTTCGTCGTCCCGTAGGACGGCAGGCCGGAAACCATCATCTCCAACTCCACCATCCCCAGGGCGGAGTTGTTGAACAACACCACTTTGACGGGCAGGTCGTACTGCACCAGCGTGAGGAAATCTCCCATCAGCATGGAGAAACCGCCGTCGCCCGACATCGACACCACTTGACGGTTCCGGTCGGTGAACTGCGCGCCGATGGCCTGCGGGAGGGCGTTGGCCATGGAGCCGTGGCTGAACGAGCCGATGATGCGCCGCTTGCCGTTCGGGGAAAGGTAGCGCGCCGCCCACACGTTGCACATCCCGGTGTCGACGGTGAAGACGGCGTCTTCGTCGGCCAGTTCGTCGAGGACGGCCGCCACGTACTCGGGGTGGATCGGCGTGTGCTTGTCCACCTTGCGCGTGTACGCCTTCACCACCCCCTCCAGCGTGTCCGCGTGCTTCTTCAGCATCCGGTCCAGGAAGCGGCGGTCCGTCTTGGCCCGCACCCGGGTGTTCAGGGCGCGCAGGGTCTCCCGTACGTCTCCCCAGACCCCCAGTTCGAGCTGGGAGCGGCGGCCGAGGCGTTCGGGGCGGATGTCCACCTGGACGATCTTCACGTCGTCGGGGAGGAACGCGTTGTACGGGAAGTCCGTGCCGAGCAGGATCAGCAGGTCGCACTCGTGGGTGGCCTCGTAGGCGGCGCCGTAGCCGAGGAGTCCGCTCATGCCGACGTCGTACGGGTTGTCGTACTGGATGAATTCCTTGCCGCGCAGGGCGTGGCCGACGGGTGCCTTGACGCGGCCCGCGAACTCCATCACCTCGGCGTGCGCCCCGGCGGTGCCGCTGCCGCAGAAGAGGGTGACCTTGTCGGCCTCGTCCACGAGCCGGACCAGCTTCTCGATCTCGCCGTCGCCGGGCCGCACGGTGGGGCGCGCGGTCACCAGCGCGCATTCGGCGGCCTTCTCCGGGGCGGGCAGGGAGGCGACGTCCCCGGGCAGCGCGACCACGCTGACCCCGCCGAGGCCCACGGCGTGCTGGACGGCGGTCTGGAGCAGCCGGGGCATCTGGGCGGGGTGGGAGATGAGTTCGCTGTAGTGGCTGCACTCGCGGAAGAGCTGGTCGGGGTGGGTCTCCTGGAAGTAGCCGAGGCCGATCTCGGCGGAGGGGATCTGCGAGGCGAGGGCGAGGACCGGGGCCATCGAGCGGTGGGCGTCGTAGAGGCCGTTGATCAGGTGGAGGTTGCCCGGGCCGCAGGAGCCCGCGCAGGCGGCGAGACGGCCGGTGATCTGGGCCTCGGCTCCGGCCGCGAAGGCGGCGCTCTCCTCGTGGCGGACCTGGACCCAGTCGATGCCGCCCGTCCGGCGGATCGCGTCGACCACGGGGTTGAGGCTGTCACCGACGACCCCGTACATCCGCCGCACACCCGCGCGCACGAGGATGTCGACGAACTGCTCCGCCACGTTCTGCCTGGCCATGAGGGGCCCCTTCCGGTCGGCCGGTCCGCTCGCTCCGTCGCGTCCGCCTCCCATCCAGCCACGTGTGCGGCGGTTACGCCTCCCAGAGCGCGGCGGCGGTCCGGTCGTCGGCGTAGCCCTTGAGGCGGAGCTGGACGTCCGCGAGGAAAGCGGCGAGGCCCGGCGGCTCCGGCAGCGCCCAGCGCGCCGCGAGTTCGGCCGCGAGCAGCCCCTCCTCCCGCATCGGGGCCGCGAGCCCGCCGGAACAGAGCAGCAGGGTGTCCCCCGGCCGGGCCACGCAGGCGCGGAAACGGAAGCCACCGTGCGGCTCCGGGGCGGCGGGCCCGTCCGGCTCCAGGTCCTCCCAGCGGCCCGCCCGGAGCCGGAACAGCCCGCCCGAGCCGGCGCCGAAGCCGACCCGGGTGCGGCACTTCGGGTCGGCCGGGAGCAGCAGCCCGCGCAGCCCGGCCGTGTACGCCTCCTCGGTGAGTCCCCGCTGCGCCGCGCGGGCCCGCAGCAGCCCGTACCCCCGGTCGGTGAGCCGCTGGAGGCCCGAGCGGAGGGCGTCGCGGCGGCCGGTGCGCAGGTCGTCCACCAGGTGCTCCCGGCTGCGCCCGACGGCCGCCGCGACCGAACGGCACAGCTCGGCGGCGGCCTCCGCGGCCCAGGGCGCGGCCCGGTCCCCGCCGCCGAGGGCGACCAGGACCAGGGCTTCGGCTCCGGTGCCGAAGCGGGCGGTGAGCAGGAAGTCGCGGCGGGCCTCGCCGCGGAAGCGGGCGGAGTCCCCGCGGAAGGAGACGGTCCGCAGGACCGCGCCCCCGTAGCGGGCCCCGTCCAGGACCGTGTCGGGGGTCAGGGCGTCGAGGGCGTCCGGGTCGGCGGGCGGGAGGATGCCGGGCTCGGCGGCGTAGGTGGGGGCCCGGTCGCCGAGGTGGCGCACCTCGGGGCGCCCGCCGGGCTCCGTACCGGGGGTGGCGTCCGCCGCCGGGGAGACGGACGGCGCGGGCCCGGGTGGCGCCGGCGGAGGCCCGGCCGCCACCGTCGCGGGGCCGTCCGCCGCTCCGGGGCCGTCCGGCCGTTCGGCGGGCGGCACCGTCACCCGGCCGAGCGCGTACCCGGTCTCCCCCGCCGAACGGGGGTCACGGCGTACGGGGGGCGCGCCGGGCAGTACGGGCGGGTCGTGCGGGACGGTCACGGGGGCCGGGACGCGCCGGGGGCGCGGCAGGCGCGGCTCCGGCTCCGGCGGGCGCGACTCCGGCGGGACCGGCTCGCCCCTGCCTGGTTCGCCCCTGACCGGCTCCCCTGTGCCCGCTTCGCCCTTGACCAGCACCACCGCCGAGCGGAACCGGTGGTCCAGGGTGTCCCCGGGGTCGGCTCCGGCGCCCGTCTCCGGGTCCTCGTACAGCTTCTGCCACCAGTCGTCCGCGCCCCGCTGACTCATCCGCCCATTGTCGGGCGCCCGGGGGGACGAAGGGTGGTGAACGCGGGAAAAGGGCCCGCCGGGCCGCTACCCGGTGGGCCTTCCCCGGCCTCGGTGGCCACCCCCACCGCCGTGCGCGTCGCCGTGCGCGTCGCCGGACCCGGCAACAGACCCGCATCAGATCTCGCATCAGATCCGATACCGGGCGCATCACTCCCCCCGGGTCAATCCCCGCCAACTGCCGCATTACGCGGCGTGGCTACGGCGCAAAGGGCTGCCGGGAGGCGGTTGCCGGTACTGCGGTGGCATCGCCTTGGCGGAGAGGCGGCGGGTACGGCGATGATGGCGGGGGCGGGTTCGCGCCGTGGCCGCTTCCCGCCGGGAACAGCACGGAGAGTGGGGGTGGACGGGTTGCTGGGTGCGATCGGCCTGGACGAGGGGCAGGAGTCCGCGTACCGCGCGCTGGTGGCGCTGGGGGTGGCGGAAGTGCCCGACCTCGCGCACCGGCTGACCCTGCCGGTGCCCCAGACCGAACGGGCGCTGCGTCATCTGGAGCGGCACGGGCTGGCGGCGCAGTCCTCGGCCCGGCCGGGCCGGTGGGTCGCGGCCCCGCCGGGTGCCGCGCTCGGGGCCCTGCTCACCCAGCAGCGGCACGAGCTGGAGCAGGCGGAGCTGGCGGCGGCGCTGCTGGCGCGGGAGTACCGGGTGGAGGCGGCCGAGCCCGCGGTGCACGACCTGGTGGAGGTGGTGACGGGCGCGAGCGCGGTGGCGCACCGCTTCCACCAGCTCCAGCTGGGCGCGGTGGAGGAGGTGTGCGCGCTGGTCACCGGGCGCCCGCAGGTGGTGACGGGTGCGGCGAACGAGGCGGAGGAACGGGCCGCCGTCCGGGGGGTGGCCTACCGGGTGGTGATCGACCGGGAGGTGCTGACCCTGCCCCGGGGCGTCCGGGAGGTGTCGACGGCGCTGGCGCGGGGCGAGCGGGTCCGGGTGACGCGGCAGGTCCCGACGAAGCTGGTGATAGCGGACCGGTCGCTGGCGATGGTCCCGCTGACGGCGCGGGGGGCGGAGCCTGCGGCGCTGGTGGTGCACGCGTCGGGGCTGCTGGAGTCGTTGGCGGGCCTCTTCGAGGCGGTGTGGCGGGAGTCGCTGCCGCTGCGCCTGGGCATGACCGGCGCCCCCGAGCAGGCCGGGGGCGGGCCCGACGCCACGGACCTGGAGATCCTCTCCCTGCTGCTGGCCGGGATGACGGACGCGCGCGTGGCGAAACACCTGGAGCTGGGGCTGCGGACGGTCCAGCGCCGGGTCAAGGGGCTGATGGAGCTGTGCGGGGTCACGACCCGGCTCCAGCTCGGCTGGCACGCGTACGAACGGGGCTGGGTGGCCCGATAGCCGCCGGTCGGTCACGCTGGGCAGATGGATCTGCCTCAGGCGCTGCTGGTGGGGCTGGTGCTGCTGCTCGGGGTGGTCGGCGTCCTGGTCCCGGGCGTGCCGGGCACCTGGCTGGTGTGGGCGGGGCTGGTGTGGTGGGCGCTGCACGAACGATCGGCGCCGTCCTGGACCTTGCTGGTCTCGGCGACCGCCCTGCTGCTGGTGGTCCAGGTGGTGCAGTGGCTGCTGCCCCCGCGCCGGATACGGGGGGTGGCCGGGGCGACCACCCGGACGGCGGCGTACGCGGGCGCCGGTGCGGTACTGGGCTTCGTGCTGATCCCGGTGGTGGGGGCGGTCCCGGGTTTCGTGGGCGGCGTCTACCTCTGCGAACGGCTGCGGCTGCGCGGTCACGGCGAGGCCTGGGCGTCCACCCGGGTGGTGATGCGGGAGGTCGGGACGAGCGTGCTGGTGGAACTGCTCGCGTGCCTGCTGGTGGTGACGGCGTGGGTGGGGGTGGCGGTGTGGACGTAGGGGACATGGTGGGACGGAGAGGGGGGTGTGCGATCCGCTCAAGGGGCGGGGCGCGGGGGCGGGGGGCGGGGGGGGGCGCCCCCGCCCCCCCCCCCCCCGCGCCCGGGCGGGGGGGGGGGGGGGGGGGGCGCCTCGCCCGCGGGCGGGCGCGGCCCCCCGCCCCCCCCACCCCCCACA
>NZ_JBITDK010000024.1:0-104962 GCF_044454165.1 Streptomyces sp. NPDC051567 | reverse complement strand
TCGGCCCCCGCCCGCCCCCCCCCCCCCCCCCCCCCACCCCCCCCCCCCCCACCCCCCCCCCCCCCCCCCCCCCCCCCCCC
The DNA here is from genome assembly GCF_044454165.1 of Streptomyces sp. NPDC051567. NCBI lineage: Bacteria > Bacillati > Actinomycetota > Actinomycetes > Kitasatosporales > Streptomycetaceae > Streptomyces > Streptomyces sp. NPDC051567. Next base: position 104,882 of record NZ_JBITDK010000024.1, on the reverse strand, counting down.
CCCCCCCCCGGCACCGGCCCCCACCCCGCCAAGGCCCGCCCGGACCCCCGCCAAGGCCAAGCCCGGCCCCGCCGCCCCGCCGCGGACCGTCAGGCCAGCGCCGCCCGCCACTCCGCGACCGCCGCCGCCGAGACCGGCTGCTCCCACCCCCGCGGCCTGGCCGCGCCGCCGATGTGGAACGCGTCGAGCCCGGCCGCGCGCAGCACCGGCAGGTGCGCCAGCGTCAGCCCGCCGCCCACCAGAATCCGCGCCTCGTACCCCGGCTCCCCCCGCCGCGCCGCCTCCGCGAGCAGCACCGGCAGCCCCACCTCGACCCCGGCCGCCGCACCGGCGGTCAGGTAGGTGTCCAGACCCGGCAGCTCCGCGAGCGCCTTCCGCAGCTGGTCCCGGTCCGTGGCGCGGTCGACGGCGCGGTGGAAGGTCCAGCGGCAGCCGTCCAGTTCCGCGACCAGGGCTTCGACGGCGGCCAGGTCGGGGCTGCCGTCCGGGTGCAGGAAGCCGAGGACGAACTCCCGCGCCCCCTCGGCCCGCAGCGCCCGCGCCTGGGCCACGAGGGCGTCGACGTCGCCCGCCGCGAACCCGTCCGTCTTGCGGAGCATCACGCGCAGCGGGATGTCGACCGCCGCCCTGATCTCCGCGAAGGTCTCGCGAGGCGGGGTGAGCCCGTCGGCGGCCATGTCGGTGACCAGTTCGAGTCGGTCCGCCCCACCGGCCTGGGCCGCGATCGCGTCTTCCACGTCGAGGGCGATCACCTCCAGGAGCGCACGGTTGCTCATTTGATCCCATCCTTCGGAAAACTGCTCGTGTGACCCTTATGAAAAATAGGTCTAGTCCAATGTCCAGGGTACGGGCCCGCGCCCGCCCTCCACCAGCACAATCACGCCACCCCCACAATGTGCGCATGGACACCGACGCCCCGCACACCGACACCCCGCCCGACCCCGCCCCACCCGCCGCCGGAACCGCCGCCGCGACCACCGCCCGGCTCCGCGCCGCCTGGCAGGCGACCGCCACCGCCGCCGGAGCGCGGCGCGACCCCGCCCCCTACGCGGAGCGGCTCCTCGCCGCCTGGGCCGAGCCGCAGCGCCGGTACCACACCACCGCGCACCTGGCCGACGTCCTCGCGCGGATCGACGTACTCGCCCCGCACGCCGCCGACCCCGTCGCCGTACGGCTCGCCGCCTGGTTCCACGACGCCGTCTACCGCCCCGACCGCTCCGAGAACGAGGAGCGCAGCGCGGCCCTGGCCGAGCGCGCCCTGCCCGAGCTCGGCGTCGGCGCCGCCCGCACCGCCGAGGTGGCCCGGCTGGTCCGGCTCACCGTCGGCCACGACCCCGCCCCCGGCGACACCAACGGCGAGGTCCTGTGCGACGCCGACCTCGCCGTCCTGGCCGGCCCCCCGCACCCCGACTACGCCGCGTACGCCGCGGCTGTCCGCGCCGAGTACGGATTCGTCCCGGACGACGCCTTCCGCACCGGCCGCGCCGCCGTCCTGCGCCACCTGCTCGACCTGCCGCGCCTCTTCCGCACCCCCCACGGCCGCGCCCACTGGGAGGCCCCGGCCCGCGCCAACCTCACCGCCGAACTCGCCGCCCTGCTGCCCCGCGCCTGACACGCCCTGACACGCCCTGCCCCGCCGCCGCCCCGGCCGGACGACCTGCCCGGACGACCCGTACGTACGCCGGCACACGGCCGACACACGGCCGACACGTGCGCGGGAATTCGATCCCGTTCGCGGCGGTTGACCACAGTCATGCCCGCAGCCGCCACACGCACCCGCATGCCCGTCGCCGTCTACGTCCTCGGCCTGTCCGTCTTCGCCCTCGGAACCAGTGAGTTCATGCTCTCCGGGCTCCTGCCACCCATCGCCGAGGACATGGACGTCACCATTCCGCAGGCGGGCCTGCTCATATCCGCCTTCGCGATCGGCATGGTCGTCGGCGCCCCCCTGCTGGCCGTGGCCACCCTGCGCCTCCCGCGCCGCACCACCCTCGTCTCGCTCATCAGCGTCTTCGGCCTCGGCCAGGTCGCGGGCGCGCTGGCCCCCACGTACGAGCTGCTCTTCGCCTCCCGCGTGGTCTCCGCCCTCGCCTGCGCCGGCTTCTGGGCCGTCGGCGCGTCCGTCGCCATCGCCATGGTCGAGAAGGACCAGCGGGCCCGTGCCATGGCCGTCATGATCGGTGGCCTCTCCGTCGCCAACGTCCTCGGCGTCCCCGCCGGGGCCTTCCTCGGCGAGCACTTCGGCTGGCGCTCGGCCTTCTGGTCGGTCGGCGCGGCCTCCGCCGTCGCCCTCGCCGGCATCCTGGCGCTGGTCCCCAAGATCCCGCTGCCCGCCGAGAAGCCCTCGCTCGGCCGTGAGCTGGGGATCTACCGCGACCGCCAGGTGTGGCTGGCGATCGGCCTCACGGCCCTCTCCGCGGGCGGCGTCTTCTGCGCCTTCAGCTACCTGTCGCCGCTGCTCACGGACGTGGCCGGGCTGGACTCGCAGTGGGTCCCGTGGGTCCTCGGTCTCTTCGGGGCGGGCGCGCTGATCGGCACCACCGTCGGCGGCCGGGTCGCGGACGCGCACCTGTTCGGCGTGATGATCTGGGGCATCACCGCCTCGACCGTCTTCCTGACCGCGCTGGCCCTGCTGGCCTCCGTACAGGCCGCGGCGATCGGCCTGTCGTTCCTCATCGGCCTCTCCGCCTTCTTCACCGCCCCGGCGCTCAACGCCCGGATGTTCAACGTGGCCGCCGCCGCCCCGACCCTGGCCGGCGCCACCACCACGGCCGCCTTCAACCTCGGCAACACCGGCGGCCCCTGGCTCGGCGGTACGGTCATCGACGCCGGGCTCGGCTTCTCCGCCACCGCCTGGGCGGGCGCCGCCATGACGGTCACCGCGATCGCCCTCGCCGTCGCCGCCCTGCGCCTGGACCGCCGTACGCCGCCCCGCGCGACCCGGGTGGTCACCGGCTCGGCCCCGGCCACGGCCCCGGAGCTGCCGGAACGGACCGCCCGCGCCTGACCCCGCCCACAAGCCCGGGCGCGGGCGCGGGCACCCGCCCACAGGCCCGGACCGCACGGCGACGGCCCCGCAGCACGTGGCCCCGTACGCCCCGTACGCCCCCGTACGGACCGGCAGCCACGGGGTGCACAGGGGCCACGGGGGCCACGCACCCGGTGCGCCACGGCCGGCCCGTAGGCCCCGCGCGCACCACCCGTACGCCCGCTACGCTGGCCGGCCCTTCGGCCTGCGGAGCCCGGCGGCCGTGAGGCGGCGGACCAGTTCCTTGCTGCCGACCTCCACCGCGCCCGCGTCCACCGCGCCCGGATACCGGTGCGAGGGGACGTCGTAGTGGTCCCCGTCGAACGCCTTCGGCGGGCAGCCGATGCCCGCCGCGAAGGCATGCAGCTCCTCGTACGAGACGTCGCTGACCAGGTGCGACCACATGCGGCCGTGGCCCGGCCAGGTCGGCGGGTCGATGTAGAGCGTCACCGGCGGCTCACCGGCCCGCGCCGCCGCCCGCGCCGCTCTCCCCACCGGCTCCGGCTCCGGCGTCGGCACCGCCGCCGAGGACGAGGCCCAGCGCGCCCACCGCCGCCACCCGGACCCCCGCCTCCGAGCAGACCCAGTGCGGGTCGGGGCCCAGCTCCGGCTCCACGTCCAGCGCGTGCGGGTCGCCGTGCCCGCAGACCGGGCAGAGCGGCCAGCGCCCGTACTTCTCCAGCAGCGCGTCCTGCACGTCCTGGGCGACGAGCCCGGCCAGGTAGCCGACCCCCTCGGGCCACTGCTCCACCCACCACCTGCGGTGCGTGACCGAGTCCTCCACGAGGGAGACGACATCGGCGTCGGCGACCTCACCCGCGGCGAGATCGGCGAGCACGAGGGCGCGGGCAACGTGCAGCGCCTGTTCCAGGGGGGTCGCGTGGTCCATGCGTCCATTGTGGCCCCCCGGCCGCCGGGTGCCGGCAAGTGACGAAGGCCCTCCTCCCGGGCCGCGGAGGTCCCCGGCAACCGGTGTCTTACGGCTTCTTGACGTCCGGCCACGACTGAAAATACGTTTCAGCCATGAGCACGGACGCGAAAGAAACTTTCAGCACCACCGCCGCGCAGGCCCCCCGGACCCCCCGGACCCCGCGGGAACCCGCCCGCACCCCGGCCCCGGCCCCGGCCACCACCCCGGCCCCGGTCCCGGCTCCTGCGGCGGCCCCCGCGACCACCCGCGTGACCACCCGTGCGACCGTCCCCGCGACCGCCCCGGCCCCCACACCCACCCCCGGCACGCTCCGCGCCCGCATCCGCAGCCTCGGCCCCTCCATGACCCGCTCCGTGCAGGCCGTCGCCGAGGCCGTCGCCGCCGACCCGGCGGGCTGCGCCCGCCTCACCGTCTCCGCCCTCGCCGAGCACACCGGCACCAGCGAGGCCACCGTCGTCCGCGCCGCCCGCCTCCTCGGCTACCCCGGCTACCGCGACCTGCGCCTGGCCCTCGCCGCCCTCGCCGCCCAGCAGGAGTCGGGCACGGCGCCCGCCGTCACCGCGGACATCACCGTGGACGACCCCCTCGCGGACGTCATCGCCAAGCTGGCCCACGAGGAGGCCCAGACCCTCGCCGACACCGCCGCCGCGCTCGACCTCGGCCAGCTCGCCGGAGCCGTCACCGCCCTCGCGACGGCCCGCCGGATCGACATCTACGGCGTCGGCGCCTCCTGCCTCGTCGGCCAGGACCTCGCCCAGAAACTGCTCCGCATCGGCCTCCTCGCCCACGCCCACAGCGACCCCCACCTGGCCGTCACCAACGCCGTCCAGCTCCGCCCCGGCGACGTGGCCGTCGCGATCACCCACTCCGGCTCGACGGGCGACGTGATCGACCCCCTCCGGACCGCCTTCGAACGCGGCGCCACCACCATCGCGCTCACCGGCCGCCCGAACTCCCCGGTCACCCACTACGCCGACCTGGTCCTGGCCACCTCCGCGGCCCGCGAGACCCAGCTCCGCCCGGCCGCCATGTCCAGCCGCACCAGTCAGCTCCTCGTCGTCGACTGCCTCTTCGTCGGCGTCGCCCAGCAGACCTACGAGAGCGCCGCACCCGCCCTCACCGCCTCCTACGAGGCGCTCGCCTCCCGCCACCGGGCCCCCGTACCCAGCAGCAGACGCGGCACCACCACCCGCTGAGCGGCACCACCACCCGCCGAACCGCCAGGAGCCCCCGCCATGACCGCGCGCACCGACCGCACCGACCGCACCGACCGCACCGACCGCACCGGCTTCCGTGCCCTCCGCGACCAGCTGGAGACCCTGACCACCGAGGCGTTCCGCCCCGAACTGGCCGGGATCGACCAGCTGCCCACCCTCGACATCGTCCGCCTCATGAACGGCGAGGACGCCACCGTCCCGGCCGCCGTCGCCGCCCGGCTGCCGGAGATCGCCGCCGCGATCGACGCCATCGCGGAACGGATGGCCCGGGGCGGCCGGCTGGTCTACGCGGGCGCCGGGACGGCCGGACGGATGGGCGTCCTGGACGCCAGCGAGTGCCCGCCCACCTTCAACACCGACCCGTCCCAGGTCGTCGGCCTGATCGCGGGCGGCCCCGCCGCCATGGTCAAGGCCGTCGAGGGCGCCGAGGACTCCAGGGAACTCGCCGCCGAGGACCTCACCGCCCTCGCCCTCACCGCCGACGACACCGTGATCGGCATCTCCGCCTCCGGGCGCACCCCGTACGCGATCGGCGCCGTCGAGTTCGCCCGTACCCGCGGCGCCCTCACCGTGGGCCTCTCCTGCAACGCCGGTTCCGCGCTCGCGGCAGCCGCCGAACACGGCGTCGAGGTCGTCGTCGGACCGGAACTGCTCACCGGCTCCACCCGGCTGAAGGCCGGCACCGCGCAGAAACTCGTCCTCAACCTGATCTCGACCGTCACGATGATCCGGCTCGGGAAGACGTACGGGAACCTCATGGTCGACATGCGCTCCAGCAACGAGAAGCTGCGCGCCCGCGCCCGCCGGATCGTGGCGCTGGCCACCGGGGCGCCCGACGAGGAGATCGAGGCGGCGCTCACCGCCACCGGCGGCGAGGTCAAGAACGCCGTCCTCGTCGTCCTCGGCGGTGTAGACGGCCCGGCCGCGGCCGGGCTGCTCACCGCCTCCGGCGGCCACCTCCGCGCGGCCCTCACCCTCGCCCAGACCCAGGCCCGCTGACCCGCACCGCCCTCCCCTCCCCTCTCCCCCTTCCTCCCTCCCCCGCCCGCATTCCCACAGCAAGGCGACCACCACATGTCCACGGACAAGAACCGCGCCACCGCCGCCGCGATCCTTCCTCTGGTCGGCGGCCCGGACAACATCACCTCGATCGCGCACTGCATGACCCGGCTGCGCATCGGCCTGCGCGACCGCTCGCTCGTCGACGACGCGGCCCTCAGGGCGCTCCCGGCCGTCATGGGCGTGGTCGAGGACGACACCTACCAGATCGTGCTGGGGCCGGGGACCGTCGCCCGGGTGACCCCCGAGTTCGAGGCGCTGGTCGCGGAGGGCCGCACGTCCGCGCCCCGCCCCGTCACCGCCGGCGCGCTGGCCTCGCAGGGCGCGGCGATCAAGGAGGCGCGGAAGGCGAAGAACTCCACGCCCTTCAAGCTGTTCCTGCGCCGCATCGCGAACATCTTCGTGCCGCTGATCCCGGCCCTGATCGGCTGCGGCATCATCGCGGGGCTGAACGGCGTCCTGACCAACCTGGGCTGGCTGCCCTCGATCGTCCCCGCGCTCGCCGCGATGGCCTCCGGCTTCATGTCGCTGATCGCCGTCTTCGTCGGCTACAACACGGCCAAGGAGTTCGGCGGGACCGCGATCCTCGGCGGCGCCGTCGCCGCGATCATCGTCTTCCCCGGTGTCGCGAAGATCGACGCCTTCGGCCAGCAGCTCTCCCCGGGCCAGGGCGGCGTCCTCGGCGCGCTGGCGGCGGCCCTGCTCGCCGTGTACGTCGAGAAGTGGTGCCGCAAATGGGTCCCCGAGTCCCTGGACGTCCTGGTCACCCCGACCCTCACCGTCCTGATCGCCGGCCTGGTCACCCTCTTCGGCCTGATGTTCGTCGCCGGTGAGGTCTCCACCGCCATCGGCACCTTCGCCACCTGGCTCCTCGCCACCGGCGGCGCCTTCGCCGGGCTGGTCCTGGGCGGGCTCTTCCTCCCGCTGGTGATGCTCGGCCTGCACCAGGCCCTGATCCCCCTCCACACCACCCTGATCGAACAGACCGGCTACACCGTCCTGCTGCCCATCCTCGCCATGGCGGGCGCGGGCCAGGTCGGCGCGGCCATCGCGGTGTACTGCCGGCTCCCGCGCAACGGCTCGCTCCGCACCACCATCAGGTCCGCGCTCCCGGCCGGCTTCCTAGGCGTCGGCGAACCGCTGATCTACGGCGTCTCGCTCCCCCTGGGCCGCCCCTTCGTCACCGCCTGCGTCGGCGGCGCGGCCGGCGGCGCCTTCGTCGGCCTCTTCAACCAGCTCGGCGTGGCCTTCGGCTCCACCGCCATCGGCCCCTCGGGCTGGGCGCTCTTCCCGCTGCTGGACGGCAAGGCCGGGATGGGTCTGACCATCGCGATCTACGCGGGCGGGCTGGCCGTCGGCTACCTGGTGGGCTTCATCGCCACCTACTTCTTCGGCTTCACCCGCCAGATGCTGACCGACCTGAACACCGACCCCGACCCGGCCACCGCGACCTCTCCGGCCCCGCCCACGGTCCCGTCCCCGGCCTCGGACGGCCCGCCGAAGGAACCGGCGACAGCCTGACGCCCTCCGCGGAAGGAGCAGGGCGGGGAGCCTCGTACCGACGGGGCTCCCCGCCCTCCGTCATCCCGGGACCCGCCCCCTCACCCCATCGGGCGAACCCGCCCTGGAACCCACCCGACGGTGCGCATATGCCGGAAACCTATGCGTATGCATTTCCTCAGCCCACACGCCGAACACGGCGGTAGCATCAGAAGTAGCATGGGTGGCATGAGTGATGCCACCCAGAAGTACTCGATCTCGATGCCCCGCGCCATCGCAGAGGCCGCCCGCGCCCGCAGCGGCCCCTCCGGCCTCTCCGCCTACGTCACCGCCGCCGTGGCCCGCCAGATCGAGCGGGACAACCTCAACGAACTCATCGCCGCGGCCGAGGCCGAAATCGGCCCGATCAGCCAGGAAGAGATCCAGGCCAAGGGGGACATCCTGCTCGGCGTACGCCGGGAGCAGACCATCCCCACCGATAGCCAGCACCCCAGCCAACACGGGGACCCAGCAGAGAGTGACCGAAACGCCGCATGAAGCCACTGCTAGTTCCCCCCGCGGCCACTCTCGTCCTCGACAGCGAGGGCCTCTCCAAGTACCTCCTCAGGGACCCTGAGGTCGTCGGATGGCTCGCGGCTGCCGGAGCCAGGGACGTACGCGTCATCACGAGCACGGTCACCCTGGTCGAGGTGATCCACCCTCGCATCAACCACGCGGCCCTCCAGTGGGCCCTGTCCCGCATCGTGGTCGAACCCGTCACCGAAGAGATCGCCCACCGGGCCACGGCCCTGCTGCGCGAAGCGGGCCTGCACGGGCACAAGTACGCCATCGATGCGATCCTCGCCGCCACCGCGCTCGCCGCGCCGGGGCCCGTCACCGTCCTCACCTCCGACCCCGAGGACCTCGCCGCACTCGGCGGCAAGGACCTCACCACCGTCAGGGTCTGATCCGCGCCGCGCCCGCCGGGACCCGGGCCGGCTCGGGGGCACGGGCCGGGTCCCAGCACTGGACGCCCCTCAGGTCCGGCATGCGGTCGCGGGTGAAGACCGGGTCCAGGCCCGCCCGGCGCTGCGCGAGGTAGTCGTCCAGCAGCCGGAAGGCGATCCCCGCCAGCGGCAGGATCGCGAGCAGGTTGACCAGCGCCATCAGGCCCATGAAGACGTCGGCCAGGTTCCAGACCACCGACACCGAGCCCAGCGAGCCCAGCACCACCGCGCACAGGACCAGCGCGCGGTACCCGGGCAGGACCCACCGCTTGCGGGTGATGAACTGGATGTTGGTCTCGCCGTAGTAGTAGTTCCCGATCATCGAACTGAAGGCGAGCATGAAGACGACCACCGTCAGCAGATGACCCGCCCAGCCGCCCAGCGTCTCGCTCAGCGCGGTCTGCGTGAGGTCCGCGCCCTGGCGCCCGGACAGCTCGGGATTGGTCACGAGCACGACGAAGGCCGTCATCGTGCAGACCAGGAGCGTGTCGAAGAAGACGCCGAGGGCCTGTACGAGGCCCTGCTTGACCGGGTGCGAGACCTCCGCCGTCGCACCCGCGTTCGGGGCCGAGCCGAGGCCCGCCTCGTTGGAGAACATGCCGCGCCGGATGCCCTGCTGGATCGCCACGCCGATCCCGCCCGCCGCCACCTCGCGCAGCCCGAAGGCACCGCCGACGATGTCCGCGACGACCCGGGGGAGCTCGGTGATGTTGAGGAGGACGACCGCGAGGCCCAGCAGCAGGTAGACCACCGCCATCACCGGGACGAGGACGGTGGTCACCGCCGAGATCCGCCGGACCCCGCCGAAGACGGCCAGTGCCAGCAGCGCCGCCAGCAGCACGCCCGCCACCGGCCCGGACCACGCCGTACCGGTCCCCGGCAGCGAGCCGGAGGCCACCGACGAGATGGTGTTGGCCTGCACGGCGTTGAAGACGAAACCGAAGGTGACGGTGATGGTCACCGCGAAGACGACACCCAGCCAGCGTGTACCGAGCGCGCGCTGCATGTAGTACGCGGGACCGCCCCGGTAGGCGCCGGAGGCGTTGCGCACCTTGTAGAGCTGGGCGAGCGCCGACTCCACGAAGGCGGAGGCCGCGCCGATGACCGCCATCACCCACATCCAGAAGACGGCGCCCGCCCCGCCCAGGGTGATCGCGGTCGCCACCCCGGCGATGTTGCCGGTGCCGACGCGCGCGGCGGCGGAGATGGTGAAGGCCCCGAACGACGAGACCTGCTTGCGGCCGTCCGCGCGCGGCGGGGTCTTCTCCTTCACCACGCGGAACATCTCGGGGAGCAGGCGCAGCTGAACACCACGGGACCGGACCGTGAAGTACAGTCCGGCACCGACCACCAGCGGAATCAGCAGGTAGGTCCAGAGGTGATCGTTCACCGCGACGATCAACGAGTCCAGGGTGTCCATGAACGGAAGTGTCCCCGGGGCGGAAGGCCCGCCGACAGGGACCTAGGTCCACGACCGGCAGGACCGAAGGCCCCACAAAAGCCCCCTTCGGTCCCGCACCGCTCCACCCGCCCCCCCGCACGCACTCCCTGCGCACACCCCCCGCACGCACCTCCACGTACGCCACCACCCGCACCCCGGCCACCTCGCGTACGGCCGCGGCGAGGAAGGGGACGCCCCATGAACCACACCCGCTGGAAGCCGGCCCGGGAGAAACGGCCCCCGGGAGAACGCACCGGGCCCGCCGGGGCCGAGGAGACCGAGGCCGAGGCCGAGCAGGCGGAGATCCGGCTGGCGATGGCCTTCGCCAAAGCCGTCTACGACCGCCGCACCGCCCTGGGCCTCTCCCAGGCCGAGCTGGCCGGGCGCGCCGGGCTCACGCAGGCGGAGGTCTCCCGCGTGGAAGGAGCCGACGCCGTCCCCGCGCTGCCCCTGCTGCGCCGCCTCGCCCACGCGCTGGACGCCTCCCTGCACATCACCCTGGGCGAGGGCCACGAGGAGGTCGTCCTCATCGCACGGCCCACCGCCCCGGCTCCCCCCTGACGCGAGCCCCCGCGGCCGACACCCGAGACTGGGGGCATGGGCGGCAACGGAATGAACGGCGCGGCCCACCGCGCGACGGACGGCACGGGCGGACGGTACGACGGACAACCGGGCGGACGGCGGGGTGGAGATCGTCACGGCCGGGGCGGACGCGGAGCTCGACGCGCGGCTGAGCAAGGAACTCGACGCCTTCAACCTCAGGGCGACCCCGGGCAGCGCGCAGGCCGAGTTCACCGTACGGATCACCGACGCGGCCGGTGGACTCGTCGCCGGTCTCAGCGGCTGGAGCTGGGGGGAGCGCGCGGGCATCGGCATGGTGTGGGTCCGTGACGACAGCCGTACGGCGGGCTGGGGCGGCACACTGCTGGCCGCCGCCGAGGCCGAGGCCCGTGCCCGCGGGTGCCGTACCGTCCTCGTCTCCTCCTTCACCTTCCAGGCCCCGGCCTTCTACGCCCGCCACGGCTACACCGAGACGGCCCGCGTCCCGGGCTTCCCCGGCGGCCACGAGGACGTGTACTTCCTCAAGCAGCTGTGAACCGAGGGGCCCGGACCCACCGGGACTCCAGAGGCGCCGGGTCCGCCCGGGAGTCACCCGGGCATCCCCCGGGAACCCCCGGGGCTCCCTGGAAACCGCCCGCCCCCGCCGGACTCAGAGGCCCCGGGCGGCGTCGGCGAAGGCGCGGATCAGCTCCGGCGACTTCACCCCGCGCTCCCGCTCGACCCCGCTGGAGACGTCCACGCCCCACGCCCCGGTGGCCCGTACGGCCTCCCGGACGTTCGCCGGGGTCAGCCCGCCCGCCAGCAGCCAGCGCCCCTCGGGGGCGGTGAACTCCGCAGAGCCCCAGTTCCAGGGCTTGCCCGAGCCCGGGTCGGGGGCGTCGAGCAGCAGCAGGTCCTCGCCCAGCTCGCCGCAGCGCCGGACGTGCTCCGCCGTGGCGCGGATCAGCGTCCGGCCCGGCGCGCGCAGCTCCTCGTAGTACTCGGGCCCCTCGTCCCCGTGGAGCTGCACGGCGAGCACCCCGCTCTCCTCGGCCAGCCGCCCGACCTCCGCCACCGGCTGCCCCCGGAACACGCCGACCGTGAGAATCCCGGCCGGGACCCGCCGGGCGAGCGCCCGCGCCGTGGCGGCGTCGACCGTACGCGGGCTGCCCGGGGCGAACACGAACCCGACGGCGTCGGCCCCGGCCTCCACCGCCGCCTCGACGTCCCGCGCGGTCCGCAGCCCGCAGATCTTGATGAACACGTCAGTCATGACCGCAGTCAACCAGGTCAGGCGGGCGCGTCGACGACGAGTCCGGCATCCCGCGCGGCATCGGCGAGCCGCTTGTCGTACGTGACGAACGAGGTGAGCCGCGCGCCGAGGCCGAGCGCCGTCGCGAGGTGGACGGCGTCCAGGCTGCGCACGGTGGCCGGGCGCACGGTCTGGGCGAGGATGCGGATGCCGGCATCGAGATCGATCAGCTCGATCAGGTCCAGGACCAGATGGAGCCGGACGGCCGCTTGCGGCGCGTAGCGGGCCAGCGCCCTGAAGGACTCCACCTCCGCCAGGACCGAGCTGACCCATCCGGTCTCCGCCCTCTCGTCGAGCCAGTCGCGCAACGCCTGCGACTCGGATTCGGCGTGGACCAGCTTCACGACCGCGGCGGAGTCGAGATAGATCATCAGCGCTCGTCCTCCCGGCTCCGGGAGAGCTCCGCCGCGATGTCGATGCCGTCGGGCTCGCCCAGCGGCATGCGGAGCACCGCGCGCCGCAGCGCGGCGGCGCGCTCCTTGCGCAGAGCCGCTTCGAGCACGGCGGCTCTTATGGCCACGGATCGCGAGCTGCCGTCCCGGGTGAGGACGTCCAAGGCGTGCTCGGTCTCGGAGTCGGTGCGGATCGTCACGGTGTCAGCCATGACAGAAGCGTAAGACGGAACGTCTTACAAGACCAGTCGCCCGTCCGGGGCACCCGGAAACACGCCGTAGCCCCCGGACCGCCCCCTCCGCCCGGGGACTCCCCCGTACCCCGGAGCCGCACCCCGGAGCCGCGCCCGCGAACGCCCGAGGGCGGCACCCCCCGCGGGGGGTGCCGCCCTCGTTCGAGAACAGCCGATCAGCCGGGGCCGATCAGAAGTCCATGTCACCGCCCGGCATGCCGCCGCCCGCGGGGGCACCGGCCTTCTCGGGCTTGTCGGCGATGACGGCCTCGGTGGTCAGGAACAGCGCGGCGATCGACGCGGCGTTCTGCAGCGCGGAGCGCGTGACCTTCGCCGGGTCGATGATGCCCTCGGCGATGAGGTCGACGTACTCGCCGGTGGCCGCGTTCAGGCCCCAGCCCGGGGTCAGGTTGCGGACCTTCTCCACGACGACGCCACCCTCAAGGCCGGCGTTGACGGCGATCTGCTTCAGCGGGGCCTCCAGCGCGAGCTTGACGGCGGCAGCGCCGGTCGCCTCGTCGCCCGTGAGCTCCAGCTTCTCGAAGACCGCGGAGGCCTGCAGCAGCGCCACGCCACCACCGGCGACGATGCCCTCCTCGACGGCCGCCTTCGCGTTGCGAACGGCGTCCTCGATGCGGTGCTTGCGCTCCTTGAGCTCGACCTCGGTCGCGGCACCGGCCTTGATGACGGCCACGCCGCCGGCCAGCTTCGCGAGGCGCTCCTGGAGCTTCTCGCGGTCGTAGTCCGAGTCGGAGTTCTCGATCTCGGCGCGGATCTGGTTGACGCGACCCTGAACCTGGTCGCTGTCACCGGCACCGTCGACGATCGTGGTCTCGTCCTTGGTGATGACGACCTTGCGGGCGCGGCCGAGCAGGTCGAGACCGGCGTTCTCCAGCTTGAGGCCGACCTCCTCGGAGATGACGGTGCCACCGGTGAGGATGGCGATGTCGCCGAGCATGGCCTTGCGGCGGTCACCGAAGCCCGGGGCCTTGACGGCGACGGACTTGAAGGTGCCACGGATCTTGTTGACGACCAGGGTCGACAGGGCCTCGCCCTCGACGTCCTCGGCGATGATCAGCAGCGGCTTGCCGGACTGCATGACCTTCTCCAGGAGCGGCAGCAGGTCCTTGACCGAGCCGATCTTGGAGTTGACGATCAGGATGTACGGGTCGTCGAGGGACGACTCCATGCGCTCCATGTCGGTGGCGAAGTACGCCGAGATGTAGCCCTTGTCGAAGCGCATGCCCTCGGTGAGCTCAAGCTCCAGACCGAAGGTCTGGGACTCCTCGACGGTGATGACGCCTTCCTTGCCGACCTTGTCCATGGCCTCGGCGATGAGCTCGCCGATCTGGGTGTCGGCGGCGGAGATGGAGGCCGTGGAAGCGATCTGCTCCTTGGTCTCGACATCCTTCGCCTGCGCGAGCAGGGCGGCGGAGACGGCCTCGACGGCCTTCTCGATGCCCCGCTTGAGCGCCATCGGGTTGGCACCGGCGGCGACGTTGCGCAGGCCCTCGCGGACGAGCGCCTGGGCCAGCACGGTCGCGGTGGTCGTACCGTCGCCGGCGACGTCGTCCGTCTTCTTGGCGACTTCCTTGACCAGCTCGGCGCCGATCTTCTCGTACGGGTCCTCGAGCTCGATCTCCTTGGCGATGGAGACACCATCGTTGGTGATCGTGGGGGCACCCCACTTCTTCTCAAGGACGACGTTGCGACCCTTGGGGCCAAGGGTGACCTTGACGGCGTCGGCGAGCTGGTTCATCCCACGCTCGAGGCCGCGCCGGGCCTCCTCGTTGAACGCAATGATCTTGGCCATCTGAAGTGGTCCTCCCAGGGGGTCCCTCCCATGCCGAAGGCCATGGGGGAAGGGGTGGATTGCTCCGGACCGCGCCCGCGCCCGCGACGGACGGCCTGCGTGTTCGGCGGTTCCTTCCCGCCGGACCCCGCGGGCCTCACCGGCCCGGTCCTGGTTCTGTTCTGGTAGCACTCTCACCTGGAGAGTGCTAACGCCAATGATTAGCACTCGACCCCCGCGAGTGCAAGCGGCTTGGGACAACGCCCGGCCGGGACACGGCCTCCGCGCGACCCGTACCGCCCGGCAACCGCACCGGAAACGGGCCGGAACCCGGCCGGAACCACCGCCGCCCCGGACCCCTGACGAGCGGCCCGGACCACCGGAGGGCGGCGGCACGACGAGGGGCCCGCATCCCGTGTCCAGGATGGGGCCCCTCGTATCCGTGCGTCTGTTTCCTGCGTCTGTACGCGTCGGTGGCCGATCGCGCCGGGACTAGCCGAGTGCGAGTTTGACCATGTCCGCCTGCGGACCCTTCTGGCCCTGCGAGATCTCGAACTCGACCCGCTGACCTTCTTCAAGGGTGCGGTACCCGTCCATCTGGATGGCGCTGTAGTGGACGAACACATCCGCACCACCGTCGACCGCGATGAAGCCGTAGCCCTTCTCCGCGTTGAACCACTTGACGGTGCCCTGAGCCATGCCTAACTCCCCTATTACTGGCCCTTGCGCAGGAACGCACTTCGCGCTCCCGGGTCAGAACTTGCGTCGGAACGCGTCGACCGAGGCTGAATGTATCCGCGCCAACGCGGTCTGCAACAGGCCGATCCGGCGAGAAATCCGGACACTCGGAAAGAAGGAAATAAAGTGAAAATTTGACATATTCCCGGGCAACTCGGGCCCGGCATATCTCGCCAAAGCCTCATAACGCGCTCGCACATTGACCCGATGTCGACCCTGGCGTGGCCGGCTCATATGCGGCCGGCAAGAACAGCGGAGGGGACTTCCCCAACTCTACCGTGCCCAATCACGCAGAATTGCCCCCTCCGCTTATCGGCGGAGAGGGCAATCGGGGGTCGGCCACGTATGTCCGGGTGGGTCAGCCGCCCGCGACGGCGGGGATGATCGAGACGCCCGCCCCGTCCGGGGTGACCGCGCCGAGCCCGCCCTCGAAGCGCACGTCGTCGTCGTTGACGTAGACGTTCACGAAGCGGCGGAGCTTGCCCTCGTCGTCCAGGACGCGCGCGGAGATGCCCGGGTGGTTCGCCTCCAGCGACTGGATGACCTCGGCCAGGGTCGCGCCCTCGGCCGGGACCTCGGCCTGGCCGCCGGTGTAGGTGCGCAGGATGGTGGGGATGCGGACGTTGACGCTCATGGCGCTGCTGCCTTTCCGGGTACGGGTACGGATGCGGGAGGGGAAGGTCGAGGAAGTGCCGCGCGGACCACTGTCGGCCGGTCGGCCGGAACCGGTCCGCCGGACGTCACTTCGAAGACACGACCTAGACCAGGTTGGCGGCGCGGAACGCGTCCAGGCTGGGGCGGATGACGGCGGTCTGGCCGCTGTCCGCGGCCACCGCCTCCAGCGTCTTGAGGCCGTCGCCCGTGTTCAGGACCACGGTGGTCAGCTCCGGGTCGAGCTGCCCGTTCTCGATGAGCTTCTTCGTCACGCCGACGGTCACACCGCCCGCGGTCTCGGCGAAGATGCCCTCGGTCCGCGCGAGGAGCTTGATGGCCTCGACGACCTGCTCGTCGTTGACGTCCTCGACGTAGCCGCCGGTGCGGCGGGCGATGTCGAGGACGTACGGGCCGTCCGCCGGGTTGCCGATGGCGAGGGACTTGGCGATGGTGTCCGGCTTCTGCGGGCGGACCACGTCGTGCCCGGCCTTGAAGGCGGTGGAGACCGGGGAGCAGCCCTCGGCCTGGGCGCCGAAGATCTTGTACGGCCTGTCCTCGACCAGGCCGAGCCTGATCAGCTCCTGGAGCCCCTTGTCGATCTTCGTCAGCTGGGAGCCGGAGGCGATCGGGATCACGATCTGGTCGGGCAGCCGCCAGCCGAGCTGCTCGCAGATCTCGTACGCCAGGGTCTTGGAGCCCTCGCCGTAGTACGGGCGGAGGTTGACGTTGACGAAGCCCCAGCCCTCGCCCAGCGGGTCGCCGATGAGCTCGGAGCAGAAGCGGTTGACGTCGTCGTAGTTGCCCTCGATGCCGATGAGGTCGCCGCCGTAGACACCGGCCATGACGACCTTGCCCTGCTCCAGGTCGTGCGGGATGAACACGCAGGAGCGGAAGCCGGCCCGCGCCGCCGCGGCGCCGACGGCGCCGGCCAGGTTGCCGGTGGAGGAGCAGGAGAGGGTGGTGAAGCCGAAGGCGCGGGCGGCCTCGACGGCGATGGCCACGACGCGGTCCTTGAAGGAGTGCGTCGGGTTGCCGGAGTCGTCCTTGACGTACAGCTTGCCGGTGACGCCGAGTTCCTTGGCCAGGTTGGCCGCGTCGACGAGCTGGGTGAAGCCCGGGTTCAGGCTCGGCTTGGAGGCCACGTCGGCGGGGACGGGCAGCAGCGGCGCGTAGCGCCAGATGTTCGCGGGACCGGCCTCGATCGCGGCGCGCAGGGCCTCGGGGTCACCGGTCGGAAGGTCGTAGGCGACTTCCAGCGGGCCGAAACACTCGACGCAGGCGAAGATGGGGCCGAGTTCGAATCGGGTGGAGCACTCGCGACAGGAAAGCGCGGTGGCGGGTCCGAGATCGACAGAGGTGGCGGCAGTCTGTGCAGACATGATGGAGAGCCCTTTCTCCTCATCTTCCCCATGGCGCACTTCGCCATGAGACGGAATTGGCACCTTTCCGAGCCGGGAGCTTCGCGGGTGAATCATCGCGAAAACCGACTGGAGGGTTGCCGGGGCTTCAACGGGCCGTGTCCCTCTGCCCCTCTGGATGAGCGGTATGGCACCGGGCGGCGCGCTCTACGGCGTACCCGGGCGTTTGTGCACGAGGACCCCCGACATGCGATGGTCCTTCGCGTTGTTCAAGACTGTAACCGAAGGCATGGGCGGTTGAGACAGTCGTCCGCACCGCGAGATGGATCACATACGGGTCACATCAGGATCGCATTTCGGTCGAAATCAGGCCGATGCCAGGCCGATGTCAGGCTGGAACCAGGCCGATGCCAGGTTCGACACCAGGGAGTACGGAACGTGCTGGAAGAGGTGGAGCGCTGGCTGACGGCCCGCTCCTGGGACGCGGCCGACCGACCGCTCGACCAGCTGCTCGCCAGGAAACGGGCGACGGGCACCACGGTCAGCGTGGTGCTGCCCGCGCTCGACGAGGAGGAGACGGTCGGTGACATCGTCGAGGTGATCCGGCGCGATCTGATCGACGGGCTCCCCGTCCCGCTGGTGGACGAACTGGTCGTCGTCGACTCGGGTTCGGCCGACGCCACCGCGCGGGTCGCGGCCGAGGCCGGGGCCCGTGTGGTGCACCGCGACGCGATCCTGCCCCGGCTGCCGGCGCTGCCCGGCAAGGGCGAGGTGCTGTGGCGCTCGCTGCTGGCCACCACCGGGGACGTCGTCTGCTTCGTCGACGCCGACCTGCGGGACTTCTCCTCCTCCTTCGTCTCCGGGATCGTGGGGCCGCTGCTGACCGAGCCGGACGTGCAGTTCGTCAAGGCGATGTACGACCGCCCGCTCGGCGACGCGCCGGGCCAGGGCGGCCGGGTGACCGAGCTGGTGGCGCGCCCGCTGCTGAACCTGCACTGGCCGCGGCTGGCCGGCTTCGTGCAGCCGCTGGGCGGGGAGTACGCCGTACGCCGCCGCCTGCTGGAGCGGCTGCCGTTCCCCGTCGGGTACGGCGTCGAGCTGGGCCTGCTGGTGGACGCGCTGCACACGGTCGGGCTGGACGCGCTGGCCCAGGTGGACGTCGGGGTACGGCTCCACCGGCACCAGGACGGGCAGGCGCTGGGGCGGATGGCCGCGGCGATCTACCGGACGGCGCAGCTGCGCCTCTCGCGCGGGCACCTCGTCCGGCCGGAGCTGACGCAGTTCGAGCGGGGTCCGGAGGGGTTCGTGCCGCACACGTACCCGGTGGACACCGAGGAACGGCCGCCGATGCGCGGGATCGAGGAGTACACGCGGCGCCGCGTGGCGTGAGCGGGCGTGGCCGGCGGAACGCATGGCAGAACGTTTGAGCGGGGGCGGGCCGGGCTAGGTTGGCCGCATGGCTTCCCAGGTGCTCGTCGCAGCGAACCGTGGCCCGCTCTCCTACGCCCTCGGGCCCGACGGCGCCCTCAGCGCCCGCCGGGGCGGGGGCGGGCTCGTCTCCGGCCTCTCGGCCGCCCTCGCGGAGCAGCCGGGGGCGGTGTGGATCTGCGCGGCCCTGTCGGAGGCGGACCGGGAGGCGGTCCGCCGGGGCGTCTCCGAGCCGGGCGTCCGGATGCTGGACATCGATCCCGCGGTGTACGACGACGCGTACAACGGCATCGCCAACTCGGTGCTCTGGTTCACCCACCACCACCTCTACGACATCCCGCGCGAGCCGGTCTTCGACGCGGAGTTCCGGCGGCGCTGGGAGTCGTACGTGGCGTACAACGGGGCCTTCGCGCGGGCGCTGGCGGACGAGGCGGCGCGGGGGGCCCGCGTCCTGGTCCAGGACTACCATCTGGCCCTGGTCCCGGGGCAGTTGCGGGAGTTGCGTCCGGACCTGCGGATCGCGCACTTCACGCACACGCCGTGGGCGTCGCCGGAGTTCCTGCGCATGCTGCCCGACGACATCCGCGAGCAGCTCCTGTGGGGGATGCTCGGCGCGGACCGGCTGGGCTTCCACACCTGGGCGTGGGCGGCCAACTTCATCGGCGGCGCGCACCTGGACTCCGCGAGCGGGACCGCCGAACCGTCCTACCCCCGCGACGGCCTGGCAGGGGTGTGGCAGCGCAGGACGCTCCCGGACGGCGGCGGGTCCGGGCCGAAGCGGTTCACCGCGGTGGGCCACTACCCGCTGGGCGTGGACGGCGAGGAGATCCGCGCGCTGGCCCACCGGCCGGAGGTGGCGGAGCGGCTGGCGGAGCTGCGGGCGGAGCTGGCGGGGCTGCGGACGATCGCGCGGGTGGACCGGACCGAGCTGTCGAAGAACATCGTGCGGGGCCTGCTGGCCTACCGGGAGCTGCTGGTCTCCCGTCCCGAGTGGCGCGGCCGGGTGGTCCACCTGGCCTCGGCCTACCCGTCCCGGCAGGACCTGGCGGTGTACCGGGAGTACACGGCGGCGGTGGCGGAGCTGGCGGACCGGATCAACGCGGAGTTCGGCACACCGGGGTGGCAGCCGGTGGTGGTGTCGGTGAAGGACGACTTCACGCGCTCGCTGGCGGTGTACCGGCTGGCGGACGTGGCGCTGGTCAACCCGGTGCGGGACGGGATGAACCTGGTGGCGAAGGAGATCCCGGTGGCCTCGGACGCGGGCTGCGTGCTGGTCCTGTCCACGGGTGCGGGGGCGTACGAGGAGCTGCGGGAGGACGCGCTGACGGTGAACCCGTACGACGTGACGGAGACGGCCGAGGCCCTGCACCGGGCCCTGTCCATGCCGGACGCGGAGCGGGCGGAGCGGACGAAGCGGCTGGCCGCGGCGGCGACGGCGCTCCCCCCGGCCCGGTGGTTCGCGGCCCAGCTCGCCGACCTGGAGGACTGACCCGGAGGACTGGCCCGGAGGACTGGCCCGGACAGGGCCGGGCCGGGCCGGGCCCGCAGAGCCCCGGCCCGGCCCTGACCCCGGCCGCGGCCCCGGCTCAGTCCCGCAGGGCGGTGGCCAGGGCGGCCAGGAGGGCGACGACCCCGGCCGGGCCGTCGAGGACGAGGTCCGCGCGGGAGGCCAGTTCCGGGACCTCGGCCGAGCCGCTGCACACCAGCAGCCCCGGCAGCCCCTCGGCCCGGCGCTTCTCGACGGCGGCGTACGCGGCGAGGTCGCCCAGGTCGTCCCCGGCGTACAGGACCGCCCGGGCGTCGCGCTCCGCGAGGAACTCCGTCAGGGCGACGCCCTTGTCCGTGCCCGGGGGCCGCAGTTCCAGCACGGCCCGGCCCGGTTCGACCGTCAGGCCGTGGCGCGCCGCCAGCTCGGCCAGGGGTTCGCGCAGGGCGGCGAAGGCGGCCACGGGGTCGGCGGCGCGGCGGGTGTGGACCGCGAGCGCCTGGCCCTTCTCCTCGATCCATGTGCCCTGCCAGGCCCCGATCGCGTCCAGGAACCCCGGCAGCTCCGCCCGGACGGCCGCCACCCCGGGGTGCGGGGCGGGGGCGTGGACGGTTCCGGTGACGGCGTCCCACCGCTCGGCGCCGTAGTGGCCGAGGACGACGAGGTGTTCGAGTCCGGGGACCCCGGCGAAGCCGCCGTAGCGGACGGCGACGCCCGCCGGGCGGCCGGTGACCACGGCGACGGAGTCCACCTCGGGGGCGAGCCCGGCCAGGGCCGGGACGGCGCCCGGGTGGGCGCGGGCCTGGTCGGGGTCCGGGACGATGTCGGCGAGGGTTCCGTCGAAGTCGAGGGCGACCACGGACCGGTCCGGCGCGCTGAGCAGGGCGTGCAGCCCCTCGCGTCCGGCGGCGGTGACGGGCATCGGCAGGTCGTGCGGACGGCTCCCCATGCGGACGACCCTAACGGCCCCGCCCGCCGACGGCTACGGCACGGCGGCGGCAGAGCCGAGGCCGTGGCGGCGGTCGGCTACCGGCGGGCGCGCTGGGCCTCGCGGATGCGGCGCAGGCGGTTGACGGTGCCCGGCGCGTGGGCCAGCGCGCGGGGGTCGTCCATCAGCGCGTTCAGCAGTTGGTAGTACCGGACCGGGGTCATCCCCAGCCCTTCCCGCACGGCCCGTTCCTTGGCGCCGGGACCGGGCCAGGTCCGTCCCTCGTACGCGAGCACCGCGGCCTCCGTGGCCGTCAGCCGCCCCTCGTCCGTCATACGGCCAGATTAACGCCGCGCACTGACACCGGCCCGGCCGCGGCCCCGGCTCCGCACGGGGCGAGAAGCGGGGGCGCGGCCGGGCCGGTGTCAGTGCGCGGTGGGGGCCGGTTCAGCGGGGGGCGCCGTCGGCCTTGCGGGCCGCCTCGGCGATGGCCTCCAGGACCTTCGCGGGCTGTCCGCCCGGCTGGACGCTCTTGCCGATGTTCTGCTTGATGTCCTCGCTGACGCCGGCCCACGACTTCTTGCCCACCGGGTACAGCCGGGAGTCGGGCAGCGTCGTCAGGAAGATCTTCATCTGCGCCGCCGCTTCGCCCGTGCTCGCCTCCATGGCCCGGTAGCCGCTGGTCGTGACGGGCAGCAGGTTGTACATGCTGGTGAAGGCGGTCACGTTCTTGGCCTCGTACAGGTAGTCCAGGAACTGTCCGGACTCCTTGCGGTGGCCGTTCTTGAAGGCCATGACCCAGTCCGTGACGCCCATCGCGGGGTGTTCGGTGCCGTCGACGGTCGGCATCGGGACCATGCCGAAGCGCACGCCCCGTTCCCCGGCCTGCTTGAGCAGTTTGGGGTGCCCGTGGAGCATGCCGACCTCGCCGCGCGCGAAGGCGTCGAAGGCGGCCTGCCGGTCCAGCTTCCCCGGCTCGACGGCCCCGGTGAGGTTCTGCCCGACGAGCTTGTCCCGCAGGAACTCCAGGGTGCTGATGTTGTCGGTGGAGTCGATGGCGTACGACTCCTCGTTGTCGGTGTAGCCACCGCCGCCCGCCAGCAGCCAGAGCATCGTCTCGGCCTGGGCCTCCTCGCGGCCCAGGGGCAGCGCGAAGGGGGTCGCGACGCCCGCGCCCTTGAGCTTCTTCGCCGCCGCTTCGAGGTCGGCCCAGGTCTTCGGCTGCCAGCCGCCCTTGGCGTCCTTGCCGATGACCCCGGCGTCGGTCAGCAGCTTCTCGTTGTAGAAGAGCGGCCGGGTGCTGGCCGTGAAGGGCATTCCGTACTGGACCCGCCGGACCTTGCCGGCGTCCGCGAGGGGGCCCAGGAAGTCGGCCTCGGTCTTGACGGAGAGGAGTTCGTCGACGGTGTGGAGCTTGCCCGCGTCGGCGTAGTCGGCGTAGGCGCCGATCTGGGCTATGTCGGGTGCCTTGCCCGCCTTGACCATCGCGGCGACCTTGGCGTCCACCTCGGTCCAGGGGTAGACGTCCACCTCGACCTTGGTCCCGGGGTGGCTCTTGGAGAACTCCTCGGCGAGGTTCTTCCAGTACGGCACCGAGGAGTTCTGCGGATTGTCCCCGTAGTCGGCCGCCACGACCCGCAGGGTCACCTCGTTGTCCCCGGTGAGTCCGTCGACGGCGCCGCAGCCCGTCAGTGTCACGGTCAGGCACAGCGCGGCGACGGACGCCGCCAGGCTCAGGTAACGGCCCTTCACAGTTCTCCATCCACCCCTAGTCGTACGTACGATCCACGTAAGGTCTACACCACTTTGGCGGCTCGTTCACATCCAGATCCCGCACTGGTGTCCGGTTCGTACCCGGCCCCGGGCCGGACCTGGGCAGGACGGACGTCCCGAATTTGTATAACCACTCAACAATCCCCCCCAATGGACTAGACCTTTCCCTCCTGCGCACGCGAGACTGTCTCCTGTGAAACCCGTGAAACACGTCATCGCCCTCGATGTGGGCGGCACCGGGATGAAGGCCGCCCTCGTCGCCGAAGACGGCACCCTGCTCCACGAGGCGCGCCGGGCCACCGGCCGCGAGCGGGGAGCCGAAGCCGTCGTCGAGACGATCCTGGACTTCGCCGCCGACCTCCTCGTCATCGGCCGGGAACGCTTCGGCCGGTCCGCCTCGGCCGCCGGGGTCGCCGTGCCCGGCATCGTCGACGCCCCGAACGGGATCGCCGTCTACGCGGCGAACCTGGGCTGGCGCGACGTACCGATGCGCGAGCTGCTCAGCGAACGGCTCGGCTCGATCCCGGTGGCCCTCGGCCACGACGTGCGCACGGGCGGACTCGCCGAAGGCCGCATCGGGGCCGGCCGGGGCGCCGACCGCTTCCTGTTCGTCCCGCTCGGCACCGGGATCGCCGGGGCCATCGGCATCGCCGGCCGCATCGAGGCGGGCGCCCACGGGTACGCGGGCGAGATCGGCCACATCGTGGTCCGCCCCGGCGGCCCGGCCTGCGGCTGCGGCCAGTACGGCTGTCTGGAGACCCTCGCCTCCGCCTCCGCCGTCGGCAGCGCGTGGGCGGCGGCCTCCGGCGACCCCGAGGCGGACGCCGCGGACTGCGCCAAGGCCGTCGTCTCCGGGGACGCGGCCGCCCGTGAGGTGTGGCTGGCCGCCGTCGGCGCCCTCGCCGACGGCCTGGTCACCGCCATCACCCTGCTGGACCCCCGCACGCTGATCATCGGTGGCGGACTGGCCGAGGCCGGGGAAACCTTGTTCACACCACTACGGGCGGCAGTGGAGGAACGCGTGACGTTCCAGCGACTGCCCCACATCGTTCCGGCTGCCCTCGGGGACACCGCCGGATGCCTGGGCGCAGGGCTGCTCGCCTGGGACCTACTCGCCACGGAGGTACCTGCCTGATGTCCGGAAGCGCGCACAGCACCGTTCTCTCCGGCGCCAGAGTGGTGCTGCCCACCGGGACCGTGGCCAACGGCCGCGTCATCGTCGACGGCGAGCGCATCGCCGGCAGCGCACCGGAAGGCACCCGGACCCTCGACCTGTCCGGGCACTGGATCGTCCCCGGCTTCGTGGACATCCACAACCACGGCGGCGGCGGCGCCTCCTTCACCTCCGGAACGGCCGAGGAAGTCCTCAAGGGCGTCCGGACCCACCGCGAGCACGGCACCACCACCCTGGTCGCCTCCACCGTCACCGGCGAGCTCGACGCACTCGCCCGGCGCGCCGGGCTGCTCGCCGAGCTGACCCAGCAGGGCGAGATCGCGGGCATCCACTTCGAGGGGCCGTTCATCAACCCCTGCCGCAAGGGCGCGCACAAGGAGGACCTGCTCCGCGACCCCGACCCGGCCGAGGTCCGCAAGCTGATCGACGCCTCGCACGGCGCCGCCCGCATGTTCACCCTCGCCACCGAGCTGCCGGGCGGCCTGGACTCCGTACGGCTGCTGGCCGAGCACGGGGTCATCGCCGCGATCGGGCACACGGACTCCACGTACGAGCAGACCCGCGAGGCCATCGACGCGGGCGCGACCGTCGCCACCCACCTCTACAACGCGATGCCGGGCATGGAGCACCGCGCCCCGGGTCCGATCGCGGCGCTGCTGGAGGACGAGCGGGTCACCGTCGAGCTGATCAACGACGGCACCCACCTGCACCCGGCCATGCTGGAGCTGGCCTTCCACCACGCGGGCGCGCACCGCGTCGCGCTGATCACCGACGCGATGGACGCGGCCGGGTTCGGCGACGGGACCTACCACCTCGGTCCGCTGGCGGTCGAGGTCAAGGAGGGCGTGGCCCGGCTCGTCGAGGGCGGCTCGATCGCCGGTTCGACGCTGACCCTGGACACCGCCTTCAAGCGCTCGGTCCTCGTGGACCGGCTGCCGGTGGAGTCCGTGGTCCAGGCGATCTCCGCCAACCCGGCCCGGCTGATCGGCCTGGGCGACCAGGTCGGCTCGCTGGAGCCCGGCAAGTACGCGGACCTGGTCGTCCTGGACGACGCGTTCGACGTCAAGGGCGTCATGCGGCGCGGCGAATGGATCGTCACCCCGGCCGTGTGAGGTCCCCGACAGCCGGACGGCGGCGGCCCCGGAGAACCGGGGCCGCCGCCGTCCGCGCGTACGTACCGTCACCGGGTCGGGCCCGGTCGGCGCCGGTCAGTTCGGCGTGATCCAGAGCTGGTCGATGTTCACGTTGCACTTGTTGCCGGTCTCGCACGACATCTTGATCGTGTTGGTGCCCTTCTCCAGGGTCACCTGGCCCCACGTGCTCTGCCAGCCCTTCTCCCAGTCGCCCTTGGGCGAGTTGGCGAAGTTCCGCATGCTCAGCGGCGTGCTGTTGGCCTTGCCGTTCACGGCAAGGGTGCTGTTGGCCTCCTCGCCGGGGATGCCGAACCGCACGTAGAACCGGTAGGTCCCGGCCTTGGGCAGGTCCAGGGTCCAGGTCAGCGCCGCACCCGGCTGGCTGAAGTTGCCCACGTACTGGCCGCCCGCGCTCTTCGCGCCCGGGACCGCGTTCATCAGCACCGCGCCGCCGGTGAGGGCCATGCCCGTGCCCGAGGCGTCCGCCTTCGGCAGCGGGTTCTGCGACGGCTCCGGGGAACCGCTCGGCGGCGGGCCCGACGGTTTCTGGGGGGACACCGGCTGCTCCGGGCCGGTCGCGGCGGGGGGCGTCTCGCCCTCCTTGCCCTTGTCGTTGTCGCCGACGATCAGGGCCACGCCGATGCCGACCGCGACCGCGGCGACCACCGCGACGGCCGCGACGAGCAGCCCCTTACGGCTCGACCCGCCACCGCCGCGGGACCCGGCCGGCGGGGCCTGGTGCTGCGGCGGGGCGCCGTGGCCGGCCGCCTGGAGCGCCTCGGGGGACTGGTACTGCGCCTGGTAGGGCGGCGGTCCGGGCTGTGCGGGAACCTGGCCGCGCTGGCCTCCGTAGGTCCCGCCGACCGTACGCACCTGGTTGTACGAGGTACGGGGGACACCTGGCTGACCACCGGCCGTCGAGCCGGGGTAGCCGTATCCACCACCCGAGGAGGGCGGGGTGGCTCCGGCCGCCTGGCCGTCCGCGTAGAGATAGCCGAACGGGTCGTCGTCCTCGGGCTTGTTCGCCCCACCGTGCGGGCCGTTGTTCGCGGGCGTCGTCATCGCAGGTCACTCCTTTCGACCCACGGGAGCCTACCCCGAACACGTGCGCCCACGGGCGGCCGACCGGCTCAGCCGGCCCGCCGGTGGGCCTTGGAACGGGACCTCTTCTCGATGTACATCCGCTGGTCGGCGGAGCGCAGCACCTCGTCCGCCGACATGCCGCAACTGGCCCAGCCGATGCCGAAACTCGCCCCGACGCGGACCGCCCGGCCGTCCACCCGGATCGGCGGGATGATCGCGTTGCGCAGCCGGACGGCGAGGTCGGCGGCGTCGGCAGCGCCCAGCCCGTCGGCCAGGACGACGAACTCGTCACCGCCCAGACGGGCGACGGTGTCCCCGTCCCTGACCCCGGTCGTCAGCCTTCGGGCCACCTCGATCAGGACCGCGTCGCCCGTGTGGTGACCGAACCGGTCGTTGATCGACTTGAAGCCGTCGAGGTCGCAGAAGAGGACCGCGAGGCCCTTCGTCCCGTCGTCGGCCTCGGGCTCGGTGACGGGCGCGACCGTGTGCACGTGGTGGTCGTACGGGCCGTCCGCCTGGCCCGGGACCCCGCCCGGGTACTCGAAGGGCTCCGGATAGCCGTCGGCCGGGAAGCCGTGCTCGCCCGCGCCGCCCGGTTCGCCCCGGGTCCCGGACCTCTCGTGTCCCGCCCGCGCCTCCCGGCCCTCGCCGCCCTCGCGTCCCTCGAAGGCGGCGTCGAGCACCTCGACGGCGGTGGCCCGCACCGACTGCGGGCGCCCGCACAGCCGCGCCCCGAGCCGGGCGCGCAGCTCGGCGCTGTTGGGGAGGCCGGTCAGCGCGTCGTGGCTGGCCCGGTGCGCGAGCTGGAGCTCGTGCCGCTTGCGCTCCTCGATGTCCTCGACGTGGGTGAGCAGGAACCGGGGTCCGTCGGCGGCGTCCGCGACCACGGAGTTGCGCAGCGAGACCCACACGTACGTGCCGTCGCGCCGCCCCAGCCGCAGTTCGGCCCGGCCGCCCTCGGCGGAGGTCCGCAGCAGGGTGCCGATGTCCTCGGGGTGGACCAGGTCGGAGAAGGAGTACCGGCGCAGCACGGAGGCGGGGCGGCCGAGGAGCCGGCACAGCGCGTCGTTGGTCCGCAGCAGCCGGCCGTGCTGGTCCCCGCCCATCTCGGCGATGGCCATGCCGCTCGGCGCGTACTCGAACGCCTGCCGGAACGACTCCTCGCTGGCGCGCAGCGCCTGCTGCTCGCGCTCCAGCCGGACCAGGGCGCGCTGCATGTTCGCGCGGAGCCGGGCGTTGCTGATGGCGATCGCCGCCTGGAAGGCGTACATCTGGAGCGCTTCGCGCCCCCACGCGCCGGGGCGCCGCCCGTTGCGCGGCCTGTCCACCGAGATCACGCCCAGCAGTTCCCCGCCGGAGGCGTACATCGGGGCGTAGAGCCGGTCCTCGGGGTGCCACTCGTCGGCGAACCGGGGGTCGGGGCCCTCGGTGTGCCACTGGGGGACGTCGTCCTCCATGAGGACCCAGCCCTCGGTGTGCGGGATGAAGCGCAGACCGTCCCAGTCCTCGCCCATCGTCAGCCGGCGCTCCCAGGAACCGCGCGAGCCGACCCGGCCGGTGATGAGGGCCTCGGCGGCGGGGTCCCCGGCGAAGGCGGCGACGACCAGATCACCGTCCGGGCGTACGAGGTTGACGCAGGCGAGTTCGTAGCCGAGGCCCGCGACGATGCCGTCCACGACGGTCTGCAGAGTGTCCGCGAGGCTCCTGGCCGTATTGAGTTCGGCCACCACCCGGTGCAGCTGCCGCAGGGTCGCAAGACGGACGTACGGCTCCGACTCGGTCTCCATTGCTCGCTCTCCCCGAGACCTCGACAGCAACTCCAGGTTTGTCATCGGCGTTTCGTTGCGGTGTGCCGTCCACTGAATCACAGTGAGCTGTGCGGCAGGTACACAGGGTCAACAAATCTTGCCGTCTGTGACTCAAGTCACATGAACCGAATAATGGCGCGGAACCGCCCCTCCGGTGACGGGACGCGCCCCCCTGCCTTCCCGGGAGCAAACGGTGAGCGAGCGGACGGCGAAGGAACGGGGAAGGACTAGGACGAGGGGCGGGGGTGCGGCTCGGGCCAGCGCCCGATGTGCGGGGCGGGGGCGCGGGACTAGCGTTCCAGAGTGCCGAAGACGACCGCCGTACCCCACGTGCCCTCCGCAACCTCCCCGACCCCCGCGCCCGCCGGGGCCGCCGCGCCGCCGCCGGGGGTCCCGCTCCCCCGGCCGACCCCCCATCCTGAGGGGGTGAGCAACGACGAGTTCCGGGCGGCGATGTCCCGGCTGGCGGCGGGCGTGTGCCTGATCACCGCGCACGAGCCCTCGCTGACGACGGGCGGGCCGCGCGGCGAGGACGCCGGGATGACGGCGACCGCCTTCCTCTCCGTCTCCCTGGACCCGCCACTGGTCCTGGTGAGCCTGCGCGAGGGCTCCCGGATGGACGACCTGCTGGCCGAGCAGCCGCTGTGGGCCGTCTCGGTCCTCGCCGACCACCAGCTCCAGATCGCGGGCCGCTTCTCCATGAAGGGCCGCATCAGCGACCGCCTGCTCTTCGCGGACCTGCCGTACGTACGGGGCGAGGTCTCGGGCGCCCCGCTGCTGGGCGGCGCCCTCGCCACCCTCGAATGCCGTACGGAGAACCGGGTCACGGCCGGGGACCACACCCTGGTGATCGGCCGCGTCCTGACGGCCGCCCTCCCCGCCCCCGACGCGCCACCGCTGACGTACTTCCGGGGCCGCTACCGGCACCTGAGCGGCTAGCCGCACCCTGAACGGGTGACGGGCGGCGGGGTGGCGGACGTACGGGAGCCCGCGCGGCGACGGCCCGCGGGAGCGGGCGGCCCCGCGCGGCCGGTCGCCGCTACCAGTCCCGGCCGGTGCGCCCGCGCTTCGTCTCGGCCCGCGCCTTCTTCTCGCGCAGCCGGCGTTCGTTGATCCCGCGCGGGATCTTCGTCGCGCGCCGCTGCTTCGGCGGCGGCGCCGTGGCCTCGGCCAGCAGCGAGGTCAGCCGGACCAGCGCCATCTCCCGGTTGCGGAACTGCGAGCGGTGCTCGGACGCCTTCACCGTCACCACCCCGTCCACCAGCCGGGAGGCGAGCCGCTCCAGCGCCCGCTCCTTCCACACCTCCGGCAGCCCCTTCGTCGCCGCGAGGTCGAACAGCAGCTCCACACGGGAGTCCGAGGTGTTCACGTGCTGCCCGCCCGGTCCGGAGGACCGCGAGAAACGCCAGGCGAGCTCGGCCTCGGGGAGCACGACCGAGCCGCGGATGACATGGGGAGCAGACATGCCTCCTATGATCCGCTCCCGGCCGCCCCGGAGTCACCCAGATTTCCCGTGGGAACCCGAGCGCCTCCTCCTCTCGTTAGAGGGGGCAGCGGTAACTTGACCGCAGCTCGCGGTCTCTCCACGCACGCAGGACGAAGAAAGGGACATTCCGATGGCTGTAAGCCTGTCCAAGGGCGGCAACGTCTCGCTCACGAAGGAGGCCCCCGGCCTCACCGCCGTCACGGTCGGCCTCGGCTGGGACGTCCGCACCACCACCGGTGTCGACTTCGACCTGGACGCCTCGGCCATCGCGGTCAACGCGGCGGGCAAGGTCGTCTCCGACTCGCACTTCGTCTTCTTCAACAACAAGGCCACCCCGGACCAGACCATCGTCCACACCGGTGACAACCGCACCGGTGAGGGCGCGGGCGACGACGAGGCCATCAAGGTCAACCTCGCCGGCCTCCCGGCCGAGGTCGACAAGATCGTCTTCCCGGTCTCGATCTACGACGCCGAGTCCCGCAGCCAGAACTTCGGCCAGGTCCGCAACGCGTACATCCGCGTCGTGAACCAGGCCGGCGAGGCCGAGATCGCCCGCTACGACCTCTCCGAGGACGCGGCGACCGAGACCGCCATGGTCTTCGGCGAGCTCTACCGCAACGGCGCCGAGTGGAAGTTCCGCGCGGTCGGCCAGGGCTACGCGTCGGGCCTGACCGGCATCGCGCAGGACTTCGGCGTCAACGTCTGAGTCCGAGCGCCGGCCCGAGTCCGGGCCTGATTCCGCGTCGGAGCCGGAGCCTGATTCCGACTCCGAGTCCGAGTCCGAGGTTCTGACGACGGTGCCGGTGAAAGGCCCTCCCCGGGCGGGGAGGGCCTTTCGCTACCGTTCGGCAGATGTTCCTCCAACCGCTCGCCCCCCTGGACGGCGCCCTGCCGGGCACGGTCCTCACCGAGATCGCCGCCCTCTACGCCACGAACCACGCCTTCTTCCGGCTCAGCGGCGACTTCCCCGACCCGGACCGCATCACGGTCGAGCAGGTCGCCTCCGCCCTCGCCGACGAGCTCGCCCATGACGGCGCCGAGGTGCTCCTCGCCCGCTCGGCGGGCCGTCTCGTCGGCCTGGCCGCCACCGTCACCCACCACCCCGACCCGGCCTCCGACGACCCGGACCCCTGGATCGGGCTGCTGATCGTCGACGCCACCGCGCACCGCGCCGGGCACGGCCGCGCCATGGCCGACCTGGTCGAGGACCGGTTCCGCGCCGCCGGCCGGTCCGGCGTACGGATCGCCGTCCTGGACGACAACCCGCAGGGCCTGGCGTTCTGGCGCTCGCGCGGCTACCTCTTCCTGCGCCACGCCCCGAACCGCGAGCGGGGCCGCGCCTGCACGGTGCTGCGCAAGCCCCTCGAAGCCCCGTCACCGCGGAGCGACGTCACCCCGTAACCGTCGGGAGCCCGCACCCGACCCTGCGGAAGCGAACGGCAAACGCGCACGACGGCACCGGACGGGACGGGGCCGACCGGGTATCAGTACCGGACACCGGTACCAGCCATCGTGGCCGCTAACGCGGCCGTTCGGTGCCGTACAGCCAGACGTCCCAGACCTTCTTCAGGTCGTGGCCCGTCCGCTGCTCCGCGAAGGCGGTGAAGTCGGCCGTGCTCGCGTTGCCGTGCCGGTGCGCGGCGGCCCAGTCGCGGAGCAGGGCGGAGAACTTCTCGTCGCCCACCTCCTGGCGGACGCGGTGCAGCACCAGCGCGCCCCGGTAGTACACCGGGTTCGCCGAGATGTCCCGGGCCGTGGGCGGATCGGCCGGCGGGAAGGCGTACCAGTCGGAGCCGGCGTTCGCGTCGACGCGCGTGTCCCCCGCCAGGAAGGCCGTGAACCGCTGCTGCGCCGTGGTCCGGCCGTGGTCCTCGTCCCACAGCCACTCCGCGTAGACCGCGAAACCCTCGTTGAGCCACATGTCCTTCCAGGACTTCGGGGACACCGAGTCGCCGAACCACTGGTGGGCGAGTTCGTGCACGACGAGTTCCTCGTCGGCGGGCGCGCCGGGGAAGAGGGGCCGGGTCTGCGTCTCCAGCGCGTAGCCGAGGCTCCCGGCGGGCAGCACGATCGCGCCCGTCGTGCTGAAGGGGTACGGGCCGAACCGGCCGATGCCCCACTCGACCACCTCCGGCAGCCGCGCGAGCGGCCCCGCGCTGCGCGCCGCCTCCCCGGGCGCCACCGCGTTGCGGACGGCGATCCCGGAGGGGGTCCGTCCGGTGGTCACCTCGTACTTCCCGACGACGGCGGTGGCCAGGTAGCTCGCCATCGGCTCGGGGCTGTGCCAGGCGAACGCGGTCCGCCCGCCGCCGGCGTCGGTCCGGGAGCGCAGCTCGCCGTTGGAGACCGCCTCGTAGCCGTGCGGGACGGTCAGGGTGATGTCGTACGCGGCCTTGTCGACGGGATGGTGGTTGCCGGGGAACCAGGCCATCGACCCGACCGGCTCGCCGACGCCGACCGCCCCGTCGCCGGTGGTGATCCACCCCTCCTCGGAGCCGTCCGGGTCCGTGACCGGACCCGGCCTGCCGCCGTACTCCACCTCGGTACGGAAGACCTCGCCCTCCCTCAGCTCCTCGGCCGGGCGCACGGTCAGCTCGTTGCCGGTCCGGTTGTACCGGGCCCCCGCGCCCTGGACGGTGACCTTCCCGACGCGCAGTCCGCTGAGGTCGAGGTTGAAGGCGCTGAGCCGCTGCGTGGCGCGGGCGGTGATGACCGCCGTGGCGTTCAGCAGGCCGTCCGCGGGGTCGTAGTCGAGGTCCAGCGCGTAGTGGTCCACCTGGTAGCCGCCGTTGCCCGCCTTGGGGAAGTACGGGTCGCGCAGCCCCGCCGCGCCCGGCCGCCCCTGCACGGTGGTGCCGGTGCACGCCGTGGTGAGGGCGAGCAGGGCGGCGGCGGCAGGGGCGGCGAGACGGACGAGCGCGCGGTGTTCCACCCGCCGATCCTAGGTCGTGTCTTCAACGTTCCGTCTGGCCGGCGGGGTCCGGCACGCACGCCTGCCGCGTTGTCGTCGGTCGCCGATGCTCCGCATCGACTCCCTCCTCCGCCTTGCAGTCGCGCTCGGCATCCGAAGGATCAAGGCAAGAGCCGAGACGGAGCGAGCGCAGCGAGCGCAGCGAGCGCAGTGCACCAGGCCCCGCCGGCCACCGCCCTCCGGGCGGACGACGCCACTTCGAAGACACTCCCCAGGCCGTGCCGCGAGAGCGGCACCGGGCCCGCACGGCCGCCGGGCCGGTCGCCGGGCCCGCCATCGGGTCGATCTCCCGGACGGTCGGCCGGTCACCGGGTCAGGGAGTCGACGCCCGCCTTCGCGAACTTCTCGTCCAGGTCGCCGCTCGGGGCCCCGGCCACGCCGATGCCCGCGACCGGGGCGCCCTTGGCCTGCACCGGGGCGCCGCCCGCGAGGAAGAGGGTGCCGGGGATGTCCTTCAGGTTCGGGGTCTGGGCGAGGCGGCCCACGAGCACCGAGGTCGGGGCGTTCCAGGACACGGCGGTGAACGCCTTGCGCTGCGCGGACTCGTACGACTGCGGGCCCGCGCCGTCGCCGCGCAGGGTGACGACGGTGTTGCCGTTGCGGTCCACGACCGCGACCGTCACCTTCTGGTTCTCCTTCTCGGCGGCCCGGAGCGCGGCCTGCGCGGCGCGGGTCGCGGCGTCCACGGTGAGGTGGGAGGAGGTGGTGAGGTTCCTGTCGTCGCCCTTCTTCGCCGGGGCCGCGGCCGGGACGGCGCCGGTGGCGGCGCTGGCGCTGACGGCGCCGAAGGTCCCGGCGCCGAGCGCGACGACGAGAGCGGTACCGGTGAGAACGCGGGTGCGGGTGTTCATCTCTGCTCCTGGAAACGGGTACGGATACGGATACAGGTGGGACGCGGCCCGGCCGGGCCCGGCCCGCCGGGCGGCTGGTCCGCTGTTCCCAGCCTGCTGCCCGGCGCCCCGCCCCCTCGTCCCCGTACCGGCTCGCGCCGCCGACCGCACCGGCTGACCCGGGGGTCCTCCGATCGGTCGATGCGCGCCACCACCGCCCCCGTATTGGCTGGTGCGGTGACCGGTGACCGGCGCGGCCGGACACCGCCCGCCCCGCCCGCCGGGAGCCGCGCCCCCGCGTCCCCGGCCGCAGGGCACGATGGACGTACGCACCACCCACCCCAGGAGCACCCGTGAGCCACCCCCCGCGGAAACCCGACACCCGCGTCCTGGCCACCGTCATGCACACGGCGTTCTTCCTGCTCCTCGGCGCCTCCGTGGCCCGCTTCCTCCTGCGCCACCCCGGCGAGCCCCGCACCCCGTGGGTCATCGCCCTCAGCATCGCCCTGGCCCTGCTCTACGTCCTCGGCCCCGCCGTGGGCATCGGCGCCGGACGGGAGGACGACGCGGGGCAGGACGACGCGGGGCAGGGCGGCGCGGGGCGGGGTGGCGCGGGGCAGGGCGGCGCGGGGCAGGGCGGCGCGGGGCAGGGCGGCGCGGGGCAGGGCGGCGCGGGGCAGGGCGGCGCGGGGCAGGGCGGCGCGGGGCGGGGTGGCGCGGGGCGGGGTGGCGACGCCCCCGCGCCCACCCTGCGGCGGCTCCTCTGGCTCGGCCTGGTGGTCGCCGTCTGGGTCGTCCTGGTGCTGCTCGCGCCGAGCTTCGCGTGGTGCGCCGTCCCGCTCTTCTACACGGCCCTGCGCACCCTCCCGCCGCGCGCCGCGATCGTCCTCGTCGCCCTGCTCACCGCCCTCGTCGTCACCGCGCAGCTCCGGCTCGCCACCGCCTTCGACCCCAACCTGCTGCTGGCCCCGCCCGCGGTCGCCGCGCTCGCCACCGCCGTCTTCGTGCACATGGAGCGCCAGGCGGGGTCCCAGCGCGCGCTGATCGACGATCTGATCCGGACCCGCCGGGAGCTGGCGGCCACCGAGCGCCGCGAGGGGACCCTCGCCGAACGCCAGCGGCTCTCCATGGAGATCCACGACACCCTGGCCCAGCACCTGTCCAGCCAGCGGATGCTGCTCCAGGCGGCGGACCGCACCTGGGACACCGACCCGGACACCGCCCGCGCGCACGTCCGTACCGCCACCGGCATCGCGGCGCGCGGCCTGGCGGAGGCCCGTCGGCTCGTCCACGACCTGGCCCCGCCGGAGCTGGCGGGCGGCGGCGGGCTCGTGGACGCCCTGCGCGCCCTGGACGCGGGCCCGGACACCGCCGTCCGCTTCCACCTGGAAGGCACCCCGGCGGTGCTCCCGGACCGCGTCCAGTCGGCCCTGCTCCGCATCGCCCAGGGCGCCCTGGCCAACGTCCGCGAACACGCGGACGCGCGCACCGCCGCCCTGACCCTGAGCTTCCTGGGCGACCAGGTGGTCCTGGACGTCGCCGACGACGGCCGCGGCTTCACCGAGCCCCGCGCCACCGTCGGGGAACGCGGCCACGGCCTCCCGGCGATGCGCGCCCGCGTCCACGGCCTGGGCGGCACCCTGACCATCGAATCCGCGCCGGGCGAGGGCTCCGTCCTCTCCGCGGCCGTCCCCCTGGAGCCTCCCCGATGACGACGATCCTTCTCTGCGACGACCACGCCGTGGTCCGGGCGGGCCTGCTGGCCCTGCTCGGCAGCGAGCCGGAGATCGAGGTGGTCGGCGAGGCGGGCAGCGGTGAGGAGGCGGTCGCCCTGGCGGGCCGGCTCCGCCCCGAGGTGGTCCTGATGGACCTCCAGCTGGGCGAGGGCATCGACGGCGTGGAGGCCACCCGCCGCGTCACGGCCCTCCCCGACCCCCCGCACGTCCTGGTGCTCACCACGTACGACACGGACGCGGACATCACCCGGGCCATCGGCGCGGGCGCCACGGGATACCTCCTGAAGGCGGAGCGCCCGGAGGAGCTGTTCGCCGCCATCCACGCCGCCGCCCAGGGCCGCACCACGCTCTCCCCGCCCGTGGCCAGCCGCGTGATGGCCCACATGCGCGGCACCCGGCCCACCCTGACCGAACGCGAGCTGGACATCCTCGGCCAGCTCGCGCGCGGTCTGGGCAACCGCGACATCGCCCGCGCCCTGTTCATCAGCGAGGCCACCGTCAAGACCCACCTGGGCCGGATCTACGACAAACTGGACGTCGACACCCGCGCGGGCGCGGTCGCGGTGGCCAAGGAACAACGCCTGCTCCCTTCTTGACGCGCCGCTGGCACGGCTCGGCCCCTGGGGGCCTCACCGGCTTCGCGCCGCTGCGCCGGACTCCGTCCGTCGGCCCCGGGCCAGGGGCAGGGGCCAGCCGTTCCGGGTACCGGCCGGGCAGGGGCGGCTCGGCCGGGCGGGGGCCCGGACTCCGTCCGTCGGCCCCGGGCCGGAGCCGGGGCGGGCCGTCACGGGTACCGGCAGGGCCGGAGGCCCTGCCCCGCGGCTGTGCCGGGCCCGGCCGGGCCCGGCGCCACCGGACCGGCCGGACGGCGGACCCGCCCCGCGCACCGCCGCACCCACACACCGCACCCACACACCGCACCCACCCATCGCTCCACCCATCGCTCCACACACCGCTCCACACACCGCTCCGCGACCCGCTCCGCGACCGGTGGCGCCGCGCCCCCGCACCCGTGACACCATCGGGTACGTGCTCGACATCGGCTATTCCCTCTCCCGGCGCTTCCCCGACCCCCCGCAGACCGACTACCGCTCGGCGGACGTCCACACCCTGCGCCACGACCTGTTCTGCGGGGACGTCTACCTCGCCGACACCAGCGCGGACCGGGAAGTGTCCACAGCCTGGGGATGGGTGCCCGTACTGGACTTCGCCTGGGCGCTCTGCGACATCGTCGAGCAGCTCGACCAGGACCCGCGCGGCAGCCGTTCCTCGAACCGCCAGTACGCCGAGCTGGACTTCACCGAGTCCGCCGACCGGATGCTCTTCCAGCGCCGTTTCGGCTGGGTCGACGTCGAGGCCGACTGGATGCCGGCCGAGGAGGCCCCGCTGACCTTCAGCCACCGGCTGCTCCGCCGTGAGGCCCGCGACTTCCTGCACGACCTGATCGCGGACCTCGTGGACATGCACGACGGCCTCGCCGACAACCCGGTCGTCTGGACGCTCCAGTCCCGCTTCCCCCGCGTCCCCGCCTGACCCGGCCGGCGCCCACGGGCCCGCGAGCCCGGCCGGGGCACCGCCCGCACCCCGGCCACCCCTGCCCGGGCCGGCACCTGCCCCGGCCGCCCGTACCCGGCCGCCCGTACCCGGCCGCCCGTACCCGGCCGCCCTCACCCCCGCAGCAGCTCCTCCGCCACCAGCAGCTGGTCCTCCCGCATCCGGGGCTCCCCGTCGGCCACGTCCCACAGGCAGTTCTGCACCACCCGTCCCAGCGTCCACGCGCGGGCCCGGTCCCGGTCCAGGCCCAGGCCCAGGGCCTCCGTCAGCAGGTCGAACCGCCACCGCACCTCGTCCGCGCGGAAGTGGTTCCCGATGGCCGGCAGCAGCTCGAAACCCGGGTCGCCGGAGAGCGGCTTCGGGTCGATCGCCAGCCACGGTTCCCGGCCGCCCGCCAGCACGTTGTCGTAGTGCAGGTCCCAGTGGAGCAGCCGGTCCCCGGGCTCGCCCGCCACCTCCGCGAGCGCCGCCGCGCACTCCCGCAGCACCTCCCGCGACCGCCCGTCCGTCAGCTCCGCCCGGGCCCGGTCCACCCCGTCCAGCAGCCCGGCGGCGATCTCCCCGAGCCCGCGCAGCCCCGCCGGGGCGGGCACCGCCGTCAGCCGCGCCAGCAGCCCCGCGACCACCCGTACCGCCTGGCGGGAGTCCCGCCGCGCCAGCGCCGACAGGTGCCGCCCCTCGTCGAGCCGCTCCAGCAGCAGCGTGCCCGTGACCCCGTCGTCCTCCAGCAGCCGTACGGAGCCCTGCCCGTCCCACGCGCGCAGCGCGGCCGCCTCTCCCGCGCTCTCCTCGTCCAGCAGCTGCGTCTTCAGGGCCGCCGGGCGTCCGTCGGCCCGTTCCACCGGGAGCACCAGGGAGGCCGTCCCGTGCAGCGCGGGCCCGGTGCGCCGCAGCTCCCACCGCTCCAGGAACTCCGCTGCCCGCGCGGGCAGCGCGGCGACGAACGCCCGCCCGGCGGCCCCGTTGTACCGGAGCTGCGTCCGGACCAGTCCGTCGGGAACCTCGGTCATGTCCCGCCCCTGACTGCGGACCGACGGCGGTCCGGCGGTCCGTACACCCCGCCATCCCACCCGAATCCGCCACAAATCGCCTGCTCGTCCGCCGGCACTAGTGCTGTGACCGGAAAGGTTTGCCGGTAGGCCCGCGGCGTCCGGTGCGGTGGATCGCAAGGCGGAGGGCCACGGCTTGTAC
Source organism: Streptomyces sp. NPDC051567 (assembly GCF_044454165.1). Classification (NCBI taxonomy): domain Bacteria; kingdom Bacillati; phylum Actinomycetota; class Actinomycetes; order Kitasatosporales; family Streptomycetaceae; genus Streptomyces; species Streptomyces sp. NPDC051567. The sequence continues at coordinate 67,120 of NZ_JBITDK010000024.1, read as the reverse complement.
TGGACGTACTTGCGTGGTCCGACAACGCGGCGAGGCGCCGTGCCGGGCGTCGAGGGCCGGTGAACCTTTCCGGTCACAGCACTAGCTCCCCCGCCGCCCCGGCCACATCAGCCACCGGGCCGCTCCCGCGCCCCCTCGACGCGACGGTCCGTCCCCTGGACACCCGTCCGGGAGGACGTGTAGCAACTCCCCCATGACGATCAACGGCGGCATCTCCTTCTGGCACGCGACGGACACAACGGGCGTACCGACCACGGCGGGCGCGAAGGACCCGGCGGGCGCGGCCGGCACGCCCCCGCCGCCCCGCCCCGCCACCCGCGCGCCCCTCACCGGCGACGCCACCGCGGACGTCGTCATCGTCGGCGGCGGCTACACCGGCCTGTGGACCGCCTACTACCTCAAGCGGTCCGCGCCGGGGCTGCGCGTCACCGTCCTGGAGCAGAAGTTCTGCGGCTACGGGGCCTCCGGCCGCAACGGCGGCTGGCTCTACAACGGCGTGGCCGGCCGCGACCGGTACGCCGCGCTCCACGGCCACCGGGCCGCCCTGCGCCTTCAGCACGCCATGAACGACACCGTCACCGAGGTCATCGACGTGGCCGCCGCGGAGGGCATCGACGCCGACATCCACCGCGGCGGCGTCCTCGAAGTCGCCCGCACCCCCGCCCAGCTCAGCCGCCTCAGGCAGTTCCACGCGGCCGAACGCTCCTTCGGCGAGGACGACCGCGAGCTGTACGGGGCCGCCGCCACCCGCGCCCGCATCGACATCGCCGACGCCGTGGGCTCCACCTGGACCCCGCACGGTGCCCGCGTCCACCCGCTGAAGCTGCTCAAGGGACTGGCCGCCGCCTGCGAACGGCTGGGCGTGGTCGTCCACGAGTCCACCCCCGTCACCGAGATCGCCCCGCGCCGGGCGGTCACCCCGTACGGCACGGTCCGCGCCCCGTACGTGCTGCGCTGCACCGAGGGTTTCACCGCCGCCCTCAAGGGCCAGCGCCGTGCGTGGCTCCCGATGAACTCCTCGATGATCGTGACGGCCCCGCTCCCGCCGGAGACCTGGGCGCGGCTGGGCTGGACCGGCGGGGAGGTGCTGGGTGACATGGCCCACGCGTACATGTACGCCCAGCGCACGGCGGACGACCGGATAGCGATCGGCGGCCGGGGCGTCCCGTACCGCTTCGGCTCCCGCACCGACCACGACGGCCGCACCCGGCCGGCCACGGTCGACGCCCTGACGGCGCTCCTGACCTCCTTCTTCCCCCCGCTCGCCGGTACGGAGATCACCCACGCCTGGTCGGGCGTGCTCGGCGTCCCCCGCGACTGGTGCGCCAGTGTCTGCCTGGACCACGCCACGGGGCTCGGCTGGGCGGGCGGTTACGTCGGCTCCGGTGTCGCCACCAGCAACCTCGCCGCCCGCACCCTGCGCGACCTGGTCCGGCGGGACGCCACCGAGCTGACCACCCTCCCCTGGGTCGGCCACCGCGTCCGGCGCTGGGAGCCGGAGCCCTTGCGCTGGCTCGGCGTCCAGGCCCTCTACGCCGCCTACCGCGAGGCCGACCGCCACGAGAGCGCCACCCACCGCCCCACGACAACACCCCTGGCCCGCCTGGCGAACCGCGTCTCGGGCCGCCACTGAACCCCGGCCCGGCCCCCGCCCCGGACACGCCGAAGGCCCCGGACCCATGACGGGACGCCGTGGGTCCGGGGCCTTCGGTACTGCGCGCGATCCCCGGCCGGTACAGCCCTGACCTGGGATGGAGCCGTGGGATGGAGCCGCCTGTCGGAATTGAACCGACGACCTGATCATTACAAGTGAACTGCTCTGCCAACTGAGCTAAGGCGGCGCGAACCCCACCCGCGAAACCCCGCGCGTGAAGCCGCCATCACTCTACACAGCACCGGATTGCGCGAGCCATCGCGTTCGGGGAGCGCCCGCCGCCCCGGCCCACGGCCCCGGCCCGCCGCGCAGAACCGGAACGGCCGGCTACTGACATATGCCGTCCGGGCGGGTAGCGTCGGGACCAGTCCACCCAGTGGACTAGACCTATCTCCCTCCACTCGGATCGTCCGGCACGTTCCTGCCGGTAGAAGGGGTTCACCACCATGGCTTCTGTGACCTTCGACAAGGCGACCAGGATGTACCCCGGCGGCGACAAGCCCGCCGTGGACCAGCTGGAACTCGACATCGCGGACGGCGAGTTCCTCGTCCTCGTCGGCCCCTCCGGCTGCGGCAAGTCCACCTCGCTGCGCATGCTCGCCGGCCTGGAGGACGTCAACGGCGGCGCCATCCGCATCGGCGACCGCGACGTCACGCACCTGCCGCCCAAGGACCGGGACATCGCGATGGTGTTCCAGAACTACGCGCTCTACCCGCACATGACCGTCGCCGAGAACATGGGCTTCGCGCTCAAGATCGCGGGCGAGGACAAGGCCACCATCCGCAAGAAGGTGGAGGACGCGGCCAAGATGCTGGACCTGGTCCCCTACCTCGACCGCAAGCCCAAGGCCCTCTCCGGCGGCCAGCGCCAGCGCGTCGCCATGGGCCGCTCGATCGTCCGCAAGCCGCAGGTCTTCCTGATGGACGAGCCGCTGTCGAACCTCGACGCCAAGCTCCGCGTCTCCACCCGCACCCAGATCGCCGCCCTCCAGCGCAACCTGGGCATCACCACCGTCTACGTCACCCACGACCAGGTCGAGGCGCTGACCATGGGCGACCGCGTCGCGGTGCTCAAGGACGGTCTGCTCCAGCAGGTCGACACCCCCCGCAACATGTACGACCGCCCCGCCAACCTCTTCGTCGCCGGCTTCATCGGCTCCCCGGCCATGAACCTGGTCGAGGTCCCGATCACCGACGGCGGCGTCAAGTTCGGCGACAGCGTCGTCCCGGTCTCCCGCGAGGCCCTCTCCGCCGCGGCCGACGCGGGCGACCGCACCGTCACCGTCGGCATCCGCCCCGAGCACATCGACATCGCCGAGACGGGCGGCCTGACCCTCACCGTCAACGTCGTCGAGGAGCTCGGCGCCGACGGCTACCTCTACGGCACCACCGCCGCCACCGCCGACGCCAAGGGCCAGGACCTCGTGGTCCGCGTCGACGGCCGCCAGGTGCCCCGGAAGGGCTCGACCCTGCACGTGGTGCCGCGCGCGGACGAACTCCACGTCTTCTCCACCTCCTCCGGCGCCCGCCTCTCCAACTGACGCGGCGGCCAGGAGGGTTCACCGGCCCGGCAAGAACCCTCCCGGCCGAAAGACCGTGCCGCCACGGCGGCACGGCGCCACGGCGGCACGACACGAAGGGGCGCTCCGCGACGGGGCGCCCCTTCCCCGTTCCCCCCGGCGCGCCCGGCCGTATCCCACTCCGCGCGCATCTCCGGCCGCCCTCAGGGCAGTTACCCCGGCAGACCGGACGAATCACCCGCCACTCGTCAACCTCGTATTCGAAAAGCCACGTCGAACCGTCCCCCGACCGGGTGACTCGATGTCGTCAAAACCTCACCGAGCGCTACTCTCGCCCTCGTGACCCACACTGCCCGCCGTATCGGCCGATCCCTCGCCCTGGTCCTGCCCGTCGTCATGGTCCTGTCCGGGACTCTCGCGGTCACCATGGTCCCCTGGGCGGACAACACCCCCGCCCAGATCCTGACCGCCTCCGCGGAGGACGTCTCCGTCCCCGCGAAGCCGCGCGCCCCCCACGAGCTGCTCCGCGACAAGCTCCTCGGCGAGCTGAAGCGGGGCGACCGGCCCAGTGACGTCCTCACCCACCTCCAGCAGGAGGTGGACCGCCGGCCGTCGCTGACCGAGCACTGCGTGGGGATCGCGCGGGCGCTGGGCCGGGCCGCCGTCGACACCTACGGCCCGACGAAGGCCCAGTCCTTCGCCCGCCCGGTGTGCGACACCTCGTACGCCTCCGGCGTCGCCTCCATGGGCTGACCCGCACCACCCACGGCACCACCCACGGCACGGCCGCCGACACGCGCCGGACCGTCCCCCGCCGGGGACGCGTCCCGCCCGGGGGCACTCGCCCTACCCTGGCCGCCATGACCGACGTTCCCCCCGCACCCCGATCCACCGATTCCGCAGCCGCGTCCCCCGCTCCCCCCGCCGAACCGCCCGTCCAGGCGGTCGTCCTGGCGGGCGGCCAGGGTTCGCGGCTGCGCCCGTACACGGACGACCGCCCCAAGCCGATGGTCGAGATCCCCGGCACCGGGACGCCGATCATCGGGCACCAGCTGGCCTGGCTCGCCGCCGAGGGGGTCACCGACGCCGTCGTCTCCTGCGGCCACCTCGCCGGGGTGCTCCAGGAGTGGCTGGCCGGGGCCGACCTGCCGCTCCGCGTGACCACCGTGGTCGAGGACGAGCCGCTGGGCCGCGGCGGCGCCCTCAAGTACGCCGCCCGCCACCTCCCGGACCCGGAAGCGCCCTGGTACGCCACCAACGGCGACGTGTGGACCCGTTTCCCGCTCCGCGAGATGGCCGCCTTCCACACCGAGCGCGGCGCCACCGCGACCCTCGCCCTGGCCCGGCCGCGCATCCCGTGGGGGGTGGTGGAGACCAACGAGTTCGGGCAGGTGCTGGACTTCATCGAGGCCCCGCCGTCGCCCTACCCGGTCAACGCCGGGGTGTACGTCTTCGGCCCCGGGTTCGCCGCGCTCCTGCCCGACGTCGGCGACCACGAGCGCACCACCTTCCCGCGCCTGGCCCGCGAACGCCGCCTGGCGGGCTTCCCGCTGCCCCAGGGGGCCTACTGGAGGGCGATCGACACCGCGAAGGACCTCGCCGAGGCCGCCCGCGACCTGGCGGCCCGGAGCGGCCCCTGAGCCCCTCCTCGCCGACAGCCTGGCCATGGCCAGGCTGTCCCGCCGCACCCGCACACGAAGGGGCCCGGCACGCTCGCGCGCGCCGGGCCCCGGGGCTGTCGGGCCGGTCCCCCGGAGGAGTCCGTCGGGCCGGCCCGCCGGTCTCAGCCGAGGAGACCCCCGACCAGGCCCGGCTTCTTCGACGGGGTCTCCCCGCTCCCGGACGGGCTGGAGCCGTTGCCGTTCCCGGAGGAGGACGACGGCTTCTGCGGGGCCGCGGGCCGCGGCGTGCTGCGCGGGGTCTGCTTGCCGGTGGCGCCCTTGGTCGCGGAGGGCGACTCGGTGCCCGCGCCGGTGGTCTCCCGCGCGGTGGGCGTGCCCGAGGGGCCCCGCCCGGACTTGGTGGCGGGCTCGGAGGGAGCGGCCGAGGGCGCCACCGGCCTCGCGGGCTGCTTCACCGCCTCCGGCTGCCTGGCGGGCGGCTGCGGCAGCGGGGTGCCCGGCAGGTAGTTGCTCGGCGCCCGGCCCGGACCGGGCACGGTGACCACGGTGGTCGAGCGGACGGCCCCGCCGAGGAGGGAGCCGACGAGCAGGGTGAGACCGCAGACGACCGAGGCCATCAGGGCCCCGCGCCGCAGGACGCGCCGCCGCAGCTGCCCGACCCCGGACCGCGGGCCGAGCGTGCGCCAGGCCTCGCCCGCGAGCCTCCCGTCGAGGGAGTAGACGGGCGCGCCCGCGATGAGGAGCGGGCTCCAGGCGGCGAGGTAGATGATGTCGGGCGCGTCGTAGGCCGGGACGGTCTTCCAGCTCACCGTCATCAGCAGCGCGGCGGAGAGCAGCGCCCCGAAGCCGGCGGCGAACCGCTGCCACAGACCGAAGATGGTCAGCACGCCCACGATGACCTGGAGGAACGCCACGCTGAGCCCGGCCCCGACCGGGTGCGCCAGCGCGAAGTCACGCAGCGGCTCGGCGAGGGCCCAGGGGTGCAGGGTGTGCAGCCAGGTGACCATGGAGCCGCGCTCGCCGCCGTCGAAGTAGACGGGGTCGCACAGCTTGCCCATGCCGGCGTAGACGGAGATGAAGCCGAGGAAGACACGCAGCGGCAGCAGCACGACACCGAGGTTCATCCGGCGGCCGGGGTAGTAGGAGGCCTGCGCGCGCGCCTCGGTTCCGGGCCGCCGGCCGTCCGCGCCGGGGGCCCCGCCCCCGTACGCGTCCTCGTCCGGCAGGTCCCGGCCGGTGCCCCGGGAGCGCGCGTCGTCGAGGTCCCCGTAGCTGCGCTGGCCGATGACGGTCGGCGTGGCCAGGGTGTCGGCGGCGAGGTCCTGGTCGAGGTCGACGCGCGGGATGACCTGGGTGGCGCCGCCGTCGTACGGGTCACGGCCGCCGAGCCCGGCCTCCCGTACGGCCTGGAGGAGCCCGCCCATGGCGGCGGTGTCGCCCGGGGCGGACCTGCCGCTCCAGACGACGGGAGCCCGGCGGCGGGTGGCTCCGGCGGCGACGGCCACGGCAGCGCCGAGGACGGGCGCGCGGCCGGGCGCGTACAGGGGCTTGGAACGCGCGCTCGGGCTCGGTGCGAGCCGCACGCGGAAGCTGGCGTGGTTGACGATGACCTGTGCGGGGTCGCACGGCACCTTGACCATGCTCAGCGCGGGCTGGTCGTCGAACCCTGACGTTCTGGTGTCCACACTCATCTAACCGAGTGACGGGTGGTTAGGACACTGTCTTGACATCAGGGATCTGTCCGAGACCCGTCAACATCAAGCCGCCCCGCCCGGAGCGGGCGGGGCGACACGCTCAGGGGTCACTTCCCGTGAGCCAGGTGGATCAAGCGCCGGACGGCACCGGCCCCTGGTCAGGCGCGGCGGCGGGCCGCCTCGTACAGCACGACGCCCGCGGCGACACCGGCGTTGAGCGACTCGGCGCCGCCCGGCATCGGGATGCGGACGAGGTAGTCGCAGTTCTCGCCGACCAGCCGGCCCAGGCCCTTGCCCTCGGAGCCGACGACGATGACGACCGGGCCGCCCAGCGCCGCCAGGTCGGCGACCGAGTGCTCTCCCTCGGCGGCGAGACCGACGATGGTGATGCCGGCCTTCTTGTACTCCTGGAGGGCGCGGGTCAGGTTGGTGACGCGGGAGACCGGGGTACGGGCGGCGGTACCGGCCGAGGACTTCCAGGCACCGGCGGTCATACCGGCGGCGCGGCGCTCGGGGATGACCACGCCGTGGCCGCCGAAGGCGGAGACGGAGCGGACGATCGCGCCGAGGTTGCGCGGGTCGGTGACCCCGTCGAGGGCGACGATCAGCGGGTCCTGCCCGTTGTCGTACGCGGCGGCGGTGAGCTCCTCGGGGTGCGCGTACTCGTACGGCGGGACCTGGAGGACCAGGCCCTGGTGGTTGAGCCCGTTGGTCATGCGGTCCAGCTCGGGACGCGGGGCTTCCATCAGGTTGATGTTGCCGCGCGCGGCCGCGAGCTGGAGGGCCTCGCGCACGCGCTCGTCGTTGTCGATGAACTGCTGGACGTAGAGGGTGGTGGCCGGGACGCCGTCGCGCAGCGCCTCGAAGACCGGGTTGCGGCCGACGACCATCTCGCTGGTGCCCTTGGGACCGCCGCGGCGCGGCGCGGGGCGGCGCTTGGCCGCCTGCCGCGCCATGGCGTTGCTGATGCGGTTCGCCTTGTGCTTCTTGCGGTCCTCGGCCTTGGGCGTCGGGCCCTTGCCCTCCAGGCCCTTGCGCCGCTGGCCACCGCTGCCGACCGTAGCGCCCTTCTTGTTGGACGTGCGGCGGTTCCTGCGCTGGCTGTTCCCGGCCATGACCTCTACCTGTTTTCGTTGATCCTGCGATATGTACGTATGAAGAGTGTGCCGTCCCCGGCCCCGGACGGCACACCACGGCGGTCTGCCCGGGTCCCGCCGGGGACCGGGCTCAGCGGGGGCCGAGGGTCCAGCGCGGACCGGACGGGCCGTCCTCGACGACCAGGCCCGACTGCTGGAGCTGGTCGCGGATGGCGTCCGCGGTCGCCCAGTCCTTGCGGGACCGGGCGGACTCGCGCTGCTCCAGGACGAGCCGGACCAGGGTGTCGACCGCGCCGTGCAGGTCCTCGCCGCGGTCGGTCTCACCGGCCCAGTGCGGGTCGAGGGGGTCCAGGCCGAGGACCCCGAGCATGGCCCGCACCTCGGACAGGCGCGCGATGGCCGCGTCCTTGTCGTCGGCGGCCAGCGCGCTGTTGCCCTGGCGGACCGTGGTGTGGACGACGGCCAGCGCCTGCGGGACGCCCAGGTCGTCGTCCATGGCCTCGGCGAAGGCGGGCGGGACCTCGGCGGCGGGCTCGACGGGACCGCCGGCCTTCTCGATGACGCGCTGGTAGAAGCCCTCGATCCGCGCGAAGGCCGACTCGGCCTCGCGCAGCGACTCCTCGCTGTACTCGATCATCGACCGGTAGTGCGGGGTGCCGAGGTAGTAGCGCAGCACGATCGGGCGCCAGTGCTTGACCATCTCGGAGACGAGGACGGAGTTCCCGAGCGACTTGGACATCTTCTCGCCGGACATGGTGACCCAGGCGTTGTGGACCCAGTACTTCGCGAACTCGTCGCCGTACGCCTTGGCCTGGGCGATCTCGTTCTCGTGGTGCGGGAAGATCAGGTCCAGCCCGCCGCCGTGGATGTCGAAGGCCGGGCCGAGGTACTTGTGCGCCATCGCGGAGCATTCGAGGTGCCAGCCGGGACGGCCGCGGCCCCACGGGGTCTCCCAGGAGGGCTCCCCGGGCCTGGCCGTCTTCCACATCGCGAAGTCGCGCTCGTCGCGCTTGCCGGTCTCCCCGTCGCCCGAGGGCTGGCGGAGGTTGTCCAGTTCCTGGTTGGACAGGGCCAGGTAGCCGGGGAAGGACCGCACGTCGAAGTAGACGTTGCCGCCGGACTCGTAGGCGTGGCCGCGCTCGATCAGGCCGCGCATCATCTCGACCATCTCGGTGACGTGTCCGGTGGCGCGGGGCTCGTAGGTGGGCGGCAGGCAGCCGAGGGCGGTGTAGCCGTCGTTGAAGGCGCGCTCGTTCTCGTAGCCGATGGACCACCAAGGACGGCCCTGGTGGCCGGACTTCGTGATGATCTTGTCGTCGATGTCCGTGACGTTGCGGATGAAGGTGACGTCGTAGCCCCGGTAGACGAACCAGCGGCGCATCACGTCGAAGTTGAGGCCCGACCGGATGTGCCCGATGTGCGGGGCCGCCTGCACCGTGGCGCCACAGAGGTAGATCGAGACGCAGCCCGCTGTGAGCGGGGTGAAGTCACGGATCTGCCGGGCGCTGGTGTCGTACAGGCGAATAGTCACGGCATCCAGGGTAGTGCGCCTACGGCAGTGCCCCGCGACCCTTTCGGGACGCGGGGCGGGTTTGTTGCCGAAGCGACGGGGTCGTTACGTCGCACTCAGACCGGGTTCGTCCGGTACACCAGCGCGGTCGCGATGGCGGCGAGCCCCTCGGCCCGGCCGGTGAGGCCCAGGCCGTCGGTGGTGGTGCCGGAGACGGAGACGGGGGCGCCCACGGCCGCGGTGAGCGCCTGCTGCGCCTCCGCGCGCCGCTTGCCGATCTTCGGGCGGACGCCGATGACCTGGATCGCGATGTTGCCGATCTCGAAGCCCTCGGCGCGGACGATCCGGGCGGCCTCCGCCAGCAGGGTGACCCCGGCCGCCCCGGACCACTCGGGCCGGGAGGTGCCGAAGTGAGCGCCGAGGTCGCCCGCGCCCGCGGCGGAGAAGAGGGCGTCGCAGGCGGCGTGCGCGGCGACGTCGCCGTCGGAGTGCCCGGCGAGGCCGTCCTCGCCCTCCCACAGCAGCCCGGCGCACCACAGCTCACGGCCGGTCTCGAAGGCGTGGACGTCGGTGCCGACCCCGATCTGCGGCAGCGCGGGGGGCGTGGCGCGGGGAGCGGGGTCGAGGGGAGCGGTGTCAGTAGGCATCGGTGGCCCTCCTTCGGGCGAGCACGGCCTCGGCGAGGACCAGGTCGAGCGGGCGGGTGACCTTGAACGCCTCCTCGTGGCCGGGGACCACGACGACGGTGACGCCGAGGCGTTCCACCATCCCGGCGTCGTCGGTGGCGCCCTCGCCCTCGACGGCGATCCGCTCGTGGGCGCGGCGGAGGGTGGCGAGGTCGAAGCCCTGCGGGGTCTGGACGGCGCGCAGCCGGGCCCGCTCGGGGGTGGCGACGACGGGCTCGGGCTCGCCGGGCGGGCCGGGCTCCACCTCCTTGACGGTGTCGGCCAGCGGCAGCGCGGGCACCACGGCGGGGGCGCCGTCGCGGACGGCCCGGTCGACGGAGTCGACGGTCTCGACGGGGACCAGCGGGCGGGCCGCGTCGTGGACGAGGACGCAGGTGATGTCCTCGGGGAGCGCCTCCAGGCCGGCCCGTACGGACTCCTGGCGGGTCTCCCCGCCGGGGACGACACGGATCTCGGTGCGTTCGGGCAGCGCGTGCTCGTCCAGCAGCAGCCGCACCTCGGCGGCGCCGTCGGGCGGGGCCACGACGACGACGACGCAGACCGCGCGGGAGCGGGCCATCGCGCGGACGGCGTGGACGAGCATCGGGATGCCGCCGAGACCGCGCAGGGCCTTGGGGGCGCCGGGGCCCAGGCGGACCCCGCGGCCGGCCGCCGGGATGACCGCGGCGGTGCGGTGGGGGCGCGGGGCGTCCGGGGGGAGCGGGGGGAGCGGTTCGTCAGGCATCGGTAGCTCCGGGTTGGGCAGCCAGGTTTGTGGCTTCGGCCGACATGGGTATGGGCCTGGGTGATGTGCCGGGTGCGACGCCCTCGCCCCTTCCGTGACCACCGGCCGAGCGGCCGTCCGGACCCGGCACGACCCCCGGGGCACCGGGGCGGGGGTACGGACGTGGAGCGGGTACGGACATCCCCACAGGTACGGACATGCCGCGGTGCCCGGCGACAGCCCGCTCCCGGGAGAGGGAAGCTGTCATCGGGCACCGCGGCACAACAGTGTGAACACTGTGCTGATCAAACACTGTGTCGATCGAACGGCGTGTTGATCAAACGGCGTGTTGATCAAACGGCGTGTCGCGTCAGGACGCGAGAACCTCGTCGAGAAGGGCCTCGGCCTTGTCCTCGTTGGTGTTCTCGGCGAGCGCGAGCTCGCTGACCAGAATCTGCCGGGCCTTCGCGAGCATGCGCTTCTCACCCGCGGAGAGTCCACGCTCACGCTCACGACGCCACAGGTCACGCACCACTTCGGCGACCTTGATGACATCGCCAGAAGCGAGCTTCTCCAGATTTGCCTTGTAGCGCCGGGACCAGTTCGTCGGCTCTTCTGCGTACGGTGCGCGAAGCACCTCGAAGACCCGTTCCAGCCCGTCCTGGCCGACTACGTCGCGAACACCGACGAACTCCGCATTGTCCGCAGGCACACGAACCGTCAGGTCGCCCTGGGCGACCTTGAGCACCAAGTAGGTCTTGTCCACGCCTTTGATCTGGCGAGTTTCGATGGCCTCGATCAGCGCGGCCCCGTGATGGGGATAGACCACGGTGTCGCCAACCTTGAACGTCATGTGACAGGTACCCCTTCCGTGGCTATCCAGGGTAACACGAGAACCGACTGTTATGAATGGCGTTTTCGCAGGTCAGGGCACATCTCGGGGCTTGACAACAGCAACAGGAACGTGCTGCGGAGGGCTTCCGGAAGGGGGTATTCGCAGGTCGGGGGCGCTGTGCGGACCAGGCGAAAGGGCCACGCTACACCGGTCGGGCGCGTACGTCAGCGTGACGTACGTCCCGTTTTGCCGGGTTCGAAGCGGGGAAACCGAACTACTCCGTTCGACTGGAGGCCACCCGCGGGGAGCGGGTTCCGGCCCAATCCTGAATTGATCACGGAGTCACGTTCGAAGGAATCCCGGAATTGATCACCTGGCGCCCGGCGCGCGGTTTACGGGCGCCACGTGATCGACGAGGGGAACGACGGGGGAACGGGGACGCGAACCGTGATCGCGGGACGGGCCGAGCACGGCCCCGGCGCTGCGGAGGGTCGGGTGCGGGGGCGGGGCGGCGGCTCGGTAACCTAAGCGCGCTGACACACCCTTAGAGCGGCTTTACCTCGGCCGCCCCGGGGGAACCTCCCGGCGAGAGCCGGGGGAGCCCACCCATCCGTCTCCGTACGTCCAAGGAGTTGCCGCCGCCGTGAGCCGCAGCCTTCGACGCGGCACCCTCGCCGCCACCGCCGTCGTGTTCTCGATCGCCGCGCTCTCCGCGTGCGGAGCGGGCAACGACGCACAGACCCTCCAGATCAAGCCGGACAACGCCGCTGCCACCAAGGGCGAGATCAAGATCCAGAACGCGCTGGTGATCACCCAGGGCGAGAAGGAGAAGAAGGGCCCCGCCGTCGTCTCGGCGACCCTCTTCAACTCCGGCACCAAGCCGCAGACCCTCGACGCCGTCACCCTCGCGGGTGGCAAGGGCGGCAAGGTCGTCCTGAAGTCCGCCGAGGGCGCGGGCAAGATCACCGTGCCGGCCGGCGGCTCCGTCGTGATCGGCGGCAAGGGCAACGCCTCCGCCGTCATCGAGGGCGGCCGTACGGCCGTCGAGGACGGCAACGTGCAGGAGGTCGTCTTCCAGCTCAGCAGCGCCGGCGCCGTCCCGCTGGGGGCGTTCGTGGTCCCGGCCACCGGCATGTTCGCGGACTTCGGCCCGAGCGCGGCCCCGGGGACCGGCGCGACCCCTTCCGGGGCGCCCACGCCCTCGCCGGGCAGCACCTCCGGGACGCCGTCGGGTTCCTCCTCGCAGAGCACGGGTCACTGAACCGCCGGGCGGCCCGACCGCTCGCCGGACGTACGGGAAGGGCCCCGGCCGCATCACAGCGGCCGGGGCCCTTCCCGTACGTCCGTGGCGGCCCTCCACGGGCCCGCCGGGGGCCGGGCCGTACCGGCCTACGGCTCGAACTTGTAGCCGAGGCCGCGGACGGTGACCAGGTGGCGCGGGGCGCCCGGGTCCGGCTCGATCTTGGCGCGCAGTCGCTTGACGTGCACGTCGAGGGTCTTGGTGTCACCGACGTAGTCGGCCCCCCAGACCCGGTCGATCAGCTGCATCCGGGTGAGCACCCGGCCCGCGTTGCGCAGCAACATCTCCAGCAGGTCGAACTCCTTGAGCGGGAGGTCCACCTTGCCGCCGGAGACGGTGACGACGTGCCGGTCCACGTCCATCCGTACCGGACCGGCCTCCAGGGCCGCCGGGGTGACCTCCTCCGGCTCGCCGCGGCGGCGCAGGACCGCGCGGATGCGGGCGACCAGCTCCCGCGAGGAGAAGGGCTTGGTGACGTAGTCGTCGGCTCCTATTTCCAGCCCGACGACCTTGTCGATCTCGCTGTCCTTGGCGGTCACCATGATCACGGGGACGTTGGAGCGGCCCCGCAGCTGCCGGCAGACCTCGGTGCCGGGCAGGCCGGGGAGCATCAGGTCGAGCAGGACGAGGTCGGCGCCGTTGCGCTCGAACTCTTCGAGCCCCTCGGGGCCGGTCGCGGCGACGGCGACCTCGAAGCCCTCCTTGCGGAGCATGTAGGACAGGGCGTCGCTGAAGGATTCCTCATCCTCGACGACGAGCACTCGGGTCACGGAAGGACCTCCGGGGCAGGGATGGCTGGTTCGGTGTGGAGCAGGGGCCGTGCGGGTGCGTGGGCCGTCGCCGGGCCCGGAGCGGCGGCTTCGGGGAGCCGCAGCGTGAAGGTGGAGCCCTGGCCCTCCGAACTCCATACCGACACCTCCCCGCCGTGCGAGGCCGCCACGTGCTTGACGATCGCCAGGCCGAGGCCGGTTCCTCCCGTGGCACGGGAGCGGGCCGGGTCCACGCGGTAGAAACGTTCGAAGATGCGCTCGCGGTCCTTCTCCGGGATGCCGATGCCCTGGTCGGTCACGGCGATCTCGATCAAGTCTCCCCCAGGTGCCGCCACCCTGCGTCCGGCGATGCCGACGCGGGTGCGGGCGGGGCTGTAGTTGACGGCGTTCTCCACCAGATTCCCCAGGGCCGCCGCGAGCTGGCCCCGGTGACCCCATACCCGCAGGTCGGCGGTGCCTCCGGCGGCCATGACGATCTGCTTGGAGGAGGCGGTGTGACGGCAGCGGTCGATGGCCTCGGCCACCAGGGTGTCCACCCGTACGGGCTCCGCGTCCTCCAGCGGGTCGTCGTTCTGGACCCGGGAGAGGTCGATGAGCTCCTGGACGAGGTTGATCAGCCGGGTGGACTCGATCTGCATCCGGCCCGCGAAGCGGCTGACCGCCTCGGGGTCGTCCGCCGCGTCCATGACGGCCTCGGAGAGCAGGGAGATCGCGCCGACCGGCGTCTTCAGCTCGTGCGACACGTTGGCCACGAAGTCACGCCGCACGGCCTCTATCCGGCGGGCCTCCGTGAGGTCCTCGACCAGGAGCAGGACCAGGCGGGAGCCGAGCGGGGCGACGCGCGCCGAGACCGCGAGGGCCTCGCCGCGCCCGGTGCCCCGCCGGGGCAGATCCAGCTCGACCTGACGTATCTCCCCGTCCCGGCGGGTGTCGCGGGCCATGTGGAGCATGGGCTCCACCGCGAGCTTGCCGCCGCGGACCAGACCGAGGGCGTACGCCGCCGAGCTGGCCTTGACGACCACGTCGCCCTCGTCCAGGACGACGGCGGAGGAGCGGAGCACGGAAAGGACGGTGTCCACGCCGGGCGGGAGCACCGCGTTGATGTCGGGGCGCATGGAGCTCCGGGTGGGGCGGGCCTGGTCGCGCTCGCTCCAGCGGAACGCCAGCATCGCGATCACACCGGTACAGAGACCGGCGATCGCGGCAGCTGCGGCGACCGCCGCGTTCACATCCATGCATCCAGGTTAAGCAGGCACGACGACACTTCCACAGCCGTACGGGTGGTGGCTCGAACACTCGTCGCCCAGAGTTCACCCTGACGACGGGGTCGATTCACTTGGCGGGCCGGAGTCGGACGCGTTGGCGGCCCACGGTGTGAGCGTGGGGCACGTGAGCGCCCCCGGCCCCTTCCGGGCAGGCCGTAGGCGAGAGAGGGACACCCATGCGGGACGCGTACCACGAGGAACTGGACTCGATCGGAGAGGGCCTGGTCGAGATGGCCCGGCTGGTCGGTTCCGCGATCGGGCGGGCCACGACGTCCATGCTCGACGCCGATCTGAAGCTCGCCGAGAGCGTCATCGCCGCCGACCAGAAGGTCGACGACCTCCAGCACGACCTGGAGGCCCGCGCCATCGCCCTGCTGGCCCGCCAGCAGCCCGTCGCCACCGACCTGCGCATCGTGGTGACCTCACTGCGGATGAGCGCCGACCTGGAGCGCAGCGGGGACCTGGCGCAGCACGTGGCGAAGCTGGCCCGGCTGCGTTTCCCGGACACGGCGGTCCCGCGCGACCTGCACGCCACGATGCTGGAGATGGGGCAGCTGGCGCAGCGGCTGATGGCGAAGGCGGCCGAGGTCATCATCACCAAGGACGTCGACCTGGCGCTCCAGCTGGAGCAGGACGACGACGAGATGGACCAGCTGCACCGCACGCTGTTCCAGCACCTGATGGACGACCGCTGGAAGCACGGCATCGAGACGGCGGTGGACGTGACGCTGCTGGGCCGCTACTACGAGCGCTTCGCGGACCACGCGGTGTCGGTGGCCAAGCGCGTCGTCTACCTGGTGACGGGCGAACACGCCGACGAGCTCCAGCCCCCGGCCGCCGCCCCGGCGCCGGCCGCGTCCGAGGGCGCCTGACCGCACGCGCGGCCGGGGGCGGGCCGTGGGCGGTGGACGGCGAGCCTCGGTGCGCCGTTGACGCGCCGGTACCGCTGGGCATGAATGGGGCGAAGGCAGTACGGGGCCCCGTACTGCGCCCGCGAGGAGGAAGCATGTCCGATTCCCCCGTTCCCATCACCCCGGAGCAGGAACAGCCGTCCAGGCCGGAGCCCCTGCGCCTCCCGCTGCTCGCGGCCTGCGGCTGCGGCTCGGGCTGCGGCTGCGGCTGCCAGTCCGGCGCCCCCTGCCAGTGCGGCTGACCCCGGCCACGAAGCCCGAAGGGCCCCGTCCACACCCTCCGGACGGGGCCCTTCGCACGCGTGCGCACCGTGCGTGAGCGTGCGTGACGTGCGTGCGTACTACTTCTTGCCCTGGTTCTTGCCGACGCTCTCAGCGGCCTCGGCACTTCCTTCGTCACCTGCGGCTGAGCCTCGCCGGAGTGGTCGCCATTGGCCGTCATCGGTCACCCTCGGCGGGCCTTTGACGGCCCACAGACGGCCCGGCCCGGAGGTCTGAGGGTAAGGGCGACAAGACAAGGGCGGGAAGGAGCGCCCTTCGGGCGCCGACCTCCAGGCGCCCACGCTGAGAGCCGCTTCTGAGGGACAGCGACAACCGCCGGCCGGACCATCACGGCCGGTCGGGATCGTCCCGCCTCGCCATCGCCTGACGCCTGACACCCCCTGACACCGTCAGGCCCCCTGACACCCAAACCCTTAGGCAGACCCGCTGTCAGAAACCCGTGACGCCGCTGCCTGACACCGCCTGACACCCGTTCCAGGTGTCAGGCTCATCAGCCCTGACATCCCTCTGGCCTCTGTTCTGTGCGACGCGATCCTTTACCTTCGGGCGGCCCGGGGACCCGGTCGACCTCCGGTCGGAACGCAATATGCCCCGGTTTGACACCCGGTCGAGAAAGGCCCCAGGGTGGTCGGCCGACCACCCTGACCCTCCATTCGACCACCCACCAGACCGGGGCAAACTGGACAGCGACCGGGGTGGACACCCCCCAGACAGGTGCCCGGAATGCCCCGGACAGTCCCCCGGACGGGGGGTGGACACGTCTGGGTCACGTCCACCCCCCGTCCACCCTCCCGTCCACCGCCTGCACCTGCTCCCCTTGGAAGGCCCCTCCTCGTCGCGGGACGTCCAGGACGGCTCTTCAAGGGAGGGGCGGGGGCCCCGTCTCCCTGAAGAGCCGCCGTGCGCCACAGGAGAGGGGCCTTCCAAGGGGCAGGTCCGTACGCGGAAGGCGGTCGGGCCACCCTCCCTCCGTACGCATCGGAGGAGGCTTTTAGCCGGGGCAGGGGCCCGCCCCTATGCCGTCCTAGAGAGTTGAGAGAAGACAGTGTCCGCAGCGTCCGCACGGCCGTCTCCGCCCCTTCTGACCTGCGGGAACAGTGCGGACGCTGAACAGAACGGCTAGCGTCCGCCAGTGTCCACAGCGTCCGCAGCCACCGCCCCCTGCTAAGAGAATCACCGCAGGTGAGAGCGCTGCCGAGGGCGAAGGCCATGCGGACGCTACGATCCGCCGGGAACTCCGGACCCGGGACATCCCGGACCGCTGGCACAGGCAAGAGGAGCACGCCGCGCAGGGTGCTCCTCTTGCCTGTCCGGCGACCCGGCAGCTCCGGAACCGGGTCCGTCCCTGGCCGACGCCCCGTGACGACCTGCGTCACGCCCCCTGTGACGCCGGGGGTCGCACCACCCGCGATCCCCGGTTCCACCAGTACGGGACGGCCCAGGCGTCACGCCCCCGTGACACGGAGACACGCAGGTCAGCACCACGGGGTGGGATTTCCGTCACGCGCCACAAGGGCCGTGACGTGACGGCGTCACGGCCGTGACGCACCACCTGCGGACACCACCCTGGCCCGACCACGTGACGCAGCCACAGGACGCGGAAACCAGGGGCTCGGCCCGCGAACCTCCGCACGGGTCAGCGTGAGGGAAGAGACCACCCCCGCCCCGGGGGAGGGTGGTCTCTTCCCCACCACGCCGCAGGGCCCTTTACCCGTAAGGGATGCGACCCCTTTAGGGCACGGCCAAGGACGGCCGTCCGGCGCTGGACTACGGGACGATTCCCGGGCGGTAGCGAGCACGAGCGAAGCGAGCTGCCAAGGATCGACGGCCGAAGGCCGGTCCTTCTCATGCACGAACCCCCGGAATCCAACTGGACTCCGGGGGTTCGGCGGTCCGCCATCGCTGGCTAGCCAGGCAGGAAGCCAGGCTTCTCCTGGCCAAGGGCCCGCAGGCTGGCGAGGTAATCCAGGGCGGCGGGTTCGGCGCTGTACCGGTTCTTCATCTCGGCCGCCAGCTCACGGCTGGTCATGATGAGAGACGGCACCGACTGACGGTCTCCCTGGAGCGCACGCTCGCCCATGATGAGGGCCTGTTCGAGGTCACCCGCCCGGGCGGCCGTCACCCCGAGCGTGACGCGCGCTTCCGCGTTCCGCATCGGCGCCCGCTCCGTCCCGTCGAAGTCCGTTCCGGCCCGCAAGACCTCTTCGGCGAGGGTGCTCGCAAGCTTGTCCTCGCCCACCAGGCGGTAACAGTCCATCGCGTAGAAGTCGAACTTGGCCGGGTCCACGACGAAGTGGTTGTCGAGGTTCTGCGGGTGCGGCATTCCTTCAAGCAAGCGCCGGCCACGGTCGAGCGCCACCTCCACCTGCCTCCGGTCCCCGAGCCGAGCCCACGCCTTTGCCTCCTGCGCGGCGAGCTGGACGGCGACGCCGTGGTGCTCCGCGACTTCCGTCCCGGCCTGGGCCGCCGTAATGACGCTGCGGTAGTCGCCTGTCGTCAGGGCGAACCAGGCGCGCATCTCGTGCGCCCAACCCGCGATCTCCCCGTGCTCCGACTCGGTCGCGAGGGAAAGTGCTGCCCGCCGGGTGGACTCAGCGGCATGCCGGTCACCAGAGTCGTACTCGACACAGCCAACCAGCAAGGCGAGCCAGCCGGAGAGGGCGAGAACCTCACGGTGCTGTGCGAGCGTGAGGCTCTTGGAGTGCAGCTCGACCACCCGACGGAGCCACTGGCGCCCCTCGATCAGGAGTTGCTCACTGGGCATGAAGGGGTACTCCGAGCACAGCCGATCGGTGGTGATGCGCAGTGCGTCCAACGTCGCGTTGTCGACGTCCGACCGGTTGAGACGGCTCACGATCTCCAGCGTTTCCATGCCGCTCGCCTCCAGGATCTCCCGGCCCCCGTCCCGTCGGCCGGGCACGGGGAAGAGTGCGTTCGTCACGGTGCCGAACACCGCCGCGATGATCGGGCGGTAGAAGTCGCTCGGGCTGGCACCGGACTCCCAGCGCTTCCACTGACGGATCAGGCTGTCATCGGATGGCAGCTCAGTCGGTGCGTGGGCTCGGAGCGCCCGTACCGCCTCACGCTGAGACCAGTCGCGTGCCGCTCTCTCAGCCGCGATCCTCCGTGCCCATGCAGGTCGGTCGTCGCCCATATGCCCTCTCTTCCGAGTGCTTACCGCGAGTCTCGCCGAAGGGCCGGGGGGACACACAAGAGGACACCCAGGGGACTTCGGGGATGTCCCCAGCTCTCGACCAGCGCCACCAGGGGTGTCACTTACCGATCACCTCCCTGCGCCTCCAAGGTGTTCACAGATCACCCACCACTTACGCCGCAGCGCGATTCCAGCTCTGCGACACGTTCTGTCAACGCCTGAATCTGGGAGCGGATTTCCTTGATCTCGTCCTGCTTATCGCCCTGCTCCTCGCCACCGGCGGCGAAGTTCCCCAGGTTGCCCGCAGACACGATCACCCCTTCGGCCCGCAGGACGGCCAGACCGTTCTGGATGGTCTGGCCCGCGTACCCGAACCGCTCGACCAGCTCTCGCTGCGTGGGAAGCCGCTCGCCCGGCTTCATCGCCTTCACTTCGGCGCGCAGGACGTCGGCCACCTGCGCCGCCTTCGACTTGGGTCCTCCTGTGATTGCCATGCCCTGAGCCTACCCACCAGAGCGAACTAGTGCACGCCACTCCATGTCTTGACTACTAGCGTGGACTAGTGCACGCTAGTTCATAGCTGAGGCACCGAGAAGGTGACCAAAAGCCAAAAAGCCCTGGTCATAGCCAGGGCTTCAACAGGGAGCGGCCACCTACCGCCAAGCAGTCAGCCGCTCCCCGACCCTCTAGGGGTACATCCATGATGCACGGAATGATCCCGGTGCAGCGTGTTTCCGGGGCACTGGTTCCCTCCCGTACCGACTTGTTCGGGGACCCGTACCCCGACGAGGACGTGCGGGTTCCGATCCAGCTCACGGTGTGCGTGTCCTTCGCTGAGATCCTGGGCCTGTTGGCCTACTCGGGTGGCCTGGCCATCACGTACGGCGACCTGGAGAACGACGACTTCCTGCGGGAGACGCTGCGGTTCGCGCTGGTCATGTCCGACCAGCGCGCCATCGAGTACGGCGCCGCACGGGCCATGGCCGTCCTGGACGGCGCCAGCGGGACGCCCGCCGAGTTCGAGTTCGCCGTCTGCCTGGGCGCGGCTGTGACGCGGGTCTTCGGGGTGAGGGCATGACCGCGTTGATGCCTGAGCGCCGGTGGATGAGCCCTGAGCCCGTCCGTAGTGTGGCGGTGTCGTTCGAGGGGGAGGCACCGGCTCAGCCCCTGCCCCTGCGGGCGCCGGACACCCCCCTGGGCAGGGCGAGGCTGGCGCGTGGCTGGTCGCGGGAGCGGACTGTGCGGGCCCTGCTGGCCCTGGCGGAGCGCTGGGGGTGGCAGGTGGCCGCCGAAAGCTCTCTGAAAGTCCAGCTTCACCGCTGGGAACACCAGCAGGGACTGCCGGGTGAGACGTACCGCGTTCTGCTGTGCGCCCTGTTCCAGGCGCCCCCGGCGGAGCTGGGCTTCACACAGGCCCCTGCCCCTGCTCCTGGGGCAACGGCGCCCAAGGACAGCTCTGCGGAGCTGAGTGCGCGCGTGGATCATCTGGAGTCGCTGCTGGGGCGTCTGACCGATGCCCTTACCCGGTCCCTGGGGGTCGGCGCGTGAGCTACCAGCACCTGAACTCCCGGCGGCGGCGGGCCCGCAAGTACCAGCTCGCCGTCCGTGACGGGGCCTACTGCGCTTACTGCGGGTGCCCGTTCACCAGCCTGAGGCACGCCACCCTCGACCACGTGGCGCCGGTCTCGGTGTTCCGGACGTGGTCTGCCGATCACCTCGTACTGGCCTGCGGGGCCTGCAACCACGCCAAGGCCGACCGGTTCCCCCTTCTGCTGGCCCTCCTGCTGATCGGGGCGATGGTCGGGGCGGAAGTCCAGGACGTTCAGCAGACGTCCGCCCTTGATCGATCGACCACCCCGGCTGTGGGAGATCGGCCGATCGAGCCGGGTGGACGCACGGCGGATCGGGCCGATGTTCACCCGTTCACCGACGCGTTCACGGTGTTCACCGGCGGGTGCCCGCCGGTCGACGTGCGGCTGCTGGCCCGGCTGGCACACGCCCGCCGGTCGGCCGACCGCACGGCCTGCGAGTCGGGGGGACAGTTGGGTGTTCACCAGCGCGTTCACCGCGTTCACGAGCACACCCGCGCGGCTGTTCATCGCAGCTCAAGCGGTGGACGGGAAGTCGATCGACCCGCCCGCACAGGGCTGGGCGCCGACCTGCACGGGTCCGTCCGTACGGCCCCGGGGGAGGCGGCGTGAACACTGCCGTGAACGCCGTGAACAGCCACGTCCGTACGCCCGGTCCGCAGGCACCCGTACTTGCCCGCACTCCTGATCCGCGCACCCCGTCCGGGCCCCGGAAGACGGTCCGGTCGGCTCCAGCTGAATCGGCCGGCGGGGAGGGGAAGAAGCCCTCGGCCGCCGCCCGGCTCGTCGCGCTGGCACGGGAGAGGTACGAGTTCGTCACCTCGACGGACGGCCGCCCGTACGCGGTCGCCCTGGACGGGCCGAACATCGCGCTCCCCCTGCGGGGCCGGGCCGGACTGCGCCAGCGGCTGGCCCGGCAGTACGCGGAGACCTTCGAAGGGGATGTGGCCTCGCAGTCCGCGCTGGCCGATGCCATGACCGTGCTGGAAGGGATCGCCGAGAGCGACGACCCCGTCCTTGTAGACCTGCGGGTCGGGGGCGGCCCCAAAGGCATCGTGGTGGACCTGGGCACCGCCGACGGCCGGGCCGTGACGGTCTCGCCCGGCGGCTGGCACATCGTGGCCCGCTCCCCGGTCCTGTTCCGCCGGTCCGGGGCGATGTCGCCCATGCCCGCACCCGTCCTGGACGGTGACGGACTCGCCAAGCTGCACGCCCTGCTGAACATGGACGAGCCGACCTTCCACCAACTCGTCGGGTGGCTGGTCGCGGCCTGGATTCCGCACATCCCGCACCCGATCCTGACCTTCAAGGGTGAGCAGGGAACGGGGAAGTCCGCCGCCGCGCAGATGATGGTGAACCTGGTCGACCCCTCCCCCGCGGCAAGGCGCTCACAGCCCCGGGACATCAAGGCGTGGTCGGCCCAAGCCTTCAACTCGTGGGCCCTGTGCCTGGACAACATCAGCACGATCCCACCGTGGCTGTCCGACACCCTGTGCAAGGCCGTGACCGGGGACGGGATCGTGGACCGCGCCCTGTACACCGACGACGACGTGGTGGTGCTCTCCTTCCGCCGGGTCCTCGCGATGACCACCATCGACGCCGGGGCCCTGGCCGGGGACCTCGCCGAACGCCTCCTCATGCTCGATCTGCAGCTCATCGAGGAGGACCGACGCCGCACGGAGGAGGAACTCGACGCCGCGTTCGAGGCGGTAAGGCCGTCCGTCCTGGGCGCCCTGTTCGACCTCCTCGCCGCCGTCCTCGCCGTCCTGCCCGGCATCCGGCTGGATTCCATGCCGCGCATGGCGGACTTCGCCCGGGTCCTGGCCGCCGTGGACCAGGTCCAGGAGTGGCGCACCCTGGACTCCTACCTGGCCACCTCCGCCAACGTCGCAGGCGATGCACTCGAAGGAGACCCCTTCGGAACCGCCGTCGCCACCCTGGTCGAGGAGACCGGGACCTGGCGCGGGACCGCCGCACAGCTCCTGGAACAGCTCCCCGTCCCCGGAGGCTTCCGGCCCCAGGGCTGGCCCAAGGACGCCACCCGCGCCAGCGGACGCATCAAACGGCTCGCACCCCTGCTCCGGTCGATCGGGGTGACCGTGGACGACACCCAGCGCAGTCAGGACAGGCACCGCAGCCGCCTCCTCGTCCTCTCCCGCACCGACACCACACCGCCCGCAGCGTCCGCACCTCCACAGGACCCCTTGTGGCCCGACGTGGCCCCGATCGCGCAGGGCCGCACCACCGCTGACCAGGACTGACATCGCCGGACACCCTCCGGGCCGGGCCGCAGACCAGCGGCCCGGACACGTCAGCCCTGCGGACGCTAACCCCTCCCAGCGTCCGCAGCGTCCAACCCAGCGTCCGCACCCTTCACCGCCACTGACCTGCCCATTTTCCTGGGTGCGGACGCTGGGGCGCTGCGGACGCTGCGATACGGCAACTCTCTAGGACCGCGACGGCACGACCCTCCCGACCCTGCTCCACGGACACGAGGAGTCACCCAAGCCATGCCCCGCAGCACGCCGAGCGGCGACCCGCGCGACATCCTCCGCGCCGGACTCCCCGACCGCTACCTCACGCCCGAAGACCTCGCCGCCATGTTCGTGGTCCCCCTCGAAACCGTCTACGGCTGGCGCAAGAAACGGACCGGCCCGCCCGGATTCCGCGTCGGCCGCCACATCCGCTACGACCCCGCCGCCGTCCGCACCTGGACCGAGCAGCAGACCGACCGCGACGCCGCCTGACACCCCTGACAGGTATCTGACGCGTCAGACACCCCCAGCACCGGAACAGCCCCAAACCCAGGTCATACGCGTGCGCGAGGGGTGTCAGACGCGTCAGACACCCCGTCTGACACCCGGACCTGACACCCCTGACACCCGCCCCGCGACCGGCGGTCGGCCCAGGGAAGCGCCCCGGGAACCGCCAGGGAGGCAGGGAGGTACCCCGCCAACCACCCCCAGAAGCCCCCTGGAACACTGCCCGGCCGACCCCGCCCGGCCTCCCTGCCCCACCCAACCGAGAGGACTCGGCCCACATGGCTGGCCACATCCAGGACCGCTGGTACAAGACCCAGCCCGACGCCGACGGCAAGCCCGTCCGCACCAAGACCAGCCGCCACGGCACCGGCCTGCGCTACCGCGCCCGCTACATCGGCCCCGACGGCACCGAGAAGAGCAAGTCCTTCCGCGACCGCGAAAAGCGTCTCGCCGAGAACTGGCTCACGAACATCGAGACAGACATGTCACGCGGCGCCTACATCGACCCGCAGGCCAGCCGAACCACGTTCCAGCAGTACGCCGAGAAGTGGCTCAGCCACCACGGCGCGGACCCCAACACCGGCTTCTCCATGGAATCGCAGCTCCGGCTGCACGCGTTCCCGTACATCGGCGCGCGGCCCCTCGGCTCCTTTCAGCCCGCGCACATCCGCGACTGGCTGAAGCAGCTGGACACGGCCGGGGTTCGCGGTTCGTACGCCCGCGTCATCTACTCCAACGTGCGCAGCGTGCTGAGCGCGGCCATGGACGACACGCTCCTTGCCCGGAACCCCTGCGCGGCCCGGTCGGTCCGTCCGCCGACCGTGGACATCAAGCGGGTGGAGCCGTGGCCGGCGGAACGCGTCTTCGCCGTCCAGGCCGAGTTGCCCGAGCGCTACCGCGCGATGGTCGACCTGGGCGCCGGGTGCGGGATGCGACAGGGCGAGATCCTGGGGATCGACGTGGACGGAATCGACTTCACGGCCGAGACGGTCCACATCGTCCAACAGCTCAAGCTGAGCCGGAGCAAGGCCGTGTTCGCACCGCCGAAGGGCGGGAAGCTGAGGGACGTGCCGTTGCCGGGCCCCGTGGCCAACGCGTTGCGCGCCCACATCAAGCTGTTCCCGCCTGTGACCATCGCCCTCCCTTGGAAGACGGCCACCGGGCCGCTGGTGACGCGACGGATCATCTTTACCGGGCCCCAGGGTGGGCACGTCTGGCGCAGCTCGTTCAACCCGGACTCCTGGAAGCCCGCGCTCGCAGCCGCAGGCATCATCCCTGAGCCCGAGGAAGGCGAGCACTACGCCGCCGCCCGTGAACACGGGATGCACGCGCTCCGGCACTTCTACGCGTCGGTGCTCCTGGACGCCGGAGAGAACGTCAAGGCCCTCGCCGAGTACCTCGGGCACTCCGACCCCGGTCTCACCCTGCGGGTGTACGCCCACCTGATGCCCACCAGCCAGGAGCGCACCCGGAAGGCCGTGGCATCGGTTTATCCGGGCCCAAAAGAGCCCCCCGCCACGGCCTGACGGCCCACAGACGGCCCCAGGACGACGGACAGCCCCTCACCAGCGGAGAAACCGCAGGTGAGGGGCTGTTCCGTACGTGAGTACTACTTCTTGCCCTGGTTCTTGACCGCCTCGATGGCCGCCGCGGCGGCGTCCGGGTCGAGGTAGGTGCCGCCCGGGTTGAGGGGCTTGAAGTCGGCGTCGAGCTCGTAGGAGAGCGGGATGCCGGTCGGGATGTTCAGGCCGGCGATGGCCTCGTCGGAGACGCCGTCCAGGTGCTTGACCAGGGCGCGCAGGGAGTTGCCGTGCGCGGCGACCAGGACGGTGCGGCCGTCCAGCAGGTCCGGGACGATGCTGTCGTACCAGTACGGCAGCATGCGGACGACGACGTCCTTGAGGCACTCGGTGCGCGGGCGCAGCTCCGGCGGGATCGACGCGTAGCGCGGGTCGCCGGACTGGGAGAACTCCGTGCCGTCCTGGAGCGGCGGCGGCGGGGTGTCGTACGAGCGGCGCCACAGCATGAACTGCTCCTCGCCGAACTCGGCGAGGGTCTGGGCCTTGTCCTTGCCCTGGAGGGCGCCGTAGTGGCGCTCGTTCAGGCGCCAGGAGCGGTGGACCGGAATCCAGTGACGGTCGGCGGCCTCAAGAGCCAGCTGCGCGGTGCGGATCGCGCGCTTCTGGAGCGAGGTGTGCACGACGTCGGGAAGCAGGCCGGCGGACGCGAGCAGCTCGCCGCCGCGGACGGCCTCCTTCTCCCCCTTCTCGTTGAGGTTGACGTCCACCCAGCCGGTGAACAGGTTCTTCGCGTTCCACTCGCTCTCGCCGTGGCGGAGGAGGATCAGCTTGTACGGTGCGTCGGCCATGCGTACGAGCCTAATGGACGCGCGGGCCCCCTCGCGCGCGGTGCGCGGGCCCGCCGATTGACGCCGGGCGTCAATCGGGTGGCGGCGGACAGCCCTCACTCGTAATGTGCGGAAAGCCAAGGCAGTGCTTACATTTCCGGGGGGATTCCTTATGTCCGTTGCCAGTCTGAGACGGGCCGCCCGGGAGAGCGTCGGCGGCCTGCCGCGCGCGTTCTGGTGGCTGTGGGCGAGCACGCTCGTCAACCGGCTCGGGGCCTTCGTCGCCACCTTCATGACCTTGTACCTGACCCTGGACCGGGGCTACTCGGCCTCCTTCGCGGGTCTGGTGGCGGCTCTGTACGGGCTCGGCGGTGTGATCTCCTCACTGGGCGCGGGCGTGATGACGGACCGGCTGGGACGGCGGCCCACCCTGCTGGTGGCCCAGGCGTCGACCGCCTTCTCGGTGGCCCTGCTCGGCTTCATGGAGCACCCGGCGGCGATCGCGGCCGTGGCGCTGCTGGTGGGCATGGCGTCGAGCGCCTCGCGCCCGGCGGTCGCGGCGATGCTGGCGGACATCGTCCGTCCGGAGGACCGGGTACGGGCCTTCGCGCTCAACTACTGGGCCATCAACCTCGGCTTCGCGGTCAGCTCGATGGCGGCGGGGCTGATCGCGGAGTACAGCTACCTGGCCGGTTTCCTGGGCGAGGCGGTGCTGACGCTGGCCTGCGCGGTGCTGGTCTTCATCAAGCTGCCGGAGTCACGGCCGGTGCGGAGCGCGGCGGAGAAGGCCGTGGACGAGTCCGGGACCGGGGCCGGTCTCGGGACGGTGCTGCGGGACCGCCGGTTCATGAGCGTGGTCGGGCTGTCGTTCCTGATCGCGCTGATCTTCACGCAGGGGTCGGTGGGCCTGCCGGTCGCGATGGGTTCCGCCGGGTTCTCGCCCGGGGAGTACGGCATGGTCATCGCCGTGAACGGGCTGCTGATCGTGGTCCTGCAGATCCCCGTCACCCGGTTCGTCGAGCACCGGGACCCGCGGCGGCTGCTGGTGATCTCCTCGCTGCTGGCGGGGTACGGGTTCGCGCTGACGGCCTTCGCCGGGCCGCTGTGGGCGTACGCGCTGACCGTGTGCGTGTGGTCGCTGGCCGAGATCGTGCACTCCCCGATCCAGATGGGCCTGGTCGTCCGGCTCTCCCCGGTCCACGGGCGCGGGCGCTACCAGGGCATGTACACGATGTCCTGGGCGGTGGCCTCGCTGGTGGCGCCCCTGATGGCGGGCATCGTGATCGACCGGCACGGGGCGGTGTGGCTGTGGGGGACCACCGGCGTCCTGGGCACGGTGGCCGCGCTGGGCTACTGGCTGCTGATGCGCGGGCCCCGCCTGGACGAGCCGACGCCGCCGGTGATCACGCAGGGGCCCGTGCCGGGAGCCGGGGCCCCCGGGGACGACGGCCCGCAGGAAGCCCGCGCGGCGGACGCCCGCGCGGTCGCCCCGTAGCGCCGGACGGGATCAGACCGCGGGCGGCGCGGGCGGGGACGGCTCCGCCGGGGCCTCAGCCGGGGCCTGCGCCGGGCCGGCCGACGCAGGTGACGGTGACGGCCGGGTCAGGTGCGTGAACGCGTCCAGGTTGCGGGTCGACTCGCCGCGGGAGACGCGCCACGCGTACTCGCGGCGGATCGCGCTCGCGAAGCCCAGCTCCAGCAGGGTGTCGAAGGCGCCGTCCGCCGCCTCCAGGACCGTGCCCAGCAGCCGGTCCAGCTCCTCCGGCGTGACGACCGCCAGGGGGAGCCGGGCCGTCAGGTAGACGTCGCCGAGGCGGTCCACGGCGTAGCTCAGCCCGTAGAGCCTGAGGTTGCGTTCCAGCAGCCAGCGGTGGACGCCGGCCTCGTTCTCGTCGGGATGGCGGATGACGAAGGCGTTGACCGACAGAGAATGGCGGCCGGCCCGCAGCGAGCAGGTGGTGCTCAGCTTGCGGGTGCCGGGGAGCTGGACGACGTACGAGCCCGGCTCCGGGCTCTCCCAGACCAGGTCGGCGCCGCCCAGCGTGGACTCGATGATCGCGGCGGTGTCAGCCATGGTGGGAGCGTACGCGACGGCGGTGATCATGCATGGCGGCGGTGTAGACGTCCGCCGTGCCGCTCGCGGCCGTGTCCCAGCCGAAGCGCTGCGCGTGGCGCGCGGCCCGGTCGCCCATCCGCTCCACGAGCCCGGGCTCGTCCACGAAGCGCCGCAGCAGCCGGGCGTAGTCCACCGGGTCGTGGCCGGGGACGAGGAGGCCCGTGACCCCGTCGTCGACGGCGACCGGCAGCCCGCCGACGGCGGCGGCGAGGACCGGCGTGCCGGTGGCCTGGGCCTCTATCGCGACGAGCCCGAAGGACTCGCTGTACGAGGGCATGACCAGCACGGACGCCGCCCGGAACCAGTCGGCGAGCCGGTCCTGGCCGACCGGCGGGTGGAAGTGGACGAGGTCGGCGATACCCAGCGCGGCGGCGAGTTTCTGGAGCCCCTCGGGCTTGGCGAGACCGCTGCCGCTGGGGCCGCCGACGACGGGGACGAAGAGCCGGCGGCGCAGCGCGGGGTCCTGGCCGACCAGCTCGGCGACCGCGCGCAGCAGGATGTCGGGGGCCTTGAGCGGCTGGATGCGCCCGGCGAAGAGCGGTATGACGGCGTCCTGCGGCAGCCCGAGGCGGGCGCGGGCGGCGGCCCGGCCGTCGCCGACGGTGAAGCGGTCGAGGTTCACGCCGGGGTGGACGACGGCCACCTTGCCGGGGGCGGCGTCGTAGTGGCGGACGAGTTCGCCCGCCTCCTCGGCGGTGTTGGCGATGAGCCGGTCGGCGGCGGTGACGATCTGGGTCTCGCCGATGACGCGGGCGGCGGGCTCGGGGGTGTCGTCCCGGGCCAGCGCCGCGTTCTTGACCTTGGCCATGGTGTGCATGGCGTGCACGAGCGGGACGCCCCAGCGCTCGGCGGCGAGCCAGCCGACGTGGCCGGAGAGCCAGTAGTGGGAGTGGACCAGGTCGTAGTAGCCGGGCCGGTGACCGGCCCACGCCTGCATCACGCCGTGGGTGAAGGCGCACAGCTGGGCCGGCAGCTCCTCCTTGGCGAGCCCCTCGTACGGGCCCGCGTCCACGTGCCGGACGAGGACCCCGGGGGCCAGTTCGACCACGGGCGCCAGCCCGCCGGCCGTGGCCCGGGTGAAGATCTCGACCTCGATGTTGATGGCGGCGAGGCGGCGGGCCAGCTCCACGATGTAGACGTTCATCCCGCCCGCGTCGCCGGTGCCGGGCTGGTGCAGCGGTGAGGTGTGCACGCTGAGCATCGCGACGCGGCGGGGCTTGCGGTGACCGCCGACGGCCGGCAGGCGCAGTCGTGGCGTGTCGTGGCGGGGGCCGCGGGCGGCGGCGAACCTGCCGCCGATGCTGCCGCCGATGCGGGACACGTACTGACTCAAGGGAGCGGTTCCTCTCGGCGCGGACGGTCGGACGGCACGGGCTCGGACGGCATGGCTGCGGGGACGCGGTCGGCGTCCTGCACGCAGTGCAACCCGGACGGCCGCGTCCCGCATTCCGGCGGGCAGGTTTTTCCTCCTCGGTTTGCCGGATTTTTATCCTGCGCGCGCACCCGGCTTACGCTCGGTCCATGGTCACCGCCCCCCGCACCCCTCCCCCGGGCCGTCCCGGCCGCACCGGCCGGCCGGTGGGCACGGTGACGCGCGGGACGACGAACCCGAACCGGCTGCGCCGGATGGACCGCTGGATCGCGGCCACCCACGGGGCCGCGCTGCGGCGCGCGCAGGCGCCGGTCGCGGTGGACCTCGGCTACGGGGCCGCCCCCTGGACGGCGGTCGAGCTGCTGGCCCGGCTGCGGGAGGCGGCTCCCCGGGTGCGGGTGGTCGGCATCGAGATCGAGCCCGCGCGGGTGGCGGCGGCGAAGCCGTACGAGCGGGAGGGGCTGAGCTTCCGGCACGGCGGCTTCGAGGTGCCGCTGGACGGGCTGGACCCGCTGGACGGCCCGGACGCGGGGGACGCGGCGCGCGGACCGGGCGCCCCGGGCGGGGGCAGCGGCGGGGCCGGTGGCGGGCCGGTGCGCCCGGCGCTGATCCGCGCGGCGAACGTGCTGCGCCAGTACGACGAGGAGCAGGTAGCCGAGGTCTGGCAGCGGCTCCGCGCCCGGCTGGCCCCGGACGGGCTGCTGGTGGAGGGGACCTGCGACGAGATCGGGCGGCGGCACGTCTGGGTCGCGCTGGGCCCCGAGGGGCCGCGCACGGTGACGTTCGCGACCCGGCTGGGCTCCCTGGAGCGCCCCTCGGACCTGGCGGAGCGGCTGCCGAAGGCCCTGATCCACCGGAACGTCCCGGGCGAGCCGGTCCACGCCTTCCTGCGCGACTTCGACCGGGCGTGGGCGGCGGCGGCCCCGTACGCCTCGTACGGGGCGCGGCAGCGCTGGATCAGGACGGCGCGGGCGCTGGCGGGCGACTGGCCGCTCGCGGACGGACCCCGGCGGTGGCGGCAGGGCGAGCTGACCGTCCGGTGGGAGGCCCTGCGCCCGGCGGGGTGAACGCGGCGCGCCGGGAACCGGCGCCCGCGCGGCCGGGCCGGAGGATGTCCACAAGGGTGTTGGATTCCACCGGCTCGTGGCAACATCCCCGGGACAGTGAAAAGTTACTGACGAATAGTCAGATCTGATGCGGGGTCTGACTCGGGGTGCCTGGGGGGACCATGGGGACCGGACAGCGACCGAGGAACGCGCGCGCACTCGTCCTGCTGTGCGCGCTGGCGCTCCTGACGGGCCCCGGCCTCGCGGCGGGCACGGCGTACGCGGCGCCCGCACCACCCCCGCCGGCCGCGTCCCCCTCCCCGCCTCCGGCCGCGCCCGCGCCGGGGGCCGGGGCCCTGGAGCAGGTCCACCGGGAGATCGAGGAGCTCTACCGCCAGGCGGGCAGCGCCACGGACGCCTACCACCTCGCCGAGGGCCGGGCCAAGGCCCAGTCCGACAGGATCGCCGAGCTCGCCCGGCTCGTCGTGGCGGGCCAGGAGCGGATCGCCGTCCTGAGGGACCGCGCGGGCGCCGCCGCCCGCGCCCAGTACCGCGCGGGCGGGCTGCCGCCGGGCGCGCGGCTGGCGCTGAGCGACAGCCCGGACCAGTTCCTCGACGGCGCGGACCGGCTCCGCCGGGGCGAACGGGCCACCTCGAACCTGCTCGGCGAACTGGACCGGACCCAGGCCGAGCTGGAGCGGTACGCGCGGGACGCGAGCGCCCACTGGCAGTCGCTGGAGGCCGACCGGATCACGCGGGAGGAAGCGAAGAAGCGGATCGAGGAGAAGATCAAGGCCGCCGAGGAACTGGAGAACAAGCTGGCGGCCGAGGAGAAGGCCCGGCTGATCCAGCTGGAGCGGGAGGCGCAGCACCGGGCGCAGACGGCCTGGCTGGCGGCGGGCGCGCTGAAGGACGTCACCGGCGGGCCGACGGAGGCCGGGACGCGGGCCGTCCGGTTCGCCACCGCCCAGCTGGGCAAGCCGTACCTGTGGGGCGCCGAGGGCCCGGGCTCGTACGACTGCTCCGGCCTGACCTCCCAGGCATGGCTGGCGGCGGGCCGGACCATCCCGCGCACCTCGCAGGAACAGCTGCGGCTGCTGCCGAAGGTGGCGCTGAAGGACATGCGGCCGGGTGATCTGATCATCTACTTCGACGACGCGAGCCATGTCGCGATGTACGTCGGCGACGGCGCGATGGTCCACGCCCCGAGGCCGGGCCGCAACGTGACGACGGCGGGCGCGGGCTCGATGCCGATCAAGGCGATCGTCCGTCCGGACGCCTAGACCGCCCGGACGTCTGCACCGTCCGGATGTCTGGACCACCCGGACGCCCGGACCGCTCCCACGCGCACCCGGCCGGCCGCCGGTGTCCGCCCGGCCCACCGCCCCCGACCTGCGGGTCCCCGGACGGCGGTGGCCCGGGCGAGGCAACCCCGGGGGCCGTGGCGACGTCTTGTCACAAGGGACGGGTTCCGGCTCCCGCCGGGCCGCCGGCCGTCCGACGGGCGGATTTCCCGGGACTCCGGCATATGACACGGTCCCTGGCCCGGAACACCATTCCGCTCACGGGGCGGGCCCGCTAGGTTCTGTCGCACGAGCGCACCCTCGGGGAGAGGGAAGGAAACCGGAGACGATGCCCGCACCCGTACCGCGGCAGAGGGAGACCCCGGCCGCGGAGAGCGGTCAGGCCGTTCTGCCCACCGCCGCCACGCACACCGCCGCCGCCCACCTCACGGCCGCCGCGCCGCCCGCGCCGCCCGCGCCGCTGAACCTGCTCGTCATCGAGGACGACCCCGAGGGCGGGCTCACCGTCCCCGAGATCCTCGACGCCGACGGCCACCGCGTCCGGCTCCGCACCGCCCGCAACCTCACCG
Organism: Streptomyces sp. NPDC051567; assembly: GCF_044454165.1. Classification (NCBI taxonomy): domain Bacteria; kingdom Bacillati; phylum Actinomycetota; class Actinomycetes; order Kitasatosporales; family Streptomycetaceae; genus Streptomyces; species Streptomyces sp. NPDC051567. The sequence continues at coordinate 35,012 of NZ_JBITDK010000024.1, read as the reverse complement.
AGGCCGCGCGGCTGCTCACGCCCGACGTGCACTGCATCCTGCTGGACCTGACGCTCCCGGGCACGGGTCCCCGTACCGCGGCCGACGCGCCCGCCACCGCGACCGTGACGGCCGCGACCGCCACCGGGTCCGACCCGCTGGCGGCCCTGCGGCAGGTGCTCCGGATCGCCCCCGGCCACGCCGTCCTCGTCCTCACCTCCGCGGCCGACGCCGAACGCGCCGCCGAGGCCGTCCGCGTCGGCGCCCAGGACTTCCTCTTCCGGGACGAGCTCGACGGGCGGCTGCTCAACCGGGCCATCCGCTACGCGGTGGAGAGAAAGCGGGCGGACATCGCCCAGCACAAGCTCGCGGAATCGAAACTGCGGGCCCAGGAGAACGCCCGGCTGGAACGCGGTCTGCTCCCCGTCCCGCTGCTGGCGGGCTCCGACCTCCGCTTCGCCGCCCGCTACCGTCCCGGCCGCAGCCGGGCCCTGCTCGGCGGCGACTTCTACGACACCGTCCGCACCCCCGACGGCACCGTTCACGCCATGATCGGCGACGTCTGCGGCCACGGCCCCGACGAAGCGGCCCTCGGCGTCGAACTCCGCATCGCCTGGCGCGCCCTGACCCTGGCCGGCCTCTCCGGTGACGACCTGCTGGCCACCCTCCAGCAGGTCCTGGAGGTGGAACGCCCCTGCGAGGAGATCTTCGCGACGCTGTGCACGGTGGACATCGCCCCGGACGGCCGCCGCGCGGGCCTCTGCCTGGCCGGTCATCCGGCCCCGCTCGTCTCCCGGCCGGGCCACCCCGCGCGGCTGCTGCCCTACGAGGACAACGGCCCGGCGCTCGGACTGCTGCCGGGGGCCCGCTGGCCCCGCCGCCAGATCGAACTGGGCGGCACCTGGAGCCTGGTGCTCTACACCGACGGCCTGATCGAGGGCCGGACCGGCCCCGGCCGGGAGCGGCTCGGCCAGGAGGGCCTGACCGAGATGATCAATCGCCATCTGGCGCTGGGCCTGAGCGGCGAGGCCCTGCTGGAGGCGTCCGTCACCGAGGCCCGCCGCCTCAACGGCGGCGAACTCACCGATGACGTGGCCCTGCTCTGGCTCTCCCGCACCGAGGGCTGACCCGGCCGGGACCGGCCGCGCCGGGGCACGGCGTACGGCCGACGGCCGCGCTCCGCGCCGGGTCTACCGCCCGCCGTTGTACGGCCCGTACGGACCGTCGCTGCTGCTGCCCTTGGACCGGCCGCCACCGCCGCCCGAGACCTGCTTGAGGGCCGGGCGGACGTCGACGAGGAACACGATGGTGGCCACCAGACCGATGATCTGGAGGAACAGCATCGGCAGGAAGGAGTCCACGAGAACGGTGACCCCGAGGATGACCAGCCAGAAGGTCTTGGTCTGCTTGTCGGCCGCCGGGTACGCGTCCACCCGCGCCACCAGCGCGAGGACGAAGGCCACGACCGCGAGCGCGAGCATGGCGAACCCCAGCAACGGGATCACCCCTTGGTTGAACCCTTCCATCAACATCGCTTCGCCCGCCTTCTCACACTTCTCGTACTTGGCGCACTTCGCACATGTCGCACACGTCGCACGCTTACGGCCCTGCTGCCGGCTGACTCCACGCTACTCGCAGAGCCGCCCTCCACGACGACGACAACGGCCGGACACCCGACAGGTGCCCGGCCCGCCGCCCCGCACCGCGGTTCAGCTCGCGTCGGCCGGGGCCTCGGCGGCCTTCTTGGCCGGGCTCCGGCGCGCCGTGGTCTTCCGGGCGGCAGGCGCCTCCCCGTCCCCGGCGGCCCCGGCGGCCGGCTCGACCACCGGCTCGGATTCCGCCGCGGCCTCGGCCGCAGGCTCGGCGGCGACGGGCTCGGCCTCCGGCTCGACGGCCACCGGCTCGGCCGCGACCGGCTCCGCCTCGGGCTTCTTCGGCTCGACGGCCACCGCGATGTCCACGGACTCCTCGGAGCCCTCGCCGCGCCAGGCCCGTACGGCCTGCTCGCCGTGTTCGGCGACCTTCTCGTAGGTCTCCTTGGCGCGGACGGCGTACTCCGCGGCCACCCCGACACCGCGCAGCGCCAGGTCCTGGGCGGTCTCCCCGAGCTTCTTCGCGTCGATCGTGTCGATCGCGCCGAGCACCTCGGCGACCTTGGCGGTGACCGCCTCCTGCGCCTCCTTGGCCTTCTCCTGCACGACCTTCGGGTCGGTCTTCCTGACGGCCTCGATACGCGCGGGGGCCTCGGCGCGCAGCTGCTCGATACGGGCGGGGGCCTCGGCGCGCAGCTGCTCGATGAGCCCCGGCACCTTCTTGGCCTGTCGCACGGCCAGGTCGGCGGTGCCCGCGGCGAAGTAGAGCGGGGTCGGGTCGGTGAGGGTCTTCTTCAGGTCATCGGCGATGGCCATGTGCGGGTCCTCCCGGATCACAGTTCAGTTCGTTGAGGGCATCTCGTCGGCGCCGGGCTTCCCGCCCGCGCGGTGCGTCCCGTCGGCGCGGTGCGTCCCGTCGGCGCGGTGCGTCCCGTCGGCGGGCACGTTCTCCTTGCGGAAGGACTCGTAGACCTGGAGCAGTACCTGCTTCTGCCCCTCGGTGAGGGACGGGTCGGCGAGGATCGCGGCTCGCGTCTCCACCTCGTCCCGGTCCCGCTCGTCCAGGATTCCGGCCTGCACGTACAGCGTCTCCGCGGAGATCCGCAGCGCCTTGGCCAGTTGCTGGAGGATGTCCGCGCTCGGCTTGCGCAGCCCGCGCTCGATCTGGCTCAGGTAGGGATTCGACACCCCCGCCGCCTCGGCCAGCTGCCGCAGCGAGAGCTGGGCCTGCCGACGCTGCTCACGGAGGTATGCGCCGAGGTTTCCGACGTTGAGCGATGCCATGCCCCGATCCTGCCCCACCCTGCTAACTATTGCAAGCATTTGCTTGCAGGATCTCCCACCCGGGCCGGGTGAGCGCGTACTCGACCTCACCGTGCTCGGAGCCGGGGATCGTCTCGGGCCAGTCGCCGGTGAAGTTCCGGACGAAGGACAGGCCCGACTTCTCCATCACCCGCCGCGATCCGGTGTTGACCGCCATGGTGTTCGCGGTCACCCGCTCCAGCCCGGGAGCGGTGAAGCCCCGGCGGATCAGGGCCCGGGAGCCCTCGGTGGCGAGGCCGCGGCCCCACGTGGCCCTGGTGAGCCGGTAGCCGAGTTCGACGACGGCCGGGCCGTGGTCGTCCAGCGGGCGGAACTCGAACCAGCCCAGGAAGGCCCCGGTCCCCCGCTCCTGCGCGGCCCAGTACCCGCGGGTCCCGGTGCACGGGTGGTCGTGCAGGAGCCGGGGCAGGGTCCGCGACCGGATCTCCCCGGGGCTCGTGGGCCGGCCGCCGTTGATGAAGCGCATGACCTCGGGGTCGCCGTCGAGCGCGAGCAGGTGGCCGGCGTCGGCGGCGGTGAACGGCCGCAGCACGAGCTGGCCGGTCTCCAGAAAGATGTCCATGCCGGCCATCCTCGGCGCCGCCGCCCGCCCGGCGCCATCGCATTCCCGCGGCGCCCGGCCCCACCCGTCGGCCGGTGTCGGCCGGTGTCAGTCGGTGTCAGTGCCCGTCGGCGGGGTCCGCCGACGCGATCACCACCGTCGCGCCCAGTGCGCGCGAGGTCACCTTACGGACCGCGAGACCGGCCGACGACAGGGCCGCGGAGGTCGCCGGGGCCTGCCGGGCGCTCGTCTCGATCAGCAGGCGGGCGCCGGGGGCCAGCCAGGGCCGGGCGCCCGCCGCGATCCTGCGGTGGACGTCCAGGCCGTCCGCGCCGCCGTCCAGCGAGACCCGGGGTTCGTGGTCCCGGGCCTCCGGGGGCAGCAGCCCGATCTCGTCCGTCGGGACGTACGGGGCGTTGACCACCAGGAGGTCCACCCGCCCCCGCAGGGACGCGGGCAGCGGCTCGTACAGGTCGCCCTCCCACACCGAGCCCCCGTACGCGGCCACGTTGCGCCGCGCGTACGCCAGTGCCACCGGGTCGATGTCCGCCACGTGCAGCTCCGGCCCGCCCGGCACCCGGGCCGCCACCGCCGCGCCCAGCGCGCCCACGCCGCAGCACAGGTCCAGGACCACCGCGCCGGGCCGGGCCGGCGCCACCGCGCGCCGGACCAGGAACTCGGTGCGGCGGCGCGGTACGAAGGTGCCCGCGCCCACCGCCATCCGCAGCCCGCAGAACTCCGCCCAGCCCACCACGTGCTCCAGCGGCTCACCGGCCGCCCGGCGGGCCACCAGGTCCGTCAGGTGCCCGTCGCCGGTGGCCGTCCCGGCCAGCAGCTCCGCCTCCTCCTCCGCGAAGACGCAGCCGGCCGCGCGCAGCGTTTCGACTATCGAAGCCAAGTAGCCCAGTCCTCAGGTCGCGGTCTCGGGTAGCGGTCTCACGTCACACAGGCCGGGCGTCACGGGTGGGACGTCACGGGCCGGGCTCCGGTCAGACCAGCAGGTCGTCCACCTGGGCCTCGCCCTCCCGGTACCGCCGGGTGATCTCCGCGCTGCAGTCGTCCGCCGTGCGCTGGAGCTGCGAACGCCGCGACGAGACCTGCTGTTCGTACCCGACCAGCCGGCCCATCCCCTCGTGGAGTTCGCCGTCGGTGCGGGCGGCGAGGTCCGAGAGCTCCACGTCGGCCAGCATCTCCGCCGCCAGCAGCCGGAACTCCTCGCTGTGCGGGGTGCCGAGCGTGACGTGCCGGGCGGAGGCGCTGCGGCGGGAGGGGGCGTCGGCGAGGATCTCCGAGAGCCGGTCCACCACGGGCGCCTCGGGATCGGTGCGCCGGGCCAGCTCGGCCCGCAGGATGTCGATCCGGCCCTGGAGCAGGCGTCGGACGTAGCTCAGGTCGGCCTCGTCGCGCTGCGCGTCCCGGCGCAGCGCCCGCAGTTCGGGCAGGCCCAGCGCGGTGGTCGCCGCCGAGGGCGCCTGGGGCGCCTGGGGGTCGCCGGTGCGCTGTGCGGGCGGCCGTCCCGGGGAGACGGGTACGGACGCGGACGCGGATGGGGGCGCGGGCGATACGGGCGATACGGATGGCGCGGGTGACGCGGGTACAGGTACGGAGGTACCAGAAGTATTCATACGAACGTGTCCGTCCCCTCGACCGGTGCATGGGGTCTCCCCGGGCCCGGAGGGCCGAGGGGAAGCACCGCCTGCGTGCATCGTGCCACTCTCCGTGGTGCGGGTGCAGTCCCACTCCACCCGATCGGCCCCGGACGGGTGCACGCCTGATACACAGGGGTCATGCGAGCAGTGGTGCAGAGGGTGGACGGCGCGAGCGTCGTCGTGGCCGGTGAGACGGTGGGCGAGATCGTCGGCGAGGGGCTGTGCGTGCTGGTGGGGGTGACCCACGACGACACCCCGGAGAAGGCGGCGCAACTGGCCCGCAAACTGTGGTCCGTCCGCATCCTGGAGGACGAGAAGTCCTGTAGCGACACCGGGGCGCCGCTGCTGGTGATCTCCCAGTTCACGCTCTACGGCGACGCCCGCAAGGGCCGCCGCCCCACCTGGAACGCCGCCGCGCCCGGTGAGGTCGCCGAGCCGCTGGTGGACGAGGTCGTGGCGCGGCTGCGGGCCCTGGGCGCGACGGTGGAGACGGGCCGGTTCGGCGCGGACATGCGCGTCTCGCTCACCAACCACGGCCCGTTCACCCTCGTCGTCGACGTCTGAGCCCCGGGGCCGCGCGCCGCCGGCCCCACGGCCTACGGCGCGACGACGACCTCCTGTGCGGCGGCCGTCGTCCCGGCCAGCAGCGGTGCGTCGACCGGGACGTTCCGCTTGACCAGCGCGAGCGCGATCGGGCCCAGCTCGTGGTGGCGGACCGCGGTGGTCACGAAGCCCAGCTGACGGCCCTCGGCCCCGTCCGCGGCCAGCCGTACGGGGGCGCCGTGCGGCGGGAGCAGCACCTCGGAGCCGTCCAGGTGCAGGAAGACCAGGCGGCGCGGCGGCTTCCCCAGGTTGTGGACGCGGGCCACCGTCTCCTGGCCCCGGTAGCAGCCCTTCTGGAGGTGGACGGCGGTGCCGATCCAGCCCAGCTCGTGCGGGATGGTGCGGTGGTCGGTCTCCAGGCCCAGGCGCGGCCGGTGCGCCTCGACGCGCAGGGCCTCGTAGGCGAGGAGCCCGGCCGCCGGGCCGTGCTCGGAGGCGAACTCCTCCAGCTCGGCGCGGGGCAGGAAGACGTCACGGCCGTACGCGGTCTCCCGTACGGCGAGCCCCTCACCGGTCCCCGCGATCGAACCGGCCGGGAGGTGGACGACCGCGAACTCGCCGGTGCGGTCGGCGACTTCGACGCGGTAGAAGAACTTCATGGACTCCAGGTAGGCGATCAGCGCCTCCTGGGTGCCGGGCTCCACGTGCGCCCAGGTGGTCTCGCCGTCGTCCACGAGGTAGAGCGCGTGTTCGATGTGGCCGTTGGCGGAGAGGATCAGTGCCTCGGTGGCCTGACCTGCGGGCAGCTCGGTGACGTGCTGGGTGATCAGCAGGTGGAGCCAGCTCAGCCGCTCCGGTCCGGTGACGGTGACGACTCCGCGGTGGGAGAGGTCGACGAAGCCGCGGCCGTCCGCGAGGGTCCGCTGTTCGCCGTACAGCTCTCCGTAGTGGGCGGCGACGCCCGCGTCGGAACCTTCGGCCTGCACGGCGCCGGGGAGATGGAGCAAGGGGCTGGTCATGAAAACAAGCCTACGACCCGGCTACGCGGGCCCGTCACGGTGTCCGGCGGCGCACTTCCCGCAGAGCCCGAAGATGGCGAAGTGCTTCATGTCGGTCTCGAAACCGAAGGTGTCGCGGAGCTTGGCGGTGAAGTCGGCGGCGATGTCCACGTCCGCCTCGATGACCCCGGTGCAGTCGCGGCAGACCAGGTGGATGTGGTGGTGCCGGTCGGCGAGGTGGTAGGTGGGGGCCCCGTGGCCGAGGTGGGCGTGCGAGACGAGCCCGAGCTCCTCCAGCAGCTCCAGCGTCCGGTAGACGGTGGAGATGTTGACCCCGGAGGCGGTCCTGCGCACCTGCACGAGGATCTCGTCCGGGGTGGCGTGCTCCAGGGTGTCGACGGCCTCCAGCACAAGCTGGCGCTGCGGAGTCAGCCGGTATCCGCGCCGCCGCAGGTCGGTCTTCCAGTCGGTGCCCTCGGTGCCCACCACCCGGCCAGTGTAAGCGCGGGAGACGGGCCGCCGGTGCCCCCGGACCGGTGTCCGGGGGCAGCCGTCCGTCAGACCGGCTCACGGGTGGCTCCCGGGTCCCTCAGCGGTCCCTCGGCGCCCTCTCCGTGCTCTCTCAGCGGAAGAAGGCGATGCCGTCGTCCGGCATGTCCGGGAGGTTGCGCGCCATCTCGGCGACCTCCTCGGGCGTGACGACCTTCTTCAGCTGGGCCGACATGTACGGGCGCAGCTCGACCTCGGGGGTGGCCTTCTCGCCGACCCACATCAGGTCGCTCTTCACGTACCCGTAGAGCCGCTTGCCGCCGCTGTAGGGGCCGGAGGCGGCGGTGCGGGCCACCGCGTCCGTGGCCACGTCGATCTGCGGCTTCTGGTGGGCCAGCTCGCCGTACCAGACCTCCACGACGCCCTGGTCGCGGACCATGACGATCTCGACCTTGCGGTCGGCGTCGATGCGCCAGTAGCCCGACTCGGACTCCAGCGGGCGCACCTTCTCGCCCTCGGCGTCGAGCACCCAGGTGTGCGAGGTGTACTCCAGGAAGTCCCGGCCGTCGTGGCGGAAGACGACCTCCTGGCCGAAGTTGCACTTCTCCTCACCGGGGAAGTCGAAGACGCCCGCGCCCTCCCAGGTGCCGAGGAGGAAGGCGAGGGGGACGAGGCCCGGGTTCAGGTCGGACGGAATCTGGATCATGAATGGCTGCTCAGGCGATCTGTGGGAGGGACATCCGGAATATCCGGGATGTCCCGGACGGGCGGCGACGGCCGGTCGGGTAACCGGGCGATCAGGTGATCAGGTGATCAGCGCTGGCCCTGGTACAGCTTCTTGACGGTCAGGGCGGCGAAGGCCGTCACGCCGACGCAGACCAGGACCAGCAGGGAAGTGAAGACTGCCTCAAGCACGGGGTGCTCCTCGGAGGTTTCGGTCGGGTCCCCCGGACGGAGACCGGGGGGCGGTACAGGGCCGGTCCCCAAGCCTACTGGCCCGGGGACCGGCGCACTCGGTGAGGTGGGCCGCACCGAGGACGCGGTACGTCAGCTCAGGAGCTGGCTCTGGAGCAGCACCGTCTGGTGGAAGGGGACGGACCGCACCGCGCCCTTGCGGGTCTGGACGATCACGCCCTGGACGTCACCCGCCTGGAGGCAGCCGAGCCGGGTCTCCTCGTCGCCGAGGGGCTTGGCCTCCTGGTAGACGCTGATGTCGCTGTTGCCGAGGATTCCGGAGCCCTGGAACCCCTTGCCGGCCAGCGTGCTCCGCTGCGAGGTCTCGGCCTTGTTCCAGTCCGTGTCGCCCTCCAGCCGCCCCGCCCCGGCGAGCCGGGTGGTGGTCTCACAGCCGCGGAAGCCGTCCACGAAGCCGTCCGAGTGGAAGCGCAGCAGGTAGAGCCTGGTCCGGGTGCCGTCCGGCATGGTCCAGCCGCGGGCGGCGATCTGGCGCAGCCCGTCGTTCTCCAGCCGCTGCTTCAGCTTCTCCCGGTCCTCGGGGGCGTACTCCGTCAGGAAGGTGTCGGCGGAGACCGCCCCGTCCTGGCCGGGCGTGAGGCCCTGGTCGGGCCCGGCGCCCTGCGGCGCGGGCAGGAGCAGCTTGTCCAGCGGCGCGTAGTGGATGCGCCGCGGGTTGTCCGGGCCCTGGGGCAGGGGCGCCCCTGCGGGCAGCTCGGGCCGGGAGAGCACCGGATAGACCCAGCGCCCGTCACTCACGGTGGACAGCCCGGGCAGCTCGGTGCGCTCGGCCTGGACCAGCCCGTACGCGACCCCCGTGCCGGTGGCGGCGAAGGCGAGGACGGCGGCGGTCCAGCGCAGGCCCGCGAACAGCCTCCGGCGGTCCTTGACCGGCGCGGGAGCCTCCGGGGCTGCCGGGGCTGCCGGGGTCTCCGATACGGGAGCCTCGGCCGGGGTGGCCTGCGGGGCGGGCCCGTCGGTCTTCTGCTCGCTCACACGGACTCCCCGGGGGACTTCAGGTGGTTCAGCTGGCGCGTGAACAGGCTGACGGCGTCGGAGGCGGAGAGGAACAACGACGTGGACCCGTACGCACGGAAGTGCACCAGGACATCACCCTGGACCGCCACGCAGCTGATGCTCTCGATCTTGACCCGCTCCTCCAGCCGGTCCGGGCCCTCGCGAAGCAGCACGCACGTCGCGTCGGGGAACCCGTCCGCCTTCGGCCCTTCCCGGCCGTCACCGGTCACCTTCAGGAACGTCTTGGTGAACTCGGCGATCTTGGCGAGGAACTGCGGCTCGGCCTGGGTGAGCTCGATCTCCACGGCCGGCTCCCCGAGAACCCTGGAGACGTAGCTGCGTCCGGCCGTGCCCTTGAGCTTCAGACCGTCCAGCACCTTGTCCCGCTGGGCACGCTGCTCACCGCTGAGACCGGACGCCTTGTCCTTGTACTCCTGGACCGCCCGCGCGCCCGGGACGGAATAGTTGTTGCCCTCACGGTGGATGTCCGGGCCGGGGTAGTAGCCGGACGGAATCGGCAGGAGCTTGGCCATGAGTTCGTTCGGCGGCACGGTCGGGACGGGCTCGGCCGTGCCGGAGGACCCGGGCCCGTCGGCGGTCCAGTAGTGGGTCGGCGCGCTCCGGTCCGCCCTGCCGAGCAGGTCCGACACCCAGAAGCCGCCACCCGCGAGGACGGCGACGGCGAGCACGCCCGCCACCAGACCCACGGCCTTCCGGTTCGCCCTGAGCGCGGGCACTACGGGCTCGGGCCGTCCGGACGCCAGAACCTCCGGGCCGGTCCCTCCGAAAGCGGGATCTCCGTATGCGGTCTCTTCGGACACGGGCCCTATGGCCGTGCCCTTCTTGTCGTCGCTCACAGCCGCTCCCACTGCCGCTTGGCCAGGTCGGCGAAGACCCGCTCGTCGATCACACCGCTGTAGTCCCTGGAGGAGATGTCCATCACGATGTCGCCGCGCCGGGCAATGGCCCGCGCCCCGCGTACCGGCTCGTACCCGGGCTCCCGCGTCGCCTTCGAGTCGATCCACAGGTGGCCGTAGTCGGCGGGCACGCCCGGGATCTCCTTGCCCGCGTCCCCCGCGCGCGTCTCCTGCCCCTCGGAGAAAGCCCGGCGGTCCTCGGCATCCCTGAACGACTGGTACTGGAACAGCCGGATCGAGACGGAGTTCCGGCCGTTCCCGGACCACCGGAGGAGGACGATCCGTCGGACATCGTCCCTGAGCAGGAAACGGAGGCCGTCGTCGGGGTTGTCGTAGTAGTCGGTGGCGTGTTCGTCCAGGGACATCGGGCCGGAGCGTTCGATCTCCGCCCCGGCCGGGGCCTCCAGCAGGAGGGTGGACAGGTCGTCGTCGGTCTTGTGCCAGCGGTGGGCGTTGACCGAGCGCAGGCTCGTGTTCCCGTCCGCGGCGAGCGGCTTCAGCGCGGCCATCGACTGCTGCGCCAGCGGGGGCAGCGGGGTGGGTGCGCGGTGGTACTGGACCGCGTAACCGGTGACCGTTCCGGCCAGGACCCCCAGGGCCACGGCTGCGGCGATCAGGAGGGTCGTACGGCGCGGGTGCCGGGTGCGTGGTGCGGCGGCGGTTTCCGGCGCGGCCTCGGGGGCCGGCGCGGTGCGTGCGTCTTCCAAAGGTGTCCCCCCACAGGACTGGAGGCGCGGGATGGGTACCCGCGCGCAGTCCAAGACCCTAAGGGGGGACGAGCAGTTGTACGCACGCTCATAACGATCTTATGCACGGGCGGGCGGCACGGGCCCGCCCGATCGGCGCCGTACGGTGTCACTCCTCGTGGCGGTGCCACTCCTCGGCGGTGTCACTCCTCGTGGCGGTGCTTCCCGTCCAGCTCGTCCCACCACTCGTCCGACTTCGGGTCGCCCGAGGGATCGTCCCACCAGCGGTCGTCCGGGCCCCGCCGGTTCGCGGTGATCGCGGCGATCGGCGGGATGACCATGGCGACCACGCACATGGCCACGGCCGCGGGCACCGACCACAGGCGCACGAAGGACCAGGCGGAGACGAAGAGGAACAGGCATCCGCCCATCAGCAGGAAGTAGGCGCGGCGCCGCCGGGCGTACATGTCTCCAGCGTAGAGCGGGCCGGCGCGAAGACAACCCCGGCGGCCGTCCACCATTGCGGACGGCCCCGGACGGCCCCGGACGGCGCGAAGGGCCGCACCCCGCTCCAGTGGCGTCCAACCCCCGGGGGTGCGGCCCTTCGGCCGGTCTTGCGAAGCGATCGGACCGCGACCAGACCGCGGTCAGTCCGTGGTCGGACCGTGGCAGTCCGTGGTCAGACCGCGATCGCCACGTCCGTCACGCCGCCGGACTCGGCGACGACCACGGCGCGGTCCGCCTCGCCGCCCGGGACGAGCGCGCGCAGCGTCCAGGAGCCGGTGGCGGCGTAGAAGCGGAACTGGCCGGTCGCCGAGGTCGGGACCTCGGCGGTGAACTCGCCGGTCGAGTCCAGCAGCCGCACGTAGCCGCTGACGGGCTCGCCGTTACGGGTCACCTGGCCCTGGATGGCGGTCTCACCGGGCTTGAGCGTCGCGAGGTCGGGCCCGCCGATCTGTGCTCCACACATGTTCTCTGTCCTGTTCCTAGGGAGATCCAGCGGTCTTGCGGTCGGGTGTTACTTCGCGGCGCCCAGCTCGATCGGCACGCCGACCAGCGAGCCGTACTCGGTCCACGAACCGTCGTAGTTCTTGACGTTCTGCTGGCCCAGGAGCTCGTGCAGGACGAACCACGTCAGCGCGGAGCGCTCGCCGATGCGGCAGTAGGCGATGGTGTCCTTCGTGTCCAGCTCGACCTGCTCCGCCACGTAGAGGGCCTTGAGCTCTTCGTCGGACTTGAAGGTGCCGTCGTCGTTGGCGTTCTTCGACCACGGGATGTTGCGGGCGCTCGGCACGTGGCCGGGGCGCTGCGACTGCTCCTGCGGGAGGTGCGCCGGGGCGAGCAGCTTGCCGGAGAACTCGTCGGGCGAGCGGACGTCGACCAGGTTCAGGGTGCCGATCGCGGCGAGGACGTCGTCGCGGTAGGCGCGGATGGAGGTGTCCTGGGCCTTCGCCTCGTAGGCGGTGGCCGGGCGCGCCTTGACCTCCTTCACCAGGTCGCGGGAGTCGAGCTCCCACTTCTTGCGGCCACCGTCGAGGAGGCGGACGTCCTGGTGGCCGTAGAGCTTGAAGTACCAGTAGGCGTAGGACGCGAACCAGTTGTTGTTGCCGCCGTAGAGGACGACGGTGTCGTCGTTGGAGATGCCCTTGGCGGAGAGGAGCTTCTCGAAGCCCTCCTGGTCCACGAAGTCGCGGCGGACCGGGTCCTGGAGGTCGCTCTTCCAGTCGATCCGGACGGCGTTGGTGATGTGGTTCTTCTCGTACGCGGACGTGTCCTCGTCCACCTCGACGATCACGACGTTCGCGTCGTTCAGGTGGGCCTCGACCCAGTCGGCGTCTACGAGGACGTCGCTGCGGCTCATGGTGTTCTCCTCCGGGGCAGTGTGCGGCGGGGCGGTGCTGCTGCTGGATGGTGACGTGGGGCGGGTCCCGCGTCCGGCTGCGCTCGCCGGTCCTGAACGCGGAGGCGGTCAGGGGCAGGGGGCGGGTGCGGTCACGCGGGGAGCCGTCGTCCGGCTGAGGGAGCGGATGCGCTCACCGGTCACATGGATCGACAGAGCATGGCGGCGACGCGACACAGGTCTACTGCCCGTCGCTTCGTGAGGTCCGCCTGCTGCTTCATAGTCATGGATCGTAGGGACGAAGCAGGCACCCTGTCACCGTCGTTTCACATATCGAGACAGGATCGTCCGAAATGCGGGACGCGTGCCCTCCGGACGGCCCCTTGAGGGCCTTTCGGGGCCCTCTGGAGGGGGTCGGTGCGGCCGATCCATCTGCGGACCGGACCGCACCGTCTCACGATCCGGCCAGCGACACGTCCGTACCGCCCAGAACCAGGCGGACACCGGTCTCGTCCGAGGTCAGCGCGGAGAGCGTGAGCCCGGCGGGCAGGCCGCCGCCGAGGTCGCGGTCGAAGTCGGTCTTCTTGCGGACCAGGTTCTCGACGCCGGGGATGCCCTCGCCCGGCACGCTGTCGGCCCGCACCCGGACGGTCTTGCCGCCCTTCGTGCCCGGGGCGTCCACCAGGGAGACCGTCGCCACCACACTGCGGGTCAGGGAGGCGCCGCGGACGTTCACGGTGGCGGTGACCTTCACCTTGCCGGGGGCGCCGCCGTAGGCGAAGGCCGCGTCGCTCTGGAGGGCCTCGGCCAGGTCCGCGTAGCCGATGAGCCCGGAGCCCTCGGCCCGCCGGGCGGTGCCGCCGGAGTAGTCGGCGTCCAGCGCGACGCCGTGGAAGCCCGCGTCGATCCGGGAGATGCGGGTCTTGCGGCCCCCGGCGGTGGTCTCGACGCCGGTGAGCGTCAGGTCGACCCGTTCCAGGTCCCGGCTGAGTGCCTGGGTCAGGAAGGGGAAGCCGTGTATCCGCACGTCCGTGGTGCCCGTCGGCCCCTGCCGGGCCCGGAGCCGCTCGGCCAGCCGGTCCTCGGCGTAGCCGACCGCCCAGCGGTCCGCGCCCGTGAAGAGGGCGCCCAGCACCACACCAATGATCACTACGACGCGCAGAAGACGCACGTTCCCTCCCCCTCAGCAGACCGGTACGCGGGTCACAGTTGACCATGTACGTACGCCAGGAGGACGACGGCGGGACCCCGCAGGGTTCCGGCCCGGACCGGCCGGAACCCTGCGGAACTCAGCCCACCACCCGGCCGACCAGGTAGACGGCGGGCGCGGCGACCGCCAGGGGCAGGGCGACACCGGCCGTCATGTGGACGAACTTCGACGGGTAGTCGTACGCCGCCACGCGCAGCCCGATCAGCGCGCACACCCCGGCGGCCAGGCCGATCAGCGCGCCGCCCGCACCGACGGAGGTCAGCGCGCCGACCGCGAGGCCCGCACCGGCCGCGGCGGCCAGCGAGACGGCGACCGAGGGGGCGGCGGGCAGCGGCAGCGCACGGGCGAAGGCCGCGACGGCCACGGAGGCGGCCCCGACCGTCACGGCGGCGGGGGCGGCGGCCAGATAGCCCGCGCAGACGACGGCGAGGGCGGCGGAGGCCACGGAGGCCATCAGCCCGTACACGCGCTCGTCGGGGTCGGCGTGGCTGCGGAGCTGGAGGACCAGCGTGAGCAGCACCCAGGCCCCGAGGGTGCCGATGACCGCGGCGGGCGCGTGCGTACGGTCCACCGCGAGCACGGCCACGTCGGCGACGACGGCCCCGGCGAAGGCGAGGGCGATGCCCTGGCGGGCGGGCCACATGCCGTTGAGGCGGAACCACCCGGCCGCGGTGAGCCCCTGGAGGGCGATCAGCGGCAGGAGCAGGGCGAACTGCCCCAGGGCGGCGGCCACGGCGAGCAGCACCCCGAGGACGGCGGTCAGCAGGGCGGGCTGCGGCCCGGGGTCGATGATCGGCGACCGGCCCTCGGCGCGGGCCTGCGCCGGATCGACGACGCGGGTGCTGCCGGCGAGCGTGGGCGGGGAGAACCCGGGCTCCTCCCCCGGCACCGGGGCCGCACCACCGGCCGCGGCGGCGGGCGCGGTGTTACCGCCGCCGGGCGGCAGATCCGTGACGGGCGGCAGGTACGCGGTCCGCTCGGCCGGAGCCTCCCGGTACGGCGGCAGGTACGCCGTCTCGGCCCAGTCGGGCGCCGGAGCGGCCGCCGGGGCCTGGGCCTGGGCGGGAGCCGCGTCCGCCACCGGGACCGGGACCGGAGCGGGGTCACGGAACCAGCTCTCCGGGGCCGGACTCTGCTGCTGGGGAGCCGGGGCCTGCTGCGGGTACGGCTGGGGCTGCGCCTGCTGCGGGTACGGCTGCGCGGGGGCCGCGTACGGCTCCGGGTCCCGGTAGGGCGGCAGGTACGCCGTCGACTCGGCCGGAGCTTCGCGGTACGGGGGCAGGTACGCCGTCTCGGCCCGGTCGGGAGCCGGAGCGGTCGCCGGGGCCTGGGCGGGAGCCGCGTCCGCCACCGGGGCCGGGGCCGGGTCGCGGAACCAGCTCTCCGGAGCCGGACTCTGCTGCTGGGGCGGCTGGTACGCCTGGGGCTGCGCCTGCTGCGGGTACGGCTGCGGAGCCGGGGCCGGGGACTGCTGGTACGGCCGGGGCTGCTGGTACGGCCCCGGCTGCGCCTGCTCCGGGTACGGGTACGGGTAGGGCTGCGCCGGGGCCCCGTACGGCTGCGGCTGCTGTTCCCCGTACGGCTGCTGTTCCGCGTACGGCTGCGGCTGCGGGGCCGGGGCGGGCGGGGAGTCGTCGCGGAACCAGCCCTCGGGGGCCATCGGCGCGGGCGGCGGCGGGACCGGCCGGTAGGACGGCTGGACCGGCTGATAGCTGGTGTCCCAGGTCTCGGACTGCCAGGTCTGGGTCCCGTACGCCTCGGGCTGGACCGGCTCGGCCGGCGGGACCGGCCGGAGCCGGGGGTCCTGCTGTCGGCGCTGTTCCTCAGGAGTGCTCATCGGTTCCCGCTCACCCGCCCGCGAAGGGCGGGAGCACCTCGACGGTGCCCCCCTCGGACAGTGGTACGGCCTCGTGCGGGCGCTTGCCCACCGGCTCGTCGTTCACGAGGAAGGAGCAGCGCAGCAGGACCCGGGTCAGCTCCCCGGGGTGGCGCTCCCGCACGGCTTCGAGCGCCTCGGCCAGGTTCCGCGCCGAGTACGGCTCCTCCGCCGTCCCGGCCGCGGTTCTGGCCGCCGCCCAGTAGCGGATGGTTCCGGTTGCCACTGCTGCTCTCCTCGTTCGTCTTCGTCGTCGTCTTCTGCGGATTCTGTCTTCGTCGCTCGTCGGCTTCTTCACCGCCGGCCTCCATGATGACCCCTCGCCCCACCCCTCCCGGCGTGCCTCCGCGCGCCCCGTGTGCGCCCATGCGGCCCTCCGGAGGTCCACCGATCCGGTGAAAAACAGGTCATACGCAGGGAGGACGCGTGGTGCGGGCCACAGGGCGGAGTGACAGAGCCCCCTGCCGTGCCGGGGCCGGTGGGCTATTGTGCTGCGGGAGGACCCAGGCAATGTAGCCACCGGGTCCTTTTGTGCTTTCAGCGCGCTGTCGGCACGTTGGACGGACCGAGAACAGTGGTATCCATCCGGACTTCAGAACATGGGGACCGGGCGGCTGCCGGACACATCGTACGAAGCAGTGCCGCGAACTCCCCCAGCCGCCGCTGGGAGGTGCCCCCGGGACGGGACCGAGGAGGAACCGACGTGACGGACCACCGATCCATGCTTGACCACGGCGACGGAACAGGGCGAGGTGGTCAGGCATGAGCTCTCTCCTGCTGCTGACCAACGCACTGCAGCCGTCCACCGAGGTGCTTCCCGCCCTCGGCCTGCTGCTGCACACCGTCCGGGTGGCACCCGCCGAGGGCCCGGCCCTCGTGGACACCCCGGGCGCCGACGTCATCCTCGTGGACGGCCGCCGCGACCTGCCGCAGGTGCGGTCGCTCTGCCAGCTGCTCCGCTCCACCGGGCTCGGCTGTCCGCTGATCCTCGTCGTCACCGAGGGCGGTCTCGCGGCCGTCACCGCCGACTGGGGCATCGACGACGTCCTCCTGGACACCGCCGGTCCCGCCGAGGTCGAGGCGCGGCTGCGGCTGGCCACCGGCCGGCGCCAGCTCGGTTCGGACGACTCCCCGATGGAGATCCGCAACGGCGACCTGTCGGTGGACGAGGCCACGTACTCCGCCAAGCTCAAGGGGCGGGTGCTGGACCTGACGTTCAAGGAGTTCGAGCTGATCAAGTACCTCGCGCAGCACCCGGGCCGGGTCTTCACCCGCGCCCAGCTGCTCCAGGAGGTCTGGGGCTACGACTACTTCGGCGGCACCCGCACGGTCGACGTCCACGTACGGCGGCTGCGCGCCAAGCTCGGCCCCGAGCACGAGTCGCTGATCGGCACGGTCCGCAACGTCGGCTACCGCTTCGTCACGCCCGAGAAGGTCGAGCGCGCGGCGGCCGAGGCGGCGGAGCGGGCGGCCGTCCAGGGCCCGGCGGTGACCACCCCGGACGGCGCCCGGACGGAGCGGGCGACGGCGGGTGTTCACTCGGTGGGACGCCCTGCCCAGAGGTAGGTCACCCCGCGTAGACTTCCGCGCGTGGCCAAGGTGACGCGGGATGACGTGGCGCGACTTGCGGGTACTTCTACCGCCGTCGTGAGCTACGTCATCAACAACGGACCCCGGCCGGTCGCCCCGGCCACGCGCGAGCGTGTCCTCGCCGCGATCAAGGAACTGGGCTACCGCCCGGACCGGGTCGCGCAGGCGATGGCCTCGCGGCGCACCGACCTCATAGGCATGATCGTCCCCGATGCCCGTCAGCCGTTCTTCGCGGAGATGGCGCACGCGGTCGAACAGGCCGCCGCCGAGCGCGGGAAGATGGTGCTGGTCGGCAACTCCGACTACCGCGACGAGCGCGAGGTCCACTACCTGCGGGCCTTCCTCGGGATGCGGGTCTCCGGGCTGATCCTGGTCAGCCAGGGCATGAGCGAGCGCGCGGCCACGGAGATCGAGGCGTGGGACGCGCGGGTGGTCCTGCTGCACGAGCGCCCCGAGGCCATCGACGACGTCGCGGTCGTCACCGACGACATCGGCGGCGCCCAGCTCGCCACCCGCCACCTGCTGGAGCACGGCCACCCGTACGTCGCCTGCATGGGCGGCGTCGAGAGCACACCCGAGGTCGGCGACCCGGTGGCCGACCACGTCGAGGGCTGGCGGCGGGCCATGCTGGAGTCGGGCCGCCCGGTGGAGGGCCGCCTCTTCCAGGCCCCGTACAACCGGTACGACGCCTACCGCGTGGCGCTGGAGCTCCTCGCCGGGCCGGACCGCCCCCCGGCCATCTTCTGCGCGACGGACGACCAGGCCATCGGCGTGCTGCGCGCGGCGCGGGAGCTGCGGATCGACGTGCCGGAGCAGCTCGCCGTCGCGGGCTTCGACGACGTGAAGGAGGCGGCGCTGACGGACCCGCCGCTGACGACGGTCGCCTCGGACCGCCCGGCGATGGCCCGCGCGGCGGTGGACCTGGTCCTGGACGACGGCCTGCGGGTGGCGGGCTCCCGCCGCGAACGGCTGAAGCAGTTCCCCTCGGCCCTGGTGATCCGCCGCTCCTGCGGCTGCCGCTGACCGAGGAACCGCTCCACCTCATGGTGATGGGGCCGACTCGTCATACGCCGAGCCCAGCGCCCCGGAACACTGACCTCGGCGATTCGCCCACCACAGGACATCCACAAGTTCTAGTATGGCGGACAACTCTAATAGAAGATTGCCGAGGTGCATTCGATGCGGCCCCCCGTAATCGAGGCCATTAAGATCGAAAACTATCGCGCACTGCAAGATGTAGAAATCAAAAAACTTAAGCCTTTCACCGTGCTGATCGGCCCCAATGGCAGTGGCAAGTCAACGCTTTTCGATGTTTTCGCGTTCATGGAAACCGCATTCAGCCTCGGGGTCAGAAGCGCTTGGGATCAGCGCGGCGGCCTGCGACAACTCCACTCCCGCGGCAAAGACGGCCCCATCGCCATCCAAATCTCATACCGCGAACAGCCGAAAGCGAATCTCCTAACCTACCGGATCGAAATCAATGAGGAGCGGGGACGTCCGGTAGTCAGCAGAGAGTGGCTGCGCTGGACAGCAGGCGCCGCCCAGGGCAGGCCACGACATATTCTGGATTTTCAGAACGGGTCGGGTTACGTGGTTGATGAATCCACAGGAAAGAAATCCCAGGAGTCCCTCGACGGGCCCGACAGGCTGGCAGTGAACGCGCTCGGCCAGTTTAAATCCCATCCACGAGTCGCCGCATTGCGTCGATTCATCTCAGGGTGGTATCTTTCCTATCTTTCAGTGGCGGAGGAGAGGAAATCACCCACTGCAGGACCGCAGGAGCGCCTGTCTCAGTCGGGTGACAACATCAGCAACGTTCTTCAATACCTGAAGGAGAACTATCCGGAGAGGCTGACTTCAGTCATGGCGGCCTTGAGGGAGGCCGTGCCGACACTGGAACACGTCGATTACGAAACATCACCTGACGGCAGACTGGTGCTGTTCATCAAAGACTCGCCATTCACAGAGTCGGTACTGGCGAGCAACGCATCCGACGGAACCCTCAAGCTACTCTCCTACCTCACCCTCCTGCACGACCCCGACCCTGCACCGTTCATCGGGATCGAAGAACCAGAGAACCATCTGTACAATTCAGTTCTTCCCGGCCTCGCCCAGCAATGCCGCCTGTCGAGTGGGCATTCACAGGTCCTCGTCACGACACATTCACACGAATTTGTAAATTCCTGCAAGTCGGACGAAGTGATCGCCCTCTACAGGGGCGCAGATGGGTACTCTCGCGTCATTCGCCCCAACTCTCTCCCCCTCGTTTCCGACATGCTGGAACACGGGGCTCTGCTCGGAAGCCTGTGGCAAGAAAATTACTTCGATGAATTGCCTGAACCGAAGACGCCGGTCATTGAAGTCAGCAGGCCATGATGTCCAAACAAGGCAAGCCGCAGAAGGGCGATAAGCAGCCCGCTACTGTCTCCCTAGAAATTCTGGTCGAGGAAGAGTCTGCAGCTGAGGCACTGCGACCTGTCGTGGCCAAAATTCTGGACGGGAAAAGGGTTCGGATCGGATTTCGAAAGTTTCGCGGAAAACCCGACCTGATCAAGAATCTACCAGATCGCCTCAAAGGCTACGCTACAGCGCGCCGCCGAGGGGAAGACGTTCGCATCGTAGTCCTGGTCGATCGGGATAATGATGACCATGCCGACTTGAAAGACCAACTCGACAAGATCGCCATCACAGCGGGGCTAATCCCTCACACAGAACAACAGCCAGGGGTTTTCAATGTGCTGAGCGGCATCGCCGTCAGAGAACTGGAAAGTTGGTATTTCGGGGACTGGCCAGCAGTTCGAGCAGGCTTCCCTAAAGCTCCAGCAGAGCCGCCCCGCTCCCACAAAGGGAATCCTGATCAAACCTCAGGAAAATGTTCTGACGCGTTTGAAAAAATGTTGCTCTCGTCCGGGGTGAGGATAGCTTCCAAGCCTGAGTGGGGTAGGAGAATCGGACCTCATCTCGCACTGGATGGAAATAGGTCGCCCAGCTTCTCGGCATTCATTTCTGGCGTACAGGCCATTACTGCGGAATGACCGGTGCCCGCTCCGTTCCTGAGCGCCGAGCGGGACGGCGGGCCCCTGTACCGGTCCGGCTGCCGGGCACCATCCCGCTCGCGGGTTCCTTATATCGGGCATACGCGGTTCTGTCGGGCTTCTCAGCCGGGGCTCAGGAAGTCTTCATGATCCGCGGTCAGAGTCTGAGACATGACCGAGAGCTTCCGCCGCGAAGGCGAGTACCCGCAGGAGAACACCGGCGGTGCCCCCAGGGCCCAGAGCGCGCCGTTCGGCGAGGACTGGCAGCGGGGACGCGACCGGCTGGCCCACGACGCCGGAGGCTGGGCGGCGGCCGGTGACGGCACGGGCGCGGGGGGAGGGCCGGGCGCCGGGGCGGGTTGTCCGCCGCCGCCCGCGTACCCGCCCGGCGAGCCCGCCGCGGCCGGCGCCGGGGGTCCCGTACCCGCCCGCGCCAAGCGGCCCGTGGCCCTGCTGGCCGCCGTCGCCATCGTCGCGGCCGTGATCGGCGGAGGCACCGCCGCCGCCATCGAGCAGCTCGCCGGGAAGGGCTCCGCCGGAGGGACCGGCGTCAGCGGCACCAACGTCTCGCAGTCCGGCAACGGCACCGTCTCCGGGGTCGCCGCGCAGGTCAGCCCGTCCGTGGTGCGCATCGACACCAGCACCGGCGCGGGCCAGGGCACCGGTTCCGGCGTCATCATCACCTCCGACGGCGAGATCGTCACCAACAACCACGTCGTCGACGGCGCCTCCCGCGTCCAGGTGACGACGAGCGACGGCAAGAAGTACGCGGCGACGGTCGTCGGCACCGACCCCGCCAAGGACCTCGCCCTGATCAAGCTCCAAGGCGCGAGCGGCCTGAAGGCGGCGAAGCTCGGCAACTCCGACGCGCTCAAGGTCGGCGACGAGGTCGTCGCCATCGGCTCCCCCGACCGGCTCACGGGCACCGTCACCAGCGGCATCGTCTCCGCCCTGGACCGCGAGGTGAACGTGCCGATGTCCGAGCAGCAGCCCCAGCCCCAGCAGCGGGGCGGCGGCGGGGGCGGCTGGCCGTTCTCGTACCAGGGGCAGCAGTTCAACGGGAACACGGGCGCGCAGACCACCTCGTACAAGGCCATCCAGACGGACGCCTCGCTCAACCCCGGCAACTCCGGCGGCGCCCTCGTCAACATGAACGGCGAGATCGTGGGCATGCCCTCGGCGATCTACTCCCCCGCGAGCGGCAACTCCGCGGCGGGCAGCGTCGGCCTCGGCTTCGCCATCCCCGTCAACACGGTCAAGGCCGACCTGGACGCGCTGCGCGGCGGCGGTCCGGGCGGCGCGGGCGGCTCCGACAGCGGCGGCAACGACGGCAGCGGGTCCGCCAACGGCTTCGGCACCTCCTACCGGTCCCTCGGATAGGCCCCTCTCCCGGCTTCGCGTGCGAGGCTGGGAGGCGCCGCCGAGCACCCACCACGACCCCTGGGGACCGAGATGAATCCCGCCGAAGGCGACCCGCAGCGCATCCTCGTCGTCGACGACGAACCGGCCGTCCGTGAGGCCCTGCGCCGCAGCCTCGCCTTCGAGGGGTACGGCACGCAGACCGCGGTCGACGGGCTCGACGCCCTCGACAAGGCGGCCTCCTACGCCCCCGACCTGATCGTCCTGGACATCCAGATGCCCCGGATGGACGGGCTGACGGCGGCCCGCAGGCTGCGCGCGGCCGGCAGCGTCACCCCGATCCTGATGCTCACCGCCCGCGACACCGTCGGCGACCGCGTCACCGGCCTCGACGCGGGCGCCGACGACTACCTCGTCAAACCCTTCGAGCTGGACGAGCTCTTCGCCCGCGTCCGCGCCCTGCTGCGCCGCAGCGGGTACGCCGCCCCGGCGGCCGGCGGCGCCGAGCCGGAGGACACGCTGGGCTTCGGCGACCTGCGGATGGACCTCGCGACGAGGGAGGTGAGCCGGGCCGGGCGCCCGGTGGAGCTGACCCGTACCGAGTTCACGCTGCTGGAGATGTTCCTCGCGCACCCGCGCCAGGTCCTGACCCGCGAGCAGATCCTGAAGACGGTCTGGGGCTTCGACTTCGAGCCGAGCTCCAACTCCCTCGACGTCTACGTCATGTACCTGCGCCGCAAGACGGAGGCGGGCGGCGAGCCTCGGCTCGTCCACACCGTGCGCGGGGTGGGCTACGTGCTGCGCGCGGCCGGGGCGGGCGAGAGCGGCGGTCCGGAATGACCCTGACGGGCCCGGTCGCCAGGTTCCGCGCCCTGCCGCTGCGCTCGCGCCTGGCCCTGCTGGTGACGGTGGCGGTGACGCTCGCCGTGGCGGCGGTGGCGGCCGTCTCCTGGGTGATGGTGCGCACCCAGCTCGAACAGCAGCTGGACAGCGCGCTGCGCTCCACCAACGCCAGCGCGCAGGCCAACCAGACCCTGACCCGGCTCGGCTGCCAGGAGCAGGTGCCCGGCGCGTTCGTGAACAACCTGAGCGCCCAGGTCCAGATCGTCCTGCCCACGGGCGGGCGCTGCTGGGTGGACGGCAAGAACACCCTCCCGGTGACCGGGTACGACCTGGAAGTGGCCCGGGGCAAACACGGCGCCGTCATGTACGACGGCCGGACCACCGACGGCACCCCCGTACGGATCTACACCCAGCCGGTCGAGGCGGGCACCGGGATCGTCGCGATCTCGGTCGCCAAGCCGCTCGCCGACATCGACAAGCCGCTCTCCACCCTGGCCTGGGTGCTGGTCCTCGTCTCGGCCATAGGGGTGGTCTGCGCGGGCGCGGCCGGACTGTGGGTGGCCCGGACCGGGCTGCGGCCGGTGGACGAACTGACCGGCGCGGTCGAGCACATCGCCCGTACCGAAGACCTCACCGTGCGCATCCCCGACCACGGGGACGACGAGATCGCCCGGCTGTCGCGGTCGTTCAACTCCATGACGGCCGCGCTCGCCTCCTCCCGGGACCGGCAGGCCCAGCTGATCGCGGACGCGGGGCACGAGCTGCGGACCCCGCTGACCTCGATGCGCACCAACATCGAGCTGCTGGCGCACAGCGAGTCCACCGGCCGGGCCATCCCGCCCGAGGACCGCAGGGAGCTGCTGGCCTCGGTGAAGGCGCAGATGGCCGAACTGGCCTCACTCATCGGCGACCTCCAGGAACTCTCCCGGCCGGACGCGGCCCCGCCCGGCCCGCTCGGGGTGGTCCCGCTGCACGAGATCGCCGGGACGGCGCTCTCCCGGGCCCGGCTGCGCGGCCCGGAGCTGACGTTCAGCGCGGAGCTGGAGCCCTGGTACGTGCGGGGCGAGGCCGCCGCGCTGGAGCGGGCGGTGATCAACATCCTGGACAACGCGGTGAAGTTCAGCCCGCCGGGCGGCGCGGTCGAGGTGGCGCTGCGGGCGGGCGAGCTGACCGTGCGCGACCACGGGCCCGGGGTCCCGGCCGAGGACCTCCCGTACGTCTTCGAGCGGTTCTGGCGGTCCTCGTCGGCGCGGGCGCTGCCGGGCAGCGGGCTGGGGCTGTCGATCGTGGCCCGTACGGTGCGGCGCGCGGGCGGGAGCGCCGAGCTGCGGGCGGCGCGGGACGGCGGGCCGGGCGCGGAGGCGGTGCTCCGCATCCCGGGGGCGCCGACCCCGCCGCCCGCCGGACCGTCGGTCGCGGCGGACCGGTGAGGCGACCGGGCCGGAGCGGGTGCCGGCGGAGACGGCCGGTAAAAGGATAGAAACGGACGGAAACGGATGGAAGGGGCGCCGGTCCAGGGATGTTCCCCGGGACCGGCGCCCCTTCCGGGTCACCGCACGCGTGCGGTCACTTGACGAGGGTGATCCGGTCCGTCGCCGGCGGGGCGATCGGGGCGGTCTCCGAGGAGTTCTGTTCCAGGTAGGCGTTGAAGCAGTCCAGGTCGGACGCGCCCACCAGCTTGTTCTTGTGCTCCTTCAGGACGGTGAAGCCGTCACCGCCGCCCGCGAGGAACTCGTTCATCGCGACCCGGTAGCTCTTCGCCGGGTCGATCGGGGCGCCGTTCAGCCGCACCGAGTCCACGAGGACGCGGTCCGCGCCCGTCCGGGTCATGTCCAGGGTGTAGGTGAACCCCTTCGAGACCTGGAGGATCTTCGGGCTCGCCCCGTTCGTCGCACCGCTGACCTGCTGCTGGAGCGTGGTGATCAGCTGCGCGCCCGTCAGGTCCACCACGTTCATCATGTTGTTGAACGGCTGGACGGTGAAGGACTCGCCGTACGTCACGACCCCGTCGCCCTCGGCCCCCGACGCCTTGTGGGCCAGGTCCGAGCGGATGCCGCCGGGGTTCATCAGGGCCAGCTGCGCGCCGCCCTTGTCCGCCGGGGCGAGCGCCGCGAGCTGCGCGTCGGCGATCAGGTTGCCGAGCGGCTTCTCGATCGCCGTCGAACCGCGGCCCGGGATGTCCGCCGAGATGAAGCCCTGCGGACGGTTGGCGACCGGGGCCGCCAGCACGTTCCAGCGCTGGATCAGCTCGGTCATGTCCGCGGCCTTGGGCTGCTCGCGGCCGACGACGTGGTTGACCGGCTTGGGCGAGCTGACCGGGGTGCGGACGATGTCCTTGGTCGTGCGGTCGTAGGTCAGCTTGGTGTCCGTGTACAGCCGGCCGACCGAGGCCGCCGAGGTGACCGTGCGCGGGTTGCCCGCCGGGTCGGGGATGCTGCACGCGTACGCCTGGTGGGTGTGGCCGGTGACCAGCGCGTCGACCTTCGCGTCCACGTTCTTCGCTATGTCCACGATCGCGCCCGATATGCCGGCGCCGGCGCCCGGGGTGTCGCAGTCGTAGTTGTACGCGCCGCTCGCGGGCATCCCGCCCTCGTGGATCAGCGCGACGATCGACTTGACGCCCTGCTTGTTCAGCTCGGCGGCGTACTTGTTGATCGTCTCGACCTCGTCGCCGAACTTCAGGCCCTTGATGCCCTCGCCGTTGACGACGTCCGGAGTGCCCTCCAGGGTGACGCCGATGAAGCCGATCTTCACGTCCCCCTTCTTCCAGACGTAGGTGGGCGACATCATCGGACGCTTGGTCTTCTCGTCCGTCACGTTGGCCGCGAGGTACGGGAAGGCGGCGCCCGTGAAGGTCTTGCCGTACTCGAAGCAGCCCTCGACCGGGTGGCAGCCGCCGTACGCCATGCGGCGCAGCTCGGTGCGGCCCTCGTCGAACTCGTGGTTGCCGACGCTGGAGACGTTCAGGCCGAGCTTGTTCAGCGCCTCGATGGACGGTTCGTCGTGGAAGAGACCGGACAGCATCGGACTGCCGCCGATCATGTCCCCGGCCGCGGCCGTGACGGAGTACTCGTGGCCCTTGCGGGCCTCTCGCAGGCTGGTCGCGAGGTACTCGACCCCGCCCGCGGGTATGGCTTTGGTGGTGCCGTCTGCCTGGCGTTCGCTCACGGTGCCGGAGGAACCCTGCGGGGGCTCCAGCGTGCCGTGGAAATCGTTGATCGACAGCATCTGCACGTCGACGGTGCGGCTCTTGGCGGCACCGCCGCCACCACTCGCGGCCCCGGCCGGCAGTGCGGCGGCGACCATCGCCCCTGCCCCGGCCGTGACGGCGAGGGCGGAGAGGGTCAACCGGCTGAACCGGCGGTGCCGTTGTGGCGTCGCTGACATTTAGTCCCCTTTGCGGACAGCGAAACGAACTCGAGAAGTGCCCCGAGCCTATGGTCAACGCGCGTAGCACGACAGGGGCTGCTGGGTTACGGGGAGGTTGCGGTCGTACCGTGGTGCCATGACTGACGCAGCAGCGGCCCTGGAGCCGGGACGGCAGATCGAGATCCTCGACGAACTGACGGAGGAACAGGCGCGGGAGGTACGGGAGCTGATCGAGGACGCGGCGCGCACGGACGGCACCACCGCCGTCTCCGAACAGGGGCGGCTCCAGTTGCACGGCGGCGCGCGCGAGGGCATCCGGCACCTCCTGCTCACCGACGGCGGCCGGCTCTCCGGGTACGGGCAGCTGGAGGACACCGACCCGGTGGAGGCCCCGGCCGCCGAATTCGTCGTCCACCCCTCACTGCGCGGACGCGGCCACGGGCGGGCGCTCGGCTCGGCCCTGCTGGCCGCCTCCGGCCGGCGCCTGCGGGTCTGGGCCCACGGCGGCAAGGCGGCCGCCCGCCACCTGGCCCAGGTCCTGGGCCTGGCCCTCTTCCGCGAGCTGCGCC
The DNA here is from genome assembly GCF_044454165.1 of Streptomyces sp. NPDC051567. Classification (NCBI taxonomy): domain Bacteria; kingdom Bacillati; phylum Actinomycetota; class Actinomycetes; order Kitasatosporales; family Streptomycetaceae; genus Streptomyces; species Streptomyces sp. NPDC051567. Next base: position 8,633 of record NZ_JBITDK010000024.1, on the reverse strand, counting down.
AGCTGCGCCGCCCGCTCGGCCCCGAGGCCCCCCCGCTCCCCGCGGCGGCCCTCCCGGCCGGGGTCACCGTACGGACCTTCGTGCCCGGCGCCGACGACGCGGCCTGGCTCGCGGCGAACGCCGCCGCCTTCGCCCACCACCCCGAGCAGGGCTCGCTCACCCAGCGGGACCTGAACGACCGGATCGCGCAGCCGTGGTTCGACGCGAAGGGCTTCTTCCTCGCCGAGCGGGACGGGGAGCTGGTCGGCTTCCACTGGACCAAGGTCCACGAGGAGCAGCGGCTCGGGGAGGTCTACGTGGTCGGCGTCCTCCCCGGCGCCCAGGGCGGCGGCCTCGGCAAGGCGCTGACCGCGATCGGCCTGCACCACCTGGCCGAGCGGGGCCTGCCCACCGCCATGCTCTACGTGGACGCCGACAACCCGGCGGCCCTCGCCGTCTACCAGGGCCTCGGCTTCACCACGCACGAGGTCGACCTGATGTACCGCACCGAGAGCTGACCCGGACGCCCCCGCCCCGGCCGCGGACACGGCCGGGCCGGGGCCGGGCGGGCTCCGGAGCCGGGCGGCATCCGGAGCCTGGCGGCCACACGCCATTCACCGGGCATTCAGCCACGCTTGCGACCCTCCCCGCATGCCGACCCGACTCCGGCCGCCCCCCGGCCCGCCCGACGCGCCCGGCGCGCCCGACCTCCCGCGTGCGCGGAAGAATGGAGTCATGAGCCACCAGCCCGGCACGGGTCCCACCGAGATCACCGCCCAGCAGCCGTCCCACCCGTCCGGCGCCCTCTCCACGGGCCCCGTCCGGCTGGGCTCCATCGCCGCGCACCGGCCGCACGTCGATCTCGACCCCGACCTCGACGCCGACCCGGACACCTACGACGGCAAGGACGGCGACGAGCTGCCCGCCGGGCGCTTCCTCGACCGGGAGCGCAGCTGGCTCGCCTTCAACGAGCGGGTGCTGGAGCTCGCCGAGGACCCGAACACCCCGCTGCTGGAGCGCGCCAACTTCCTGGCGATCTTCGCGAGCAACCTGGACGAGTTCTTCATGGTCCGCGTCGCCGGTCTCAAACGCCGGATCGCGACGGGCGTCGCCACCCGTTCGGCCTCAGGCCTGCAACCCCGTGAGGTGCTCGACCACATCTGGACCCGCTCGCGCGAGCTCATGGCCCGGCACGCCGCCTGCTACCAGCAGGACATCTCCCCGGCCCTCGCCGAGGAGGGCGTCCACCTCATCCGCTGGCCCGACCTCACCGAGAAGGAGCAGGCCCGCCTCTTCACCCTGTTCCGCAACCAGATCTTCCCGGTGCTCACCCCGCTGGCCGTGGACCCCGCGCACCCCTTCCCGTACATCTCCGGCCTCTCCCTGAACCTGGCCGTCGTCGTGCGCAACCCCGCCAGCGGCCACCGCCACTTCGCCCGGGTCAAGGTCCCGCCGCTGCTCTCCCGCTTCCTGGAGGCGTCCCCGCAGCGGTACGTCCCGCTGGAGGACGTCATAGCCGCGCACCTGGAGGAGCTCTTCCCCGGGATGGAGGTGCTCGCGCACCACATGTTCCGGGTGACCCGCAACGAGGACCTGGAGGTGGAGGAGGACGACGCCGAGAACCTGCTCCAGGCCCTGGAGAAGGAGCTGATGCGGCGCCGCTTCGGCCCGCCCGTCCGCCTGGAGGTCGAGGAGGCCATCGACCCCGGCGTCCTGGACCTCCTCGTGCAGGAGCTGAACGTCTCCGACGCCGAGGTGTACCCGCTGCCCGGCCCGCTGGACCTGACCGCGCTCTTCGGGATCTCCTCCCTGGACCGGCCCGAGCTGAAGTACCCGAAGTTCATCGCCGGCACCCACCGGGACCTCTCCGAGGTCGAGTCCGCGTCCGCGCCCGACATCTTCGCCGCCCTGCGCGAGCGGGACGTCCTGTTGCACCACCCGTACGACTCCTTCTCCACCTCGGTGCAGGCCTTCCTGGAACAGGCCGCCGCCGACCCGGACGTCCTCGCGATCAAGCAGACGCTCTACCGGACCTCCGGCGACTCCCCGATCGTCGACGCCCTGATAGACGCCGCCGAGTCCGGCAAGCAGGTCCTCGTCCTGGTCGAGATCAAGGCCCGCTTCGACGAACAGGCCAACATCAAGTGGGCGCGCAAGCTGGAGGAGTCCGGCTGCCACGTCGTCTACGGGCTCGTCGGCCTCAAGACCCACTGCAAGCTGTCGCTCGTCGTCCGCCAGGAGGGCGACACCCTGCGCCGCTACTCGCACGTCGGCACCGGCAACTACCACCCCAAGACCGCCCGGCTCTACGAGGACCTCGGCCTGCTCACCGCCGACCCGCAGGTCGGCGCGGACCTCTCCGACCTCTTCAACCGGCTCTCCGGCTACTCGCGGCGCGAGACCTACCGGCGGCTGATGGTCGCCCCGCGCTCGCTGCGCGACGGCCTGATCGCCCGCATCGACAAGGAGGCCGCCCACCACCGGGCGGGCCGCCCCGCGTACGTGCGCCTGAAGATGAACTCGATCGTCGACGAGGCCCTCATCGACGCCCTCTACCGGGCAGCGCAGGCGGGCGTCCCCGTAGACATCTGGGTCCGCGGGATCTGCGCGGTGCGCCCCGGTGTCCCCGGGCTCTCGGAGAACGTCCGGGTCCGCTCGGTCCTCGGCCGCTTCCTCGAACACTCCCGGGTCTTCGCCTTCGGCAACGGCGGCGAGCCCGAGGTGTGGATCGGCAGCGCCGACATGATGCACCGCAACCTCGACCGGCGGATCGAGGCACTGGTCAGGGTCGCCGACCCGGCCCACCGCACGGCACTGGACCGGCTGCTGGAAACCGGGATGTCCGACGCCACCGCCTCCTGGCACCTGGGCCCGGACGGCGAGTGGACCCGGCACAGCACGGACCAGGAAGGCCAGCCGCTGCGGCACGTACAGGAGATGCTCATCGACGCGCGGAGGCGCCGGCGTGGCTCAGCCAAATCATGACCCGGTCGCGGGGGACGTGCTCGGCGCGTACCTGCGCTCCCAGGCCACCGCTTTCCTGCGCGGACTGCGCCTGCACGCGACGAGCGGGCCCGACCTGGCCCGCAGCGGCCACGCGGCGCGCCGCCTGCGGGGGGCGGCGCGCCGGATCAGCGGCTCCCTGACCACGTTCCGGGGGGTGACCGAGTCCGGCTGGTCGGACGGGCTCCGCACCGAGCTGGTGTGGCTCTCCTCGACCCTGGCCGACGAGCACGCGTACGCCGACCGGCTGGCCCGGCTGCTGGACGCGCTGCACCGGCTGTCGCACCCCCCGGAACTGCCCGTACCCCGGAACACGGCGGGCCCGGCGGGGACCGGGGGCCCGGCGGGGACGGGCTCGACGGGGACGGGCTCGACGGGGGCTGCGGGGGCTGCGGGGGCGCTCACGGTGGGCTGCGCGCGGGCGGGCGCGCTGCTGGAGCGCCGGCTCACGCCGGCCCGGACGCGCGCCCACTCGGCCACCCTCCAGGCGCTCGGCTCCGCCCGCTTCCACGCGGTGGCGGACGCGGTGGCGGTACTGGCCTCGGAGGTCCCGCTGGAGCCGGTGGCGGCCCGGGGCCGGGCGCGGGAGGTGCTGGTGCCGATGGCGGCGGCGGCCCAGGAGAGGCTGGCGGCGGCGGTGGCGGCGCTGCCCGACCCCGGCGGCGCCCACCGGTACCACGCGGACCACGACGGCTCCTGGCACGAGGTACGCCGGCTCCTGCGGCTCCACCGGTACGCGCGGGAGGCGCTGGGCGAGGCCGGGGCCCGGCTGGCGGAGGCGGGCGAGGCCCTGGACCGCCACCGGGACGCGGCCGGGGCGGCGGCGGCCTCGGCGGCGGCGGCCCGGACCCCGCGCATCGCCCCGGCGACGGCGTACGCCCTCGGGGTGCTCCACGCCGACCAGCGCCACGAGGTCGAGGCGGCCCGGTCGGCCTTCCACCGGATCTGGTCCCCGCCCCCGGAGCGGAATCCGGCCACGGCCCCGGCCCCGGCGGCCTCGGTCACCCCCTGACGGCCGCGCGAGGACCACGGCGCACGACCCCGGCGGAACCGCAGTAGGACCGCGGCGGAACCCCCGTGGAGCTCCCGCGGCAGTTCCGTGGGACAACGGCGGGACAACGCGGGGTGACATCCGTGCGCGCGGCGGCCCGGCCGCACCGGTCCGCCCGCCACGGTTCACCGCCCGTTCACCCGGGCCGTTCGGCCACTTCACCTGATCTGACTAATTTCGGCTGTGCACGGTGCGCGTCGCCCGCAGGGCGGGCGACGGTCCGCGCTGACCGACGCAGCCCTCTTCGCACGCCGCCCCGGACCGGAAAACGGCCGGCGGCTTCTGGAAGGAACACCCGAAAGTGAAGCTTCAGCGCAAGAACCGGCTCCGTGCCTCCGCCCTGGGGGCACTCGTCGTGTCCGGCGCCCTGGTCCTCACGGCGTGCGGCTCGGACGACAACACCAAGACGGGCGGCGGCGCGGTCAAGCCCGCCACCGCCGCGGGGGACATCGCGTGCGAGGGCGCCAAGGGCAAGCTCCTCGCCTCGGGCTCGTCCGCGCAGAAGAACGCGATCGACCTGTGGGTCAAGAACTACATGGCCGCCTGCTCCGGCGTCGAGGTCAACTACAAGTCCGTCTCCTCCGGTGAGGGCATCGTCGCCTTCAACCAGGGCACCGTCGGCTTCGCCGGTACGGACTCCCCGCTCAAGCCCGCCGAGGTCGAGGAGTCGAGGAAGATCTGCTCCGGCGGCCAGGGCGTCAACCTGCCGATGGTCGGCGGCCCGATCGCGCTCGGCTTCAACGTCTCCGGCGTGGACAAGCTGACCCTGGACGCCCCCACCGTCGCCAACATCTTCAACGACAAGATCAAGAAGTGGGACGACGAGGCGATCAAGCGGCTGAACCCGGGCGTCTCGCTCCCCTCCACCCCCATCCAGGCGTTCCACCGCTCCGAGGACTCCGGCACCACCGAGAACCTCAGCAAGTACCTCAAGGCCGCCGGTGGTGACGCCTGGCCGTACGAGGCGTCCAAGAAGTGGCCCGCGCAGGGCGGACTGGGCGCCTCCAACTCCTCCGGCCTCGCCACCCAGGTCAAGCAGGTCGACGGCTCGATCGGCTACTTCGAGCTCTCCTACGCCAGCGCCCAGAACATCAGGACCGTCGACCTGAACACGGGCGCCGCCACCCCGGTCAAGGCCACCGGCGAGAACGCCTCCAAGGCCATCGCCGCCGCCAAGATCTCCGGCACCGGCTCCGACCTGGCGCTGAAGCTCGACTACGCCACCAAGGCCGAGGGCGCCTACCCGCTGGTCCTGGTGACGTACGAGGTCGTCTGCGACAAGGGCAACAAGCCCGAGACCCTCCCCACCGTGAAGTCCTTCCTGAACTACACCGCCTCGGACGCGGGCCAGAAGATCCTCCTGGACAACGGCTACGCGCCGATCCCGGCCGAGATCAACGCCAAGGTCCGCGAGGTCGTCGCCGCGCTGTCCTGACCACTGACCCCGCGCCGCCGGCCGGTCCCTCCCCCACGGAGACGGGGGGAGCCGGACCGGCCGGCACCCGGGGCCCTCCCCCTCCACCCGGGGGAATCCGGTGCACCGCCGCCAGGGGCTCGCCCCCACACAGACCGGAAAGACCATGGCTTCCACCACCACCGTCCAGACAGACCCGGCGCCGCCGCCGGTCCTCAGGAGCGAGAGGTCCACCGGCCGGGCCGGTGACAAGATCTTCGCCGGACTCTCCCAGGGCTCCGGCATCCTGCTCCTGGTGATCATGGCCTCGATCGCCGCCTTCCTCACCTACCGCGCGGCCATCGCCCTGTCGCGCAACGAGGGCAACTTCCTCACCACCTTCGACTGGAACGCCTCGGGCACACCGCCCGTCTTCGGCATAGCCGTCCTGCTCTTCGGCACCGTCGTCAGCTCGGTCATCGCGATGCTGATCGCGGTCCCGGTCGCCGTCGGCATCGCCCTCTTCATCTCGCACTACGCGCCGCGCAAGCTGGCCGCGCCCCTCGCCTACGTGGTCGACCTGCTGGCCGCCGTCCCCTCGATCGTCTACGGCATCTGGGGCGCCCTCGTCCTGGTCCCCTACCTCGGCGGGCTGAACCTCTGGCTCGACGAGTACTTCGGCTGGACCTACCTCTTCGAGAAGACCCAGATCGGCGTCGCCCGCTCGCTCTTCACCGTCGGCATCCTCCTCGCGATCATGATCCTGCCGATCGTGACCAGCGTCAGCCGCGAGGTCTTCCTCCAGGTCCCGCGCATGAACGAGGAGGCCGCCCTGGCCCTCGGCGCGACCCGCTGGGAGGTCATCCGGCTGTCGGTCCTGCCCTTCGGCCGCTCCGGCGTCATCTCCGCCTCGATGCTGGGCCTCGGCCGCGCGCTCGGCGAGACCATGGCCGTGGCGACCGTCCTCTCCCCGAGCTTCCTCATCTCCGGCCACCTCCTGAACCCGGGCGGCGGCACGTTCGCGCAGAACATCGCCGCGAAGTTCGACGAGGCCAACCAGTTCGGCCGGGACGCGCTGATCGCCTCCGGCCTCGTCCTCTTCCTCCTCACCCTGCTGGTCAACGGCGCCGCACGCATGATCATCGCGCGCCGCAAGGAGTACTCGGGGGCGAACGCCTGATGAGCCGCACGATCCAGGAACGGCGGCCCGCGAAGGCCGTCAGGTCCACCGCCCCCGCCGGCCTCACCCGCGGCGGCCTGCCCCGCTGGTCCCCGGCCGCCGTCGCGGTCCTCTCGGCCGCCCTCGGCTGCGGCGCCGGCGCCCTCTTCGACCTGCGCAGCAAGGTCCAGTGGGGCCTGCTCGCCGCGCTGCTCTTCGTCGCGATCACCTACACGGCCAGCGCGGTCGTCGAGAACCGCCGCCAGGCCAAGGACCGCGTCGCGACCTCCGTCGTGTGGGTCTGCTTCGTCCTCGCCGTCGTCCCGCTGCTCTCGCTGATCTGGACCACGGCCGGCCGCGGCGCGAAGGCCCTGAACGGGGACTTCCTCAGCCACTCCATGAACGGCGTGACCGGCTTCGAGCCCGGCGGCGGCGTCTACCACGCCCTCCTCGGCACCCTGGAACAGGTCGGCCTGGCCACCCTGATCGCCGCGCCGATCGGCCTGCTGACCGCCGTCTACCTGGTCGAGTACGGCCGGGGCGCGCTCGCCAAGGCCGTCACCTTCTTCGTCGACGTCATGACCGGCATCCCCTCCATCGTCGCGGGCCTGTTCATCCTGACGACCTGGAACCTGATGCTCGGCTTCGGCCCCTCCGGCTTCGCCGGGGCGATGGCCCTGTCGATCCTGATGATGCCGGTCGTGGTCCGCTCCACCGAGGAGATGCTCAAGCTCGTCCCGAACGAGCTGCGCGAGGCCGCCCTCGCCCTCGGCGTGCCGAAGTGGCGCATGATCCTCAAGGTCGTGCTCCCCACCGCCATCGGCGGGATCTCCACCGGCCTGATGCTGGCCGTGGCCCGCATCGCCGGTGAGACCGCGCCGATCATGCTGCTGGTCTTCGGCTCCCAGCTGATCAACGCCAACCCCTTCGAAGGCGCCCAGTCCTCGCTGCCCTTCTACATCTGGGAGCAGTACAAGGTCGGCAGCGACGCCTCCTACGACCGGGCGTGGGCCGCGGCGCTCGTCCTGATCGCCTTCGTCATGATCCTGAACCTGGTGGCCCGCTCCATCGCCCGCTGGAAGGCACCCAAGACCGGTCGCTGAACGCACCGATCTGCGGCTCTGCCGCGCGTGACCACATGAAAGTGAAGTGACCCCTCATGGCCAAGCGAATCGACGTCAGCGGCCTCTCCGCCTTCTACGGCGCACACAAGGCCATCGACGACATATCCATGACCGTGGAACCCCGCTCCGTGACCGCCTTCATCGGCCCCTCCGGCTGCGGCAAGTCCACCTTCCTGCGCACCCTCAACCGCATGCACGAGGTCACCCCCGGCGGCCGGGTCGAGGGCAAGGTGCTGCTGGACGACGAGAACCTGTACGGCCCCGGCGTGGACCCGGTCGCGGTCCGCCGCACGGTCGGCATGGTCTTCCAGCGCCCCAACCCCTTCCCCACCATGTCGATCTTCGACAACGTGGCGGCGGGCCTGCGCCTGAACGGCGGCTTCCGCAAGTCCGAGCTGGCGGAGGTCGTGGAGAAGTCCCTGCGCGGCGCCAACCTCTGGAACGAGGTCAAGGACCGCCTGGACAAGCCGGGCTCCGGCCTCTCCGGCGGCCAGCAGCAGCGGCTGTGCATCGCCCGCGCCATCGCGGTCGAACCGCAGGTCCTGCTGATGGACGAGCCCTGCTCGGCCCTGGACCCGATCTCCACCCTCGCGATCGAGGACCTGATCGGGGAGCTGAAGGAGCTGTTCACGATCGTCATCGTGACGCACAACATGCAGCAGGCGGCCCGGGTCTCGGACCGCACCGCCTTCTTCAACCTCTCCGCGGTCGGGCAGCCCGGCAAGCTGGTCGAGCTCGACGACACGGACCGGATCTTCTCCAACCCGTCCGTCCAGGCGACCGAGGACTACATCTCGGGCCGCTTCGGATAGTCCTGCGGCGGGGGGGGGGGGGGGGGGGGGGGGGCCGGCGCCCCCCCCCCCCCGGCCCGCGGGGGGGGGGGGGGGGGGGGGGGGGGGGGGGGGGGGGGGCGCGGGCCGCGCG
>NZ_JBITDK010000023.1:0-106350 GCF_044454165.1 Streptomyces sp. NPDC051567 | reverse complement strand
GGGGGGGGGGGGGGGGGGGGGGGGGGGGGGGGGGGGGGGGGGGGGGCGCCCCCCCCCCCCCCCCCCCCCCCCCCCCCCCCCCCCCCCCCCCCCCCCCAGCGCCCCCCCCCCCCCGCGCGGCCGCGTACTCGTCGTGGCCGCGGATCACGACCTCGATGCGGCCGTCGGTCGTGGAACCTCCCACTTCGAGCCGATCGCCGAGCACCCTCCGGAGCAGGCCTGTCCCGTGGGGCGCGCATACCGCCTGGATCTCAAGGGGCGTTCGCTTGCGGTCGACCTCGTCGGCGATCTCGCGCCAGCTCTCGGCGAGGTCGAAGTCCTCGGGTCGGTGCACGGGACCGTCGGTCGGGTCGGCGGACGACACGCGGTCGATCCGGAAGGTCCGCCGGCCGGTCTCGGTGCTGGAGACGAGGTACCACGACGGACCTTTGGCGACGATGCCCAGCGGGTGGACGGTTCTCTCGGTTTCGGCGCCGTTGCGGTCGACGTAGCCGAGCCGCACCTGGACACCGCGGATCACCGCGTCCTGGAGTTCGTCGAGGAAGCGAGGTGGTCGGTGCTCGACCCGGCTCGCCCCCCATCGTCGCGGGTCCGTGACCAACGACGACGCCGCTGCCTCGGCCTGCACCCGGAAGGGCTCCGGCAGGGCATGGACGAGCTTGCGCAGAGCTGCTTTCACAGCAGGCGTCGCAGCCGAGGCCGGGCCGGCGACCAGGAACAGGGCGCGGGCCTCACTCGCGGTCAACCCGGACAGGTCGGTGCGGGCGCCGCCCACGAGGCGCCAGCCGCCGCCTCGGCCCTGCAGGGAGTACACGGGCACCCCGGCCGTGGCCAGGGCGTCGAGGTCGCGGCGGGCGGTGCGCTCGGAGACCTCCACCTCTCGGGCGACCTCTGCTGCTGTCACCTGCTCGCGCCGTTGCAGCAGGAGGAGGATGGCCACCAGCCGGTCGGTTCGCATGCCGACGACACTTCCACATGAAACCGGTCGTGGGGTGACCGGTTTCGGTCACCAAGATGGTGACATGACCTCACCGGCGAGTCCCACCACCCACGACCGTATCGACCCTCGGCCTGTCAGGGGTGCGCCGACGCCGTCTTCGGGAACCTTCGCCGCCTGATCACCCCAGAAAGATGGAGAGGAAATTCCATGTTCGATCCAACCGATTTCCCCAGGCCCACCCTTGTTCCAGTCAACGGTGTGGAGCTCGAAGTCTTTGAAGCAGGCCGGCAGAATGCCGGAAATCCCATTGTGCTCTGTCACGGCTGGCCGGAGCACGCCTTTTCCTGGCGCCATCAGGTGCCCGCCCTCGCCGCAGCGGGCTACCATGTCATCGTCCCGAACCAGCGGGGTTATGGCAACTCATCCCGTCCGGCCGAAGTGACGGACTACGACATTGAACACCTGTCGGGTGATCTCGTCGCACTTCTCGATCACTACGGGTACGAGGATGCCACCTTTGTCGGTCACGATTGGGGTGCAATGGTCGTCTGGGGACTGGCCCTGCTGCATCCGAACCGTGTAAACAAGGTGATCAACCTGAGCCTGCCTTACCAGGAGCGCGGAGAGAAGCCCTGGGTCGAGTTCATGGAAGACGCACTTGGCGGCGACTTCTACTTTGTCCACTTCAATCGGCAGCCAGGCGTCGCGGACGCCGTGTTCGAAGAGAACACATTCCAGTTCCTTCGCAACCTGTACCGGAAGAACAAGCCCCCCAGGGAGCCTCAGCCTGGTATGGCGCTGATCGATCTCGCCAGAGCGGGAACGCCACTCGGTGATCCCGTCATGAGCGACAGCGAACTGGCCGTTTTCGTCTCCGCCTTCGAATCGACAGGGTTCACGGGCAGTGTGAACTGGTACAGGAACTTGGACCGCAACTGGCGCTTGCTGGCGGACGTGAACCCGGTCATCCAGCAGCCCACGCTCATGATCTACGGCGACCGGGATGTGGTCCGGAGGTCTGAGAAGCTGGCGGAGTTCGTACCCCATGTGGAAGTGGTCGATCTGGATTGCGGTCATTGGATCCAGCAAGAGAAGCCGGAAGAAACGAACCAGGCGATGACGAAATGGCTGGAAAAGCAGAGCGCCATTTAGTTGCTCGTGATCCGGTTCGTGATCCGGTTCGTGATCCGGTTCGTGTCGCCTGAAGCTCTTCGAGTCGTCGGGCCGTGTGTGAATCCCTCTTCGATCGAGGCCCGAGCAGTCCCGCCGGCGCAGCGAGCGGTACGGACGGAAGCCGGCCTGTCCCGACTGCGGACGGGCGGCGGCTCCAGCCCGGGGAATCCCCGGCGCCTCGCACACGAAGCGCCGGGGACCTCGAAGGGTATTCCTTACTCGCGACCCTTTACCCGCGACCCCTTACCGGAGCTCCCGTCGAGGAGGCGGTGGGCGTCAGCGCTTCCAGACGGTCGCACGCCAGGTCGTCGCGTTGCCGGCGCCGTCGGTACCGACGGCGAATCCGGCGATCACTCCGGCGTCGTTGATCGCGAACGCCGCGGCATAGGGACCGAGAGACGACGGCGGCAGCGGGACGACCGTACCGTCAGGCTTCCACAACAGGGCCTTGTCCAACGCGGGGTTACCGGCCGGCGGCCACGCGTACCCGACGGCCGTCCCCCGGTTGTTGATCGCCAGTACCTCCCCGGCCTCTTCCGCCGGATTGGCGAGCACGGTCCGGGTGCCGTTCGCGTTCCAGCGGGCCGTGTCACCGTTCGGGTCGTCCTCCAACGAAGCCCCCACGGCGGTGGCCGCCCGGTTGACGTCGTATCCCCGCCCGCGCCCGGCGTCGCGGACGGTTCCGTCGGCCGCCCACACCAGGACCCGGTCGTACTCCGTGCTCCCGGCGAGCCGCCCGTGACCGAGGACCACGCCGTTGTCGGTGATCCGGCTCGTCCGGGCCGCGTCGAACCCCGCCGGGAGGGGCAGCGCGCTCACGACACCCGCCGCGTTCCAGCGCACGGGGTGCGCGGGGTGCGCGGGGTGCGCGGGGCCACCGGTGCCGTCGCGCTTCTCGGTCCACCCGACCGCCGTGCCCGCATTGTTGACCGACGTCGCGGTGCCGCTGTTGTCGCCGGGCAGCACGGGCAGGTCGGTCCTGGTGCCGTCGGACTGCCAGCGCAGGGGGTGGGAGCGGTTGCTCTCCTCGGACGCGTCGCCGACCGCGACCCCGGAGTCGTTGACGGCCGACGCGTTACCGCCGCGAGACCCACCGGGAAGCGTCAACCGTGTCGGGGTGGCGCCCGGTGTCCAGCGGACGGGGTGGGAGTTGGGCAGGCTGTTGTAGGACAGGCCGACCACCCATCCGCGGTCGCTGAGCGCGGTCGTGCGGCTGAACTGTTCACCGGGCAGCGGCGCCAGGCGGGTGTAGCCGGGGCGGCCGGCGTTCCACCGGATCGCGAGTGGCCCGTCGGAGCCCTCCACGTAGTACTCGCCGATGACCGTGCCGCTGCTGTTCAGCCCCTTGACGAAACTGTGGAGCCCTCCCGGCGGGATCGGGAGCAGCCGTGACGTCGGCAGCAGTTCGAAGGGTTCGGCCACCGCCACGGGCGCCGAACCCAGGAGGAGCAGGGCGGTCGCCGCCGCGGCGGCAAGGGTTACAGGTCGGGGAGAGCGCAAGCGGGCCATCCGGACACTCCTGATCTCTTCAAGGACATCGGCATACAAGTGCATGGGCATTCGTCTGTTCCAGGCCGGCTGGGAACCCGCTTCGCGGCTCAAGTTTCCGCCCCTGGTGATCCGTTGACAGCCAGATCTCCGAAACGGCTGGATTCGTACGCCCGTTCACTTTGCTCTGCGCCACCCGCTGTCCGACATGGCCGCCCCGCCCCACGGACGGGCCCGGCCTCCAGGTGACGGCGCCCCAGCAGCACTTCCGGTCCCACGGCTACGGTCGCGGCCGACGGCCGGTGAACGCCCTCGCCCGCCCGTGCACGGCAGGAGACCACGGCGACTTCCGGCCACCCGCTCGGCCCCCATGCCCCCGCGCGGCACCACCCCCCGGGCCGACCGGGGGCAGCCCAGGCATCCTCAGGCGGTGCCATCGAGCAGTGGGCGCCGGTGGCCCCGGGGACGAGAGCGTGCTGCGGGCGGCCGTGGCACACGGCCCGGTACGCGCCAGGATCGATGCCTCCCACGTCAGCGCTGTACTCCACCGGCGTCCCATGAGCCTGAGATTCGCGCAAGAGTGCACGGGTTGACGGCGCTCCGCCCCGGGGGCCGACCGTCCTTGCTGTGCTACGGGACGGGCAAGCCAGTCCCCTTACGCGGAGACCTTGATGAACGCGCCGCTGCCCCTGGGGTTGCAGACATGTGCATGGCGCCGGCCCCGGAGGCAGGCCCACCTTGACCTGCACGGAAGTGGTCCGGGCCAGGTGCTGCCGGTCCCGGCGGGAACCCCTGCCGGACGCTCCGGGGCGGCTCCGGTCACCCACTGGCCGTGTGAAACTGCCCGGGAAGTACCGGGCCGCTGGGCAGGGACGTCATGAGCAGCAGGGGGAGCGCGGTTCACGTGGCCGACGCGTACGAGGCGTACGAGGCGTACGAGGCGTACGAGGCGTACGAGGCGTACGAGGCGTACGAGGCGTACATCGAGGAGGCCGGGTTCTCCGAGGTTCCCTACGGCGGCACACCGCGCGAACAAGGAGACATGACCACGGCGGCGTGACGCAGACGCCCGGTGGTACGGGTGGCCGGTGTTGTCGTCCTCCGGCCACCCGTACCTTTGGGGCGGGTTACTTCCAGACGGAGATCTGGTACCTCGGGAAGTAGATGTGGCCGGGCCAGACCTTCTTCTTCCAGATACCGAAGGCGAGGACGACGCCCTTGCCCCGCTGCTTACGCTTCTTGTCGAACTGCTTGCCGATGGTCTTGGCCCCGACGCCCACGACCGCCAGGGCCGCGCTCAGAGCGGCGAGTACCCCGCCGCTGCCGACACCGATCGCCGCGCCGATGATCTTGGCGGCGTTGCCGCCCCACTTCAGGGCGTTGGCGAGCTTCTTGACCTTGCTGTCGTAGAGGTAGTAGCGCCAGACCTTGCTCCAGCCACGGCCGTCGAGGTCCACCATGGAGATGGGGTCGGCGGGGTAGCCGTAGTAGTTCGGCGAGCCGGAGGGGACGGGGTCGGGGGACAGGAAGCGTCCGGTGACCGGGTTGTAGAGGCGCACGCCCATCAGCTGGATGCCGGTGAGGGTCTCGCTGGAGCGCTGCTCGGTGCCGAGCCAGTTGTAGCGGGTGGCGGGCTGCCCGGTGCGGGGGTTGCCGTACTCGTCGTTGTCGAGGACCAGGGGGGCTTCGGCCGGGTCCAGCGGGAGCTGGAGGGCGATGTCACCGTGGAGGTTCGACAGTTGGAGGGTCACGCCGCCCTGGGCGGCGGTGGTGGCGGAGAAGAGCCCGCCCGCGGCTTCGACGTTCCGGGTGACCTGGCCGGTGGCCACGTCCTCGACGATCCAGCGGGGGTTGTCGCTGTTGCCGTCGTAGTGGTTGCGCTTGTTCTGCTCGGGCACCCAGGTTCCGGCCTGGTCGCTCTCCACCGTCCAGCCGCGCAAGCGGTGGGCGGCGTCCAGGGTCCAGCTCTGGCGCCGGCCGTTGGCGGTCTGCTGCCGGACCAGGTCGTTGTTGTAGTAGGCGAAGGTGCTGCCCTGCTGGGCGGTGGTCCGGCCGAACGCGTCATAGCTGGTGCCGGCCTCGACGAGCCGGTCACCGGTGTCGTAGGCGTAGGTCTTGCCGGTGCCTGCGGTGGTGGGGCAGTCGGTGCCGGGGGCGCCCTCGATGGTGGTCAGGCCGGTGCGGTTGCTGCGCTTGTCGAAGGTGTAGGTGCGGGTGGTGCAGGTCTCGCCGACGGTGTCGCTCACGCGGGTGAGGCGTCCGGCCCGGTCGTAGCCGAAGTCCTGGGCGGACCAGCCGGAACGGGAGACGGCCTGCCCGTGGGCGGAGGGGGTGACGGTGTCGGAGTAGACGGTGACGCCGTCGATGTCACGGGTGTAGACCCGGGACAGCGGGGTGCCGGTGGCGTCCTCACGGCTGGTGAGGGTGTAACCGCCGGAGAGCTTCTCGCTCGCGACCCGGCCGTCGGCGTCGTAGGCGGCCGAGAAGGTGCCCGCGACGGAGTCGGTGGTGGAGGTGACCAGGCCGCGCGGCTCGATGGCGTGGTCGTAGGCGTAGGCGACGGTGGACGGCACCGAGTCGGTGATCTTCACCGGACGGTTCAGCAGGTCGTACTCGGTACGGGTGACGCCGCCGTCGGCGTCGGTGTAGGAGATGAGACGGCCGAGCTTGTCGTACTGCTCACTGATCGTGCCGCCGGTCGGCGCCGTCGTCTTCACGACGTTGCCGGTGTGCGGGTCGTACTCGAAGGTCTGGTCCGGCACCGCGGCGCCGGTCCCGCCCATGGTCTTCACCGAGACGGTACGGCCCGCGTTGTCGATCTCGGCGAGCGTGGTGCGGGTGACACCGTTGGCGGTGGCGACGGTCTTGAACTCGTCGCCCCACCAGGTGTATTCGACGGTGGTCACCGGGAGTTCGGCCGGGGCCGTGCCGCCGCCGGTGGTGGCCGCGGCCGGGCCCGTGGAGCAGGGCAGATCGGCCCACTCCGGGCGGCCGGCGCAGGCGCCGGTGCCGGTCGCGGACCAGTAACGGGTCACGAAGGTGGCGGCGTCGGTGCCGCTGGACCCGGCCCGCAGGGACTTGACCGCACGGCCCTGGGCGTCGTACTCGGTCGCCTCGGTGATCGCCAGACCGGCCGGGTCCTGGATGGTGCGCAGGGGCAGGCCCTTGGCCCAGTCGTAGACCGTCTGGGTCACCCGGGCATCGGCGTGCAGGGTCGGGTGGATCAGCAGCTGGGCACCCTTGGTGACCTTGGTGACCTGGTCCTCGACGGTCGCGCTGCCGTCGGTGGGGCGGCCCGCGTCGAACTCGTTCACGTCCCAGTTGCGGGCGACGACCGAGGTTCCGGCGGGGGCGATGGTGGTGCTGCCGGACTTCAGGTCATCGGTCAGGGTGACCCGCCGCAGCGGACCGAGCTCCTGGAGCTCACGGGTGCCCTTCTCGTCGAAGGACGAGCGGGTGGAGAGGAGTTCGGCACGGTCGGCGGTGGGCAGGCCGTTGATGCCGAGGTCGGCCAGCGTGGCCCGGTCGGCCTCGGTGGCGCCCAGGGCCAGGGCCCGGTTGCCCTCGGTCAGCTCACGGACGCTCTCGCCGTGGTTGTTGTAGGCGCTGGCGGAGATGTGGCCGCCGGGAGCGGCGGCGTTGACCTCGCGCCCGGAGGCGTTCAGGTAGGTCACCGAGGCGCGCCGGTAGTCGGCGGCGGCCAGGGTGGCGCCGTCGTGGCTCGTGGGGACGGTGTCTGCGGGCAGGACGGCGGTGGCGTCGGTGGGGGCGTCGCTCTGGCCCCAGGCACGGACGTTGTTCGCGCCCATCTGGTACGGGGCGCTCGCGCCGGTCAGCGGGACGTCGTAGACGAGGCTGGTGTGCGCGACGCCTTCCTCGACATCGGGAGTGCCCTGCTTGAGGCCCTTGCGGGACGCCTTGAGCAGCATGCCCTCACCGGCGGTGGCGGCGTTGCCGACCTTGCCGTAGGCGAAGTCCCAGCCGAGCTCCGACTTGGTGTGGTACCAGGTGATCCGGCCCTGCGCGTCGTAGGAGTACTGGGTCTGCATGCCCTGGTTCAGGTGCGGGTTCCACTGCTGGCGGAGCCTGCCGCCCAAGTCGTAGCTGTAGACGGCGACGGACTGGGAGGTGGCCGTGGCGGCCCCGCCCCAGGTGGACCACAGCCGGATCTCCTTGACCTGACCCGCGACGTCACCGAAGTCCGCGCCGCCCGACCAGCCGGTGGCGGTGGTCGTGGTGGCGTAGACGAACTCCAGGATCCGGCAGCCCTTGGTGGCCGGGGTGGTCGCGCAGGTCGCCGCGGGCACCGCGGAGGTCGGGATGATGACCCGGTGCGGGCGGGTGAGGGTCTTACCGCCCTCGGTCACGGTCTCGGAGATCACCGTGGTGGTGGAGTTGTCCACCCCGTCCTTGCTGACGCTGCTGACCGGCCAGTTCTGGCCGTTCGGGCCCGCCTTGGCGAAGGTGACGACGGCGCCGTCGGAGTCGGTGAGCGTGAAGGTGCCGGTCAGCGCCCCGGTGAGGGCCAGGTGCCCGGCGCCGGGCTCCGCCTTCCAGGTGCCGCCGGCGGCGGCGGTGAAGCCGGTCTCGGTGCCGGTGTCGTCCACGGCCGCGACCGAGGTGGCCGAGGTCTGCTTCAGATAGACGTAGGAGGTCTCGCGGCCCTCGGTGCTGGTGCCTGAGGTCCACTCCTTGCCGAAGATCGCGGCCTGGCCGTCCTCGACCGCGCCCGCGCCCGGCTCCCGGGAGGAGGCGGTGCGGGTGACGGAGGTGCCGAACGCGTCCGCGTCGGTCTCGGTCAGCGCGAAGTCACCGGTCAGCAGATTGACCGTACCGGGACCTATGGGGTTGCTGGGTGCCTCGCCCGCGGTGCGGTCCACCGTCACCGTGTGGTGCGGTGAATAGAGGTAGCCGGCGGTGCCCGAGGTGAAACCGGCCCGGACGTCGATCGCGCCGTCCGTGGTGAGGGTGTCGGTGATGTTCCAGGTCAGACCGGCCGGGTTGCCCTGCGGGGCCGGGGCGGGCCAGCCCGCGAGGGCCGAGCCGTCGGCCTTGCGGACGTTGGCGGCCGGAACGTCCTTCCAGGTGTCCGTCTCACCACGGCGGTACTGGTAGACGACGCCGGTGTGGTTGTCCTTGCCCTGGGCGGACAGGCCCACCCGGCGGGCCGGACGCTCGCCCTCACCCGGGGTCAGCAGGGCGGCGCCTGCGCCGGCGGCGAAGGTGTAGGAGGTCTCGGCCGAGACATTGCCCGCGGCGTCGACGGTGCGGGCCTTCAGGGTGTGCTCGCCCGCGCCGAAGGTCAGGGTCCGGGTGACCGGAGCGGTGGCGTTGACCGTGGTCCAGGCCGCGCCGTCGAGCGCGTACTGCACACCGGTCCGGTCCGAGGCGGGCGGGGTGAGGGTGAACGCGCCCGAGAACAGGCCGTCGACGTTCGGGGTGCCCGCCCACTGGCCCGCGGGGAAGTCCGTGGAGGACACGGCGGAGACGGCCGGGGCAGTGGTGTCCACCGTGAACGTCTGCCACGGCGACCAGGAGCCGTTCCAGGTGGAGCCGTCCTCGACGGCGGCGCGCCACTTGTACTCGCCCGGGGCGAGCGCGGTGGTGGGCGTCCAGGGGGCGTTGGCGCCGGAGGCGACCCACGCGGACTTGCCGGCCTGGAGGGCGGCGGCGGTCGGCGTCCAGATCTCGTAGCTGAGCCGGACCGTGTTGCCGTCCGGGTCGGTGGCCTTGCCGGTCAGCGTCGGCGTGGTGTCGTTGGTCGCCCCGCCGGTCAGCGGGGAGACCGGGGACGCCAGGCCCGGCTTGGTGTTGTAGGTGACCGACATGTACGGCGGGTTGGTGGCGGAGTTACCGGAGCGGAACGCCTTGGCGGTGCCCGCGGCGAGCTCGCTGGTGGCCCGGAGGCCCAGGGAGTTGTTCGGCTTGCCATTGGCTGCCCAGGCGGCGGCCAGTGTGGTGATGTCCGGTGATATCCAGTCGGTCTTGCAGCTCGTGGCCGCGTCGATCGTCGCCCACTTGGTGTTCCAGCTGGGCTGGTTGGTCCAGCGGGTGGCCGTGGTCGGCAGGGAGGTGTCGTAGATGTCGATGCTCTGCGGCGTACACGACCCGGCCTGGCGGGCCAGGTTGAGCCGGGCCTGGATGATCTGCTTCCCCGCGATGCCCGTCGTGGGGAAGTTCAGGTACGAGCGGGTCGCCTTCCCGCCGGTGGGCCCGACGCGCAGGTAGCCCTCCCCGGAGGTGTCGGTGGTGAGACCGTCCCGCACATAGGTGTCGAAGCCGACGCCGATGTTGACGGCAGGGTCCACGGTGACCGGGAACCGGGTGGCCGGGTCCGCGAGGTACTTCGCGTCCGGGGTCAGCGTCAGATCGATGTCCGCACCCCGCTGGGTGACCTTCAGGCCCACATCGGCACGGTGCGTGGGAACACCGTTCGCGTCGACCCGGGCGTCCCACATCACCGGGGCGGGCAGCACGCCGATCTGCTTGCCCTCGGCGTCGAGGAAGCTGATCGAACGGTCCTCGTTCGCCTGGGCCTTGATGCCCTTGGCGCTCAGCGTCAGCGTGACCGTGCCGGTCGCGGCGATGGCGCTGCGGTCCTTCAGCTCCAGGAACTGCTCGAAACCGGTCCGGGTGGATTCGATGATCAGATCGGTTTGGGTCAGGGCGTCGCGGTAGCGGGCGGTGGTGCCCTCGACCTCGGGCTCGGGCAGCGCCCCGCGCCAGTGCAGGCCCAGCTCCACGCCGCCCTCGGCCGCCAGGGTGACCAGCGGCACCGACGGGGTCTCCGCCTGGCCGGGCGCTCCGGCGGAGCGGGCCTTCGCGGCCTGCTCGGCGGGGGTGGGGCCCGCCAGTTTCAGGCCGAGCGGGTGCGCCTTGGCGCGGACCCCTCCGTCGGAGTTCTTCACCAGCTCGACATCGATGTCCTGCCAGGTGCCCGAGGCGTCCTGGTAGCGCAGCGGGCCACTCCCGGCCTCCACCGTGGTGGTGCCGTCGGGGTTGGCGAACACCGAGGAGGACTCGGTGCGTTCCGACAGCGCCTCGACGCGCTTGCCCGAGAGCCGCGCGGCGACATGCGCGGACGCCAGGTCCTTCGCGGTCTTCGCATGCGCGGCGGGCTCGGCCGGGGCGGCGGGCGCGGGCTGCGCGGGCAGCGCCACGGCCTGGCCGGTGGCCGAGACGACCAGCGCGGTCTCCACCGCCATCACGGTGGCCACCGCCAGCGCCACCCGGGACAGCACCCGGGCCCGGCGGGGCCGTGGCCGACCGGAGGAAAAGGATAAACGGGTGAAACAGGCCAGGTGTGGTCTCGCCCGTTCCTCGGTCCCACGACGCATACGAATACCCTTCTGACACACGAGGGGCCCACTGCCCCACGCCTCAGGGCATCCTCACACCTACTCCCTGTAATTTGCCATACCTTTACCGAGCGTTCTCCAGCCCGCCGGGCGGCCACGCTCCGCCGACCGTGAACCCCTCACCCCGGTGGCCCCGAGGCCGTCCGGACGGCGCCAACCAGGCCGTCCCTTCCGAATCCTGCCGGTCGAGCGCGCGTCGGCCGGTGCCACCGCGTTCTCCTCCAGCTACCGCTGCGAGGCGCGGCGCCGGTCGGCGCGGGCGAGGCAATTTCCGTAAGGGACGGCCTGGTCGGTGGTACCGGGACGGCTCGGGTCGGTGTGTCGGCAGCCCGGGAAATTCGTGCTCACAAGTCACACCAGACACTTGCGCCTCTATGGCAACCGCAGGCATTTGCCGTTCGGTGGCTCCGGCTTCAAAGCCCGAGCACAAGTTGCACACATCCCCTCTCCAGACGGGCGCCCATGCTCTAGATTGACCCTGCTTCGCACGCTTGGACACGAGGCGACACATGGTGATCCACAGGTCCGGCTATGACGGACCGCCTGCCGTCGTGTCCCGGTACACCGGCCTGGGGTGATCGATTCTTGGAGCCCGAGAGGGGGCCTCAGGTGTGGGGAGCAACCGTCAACGGGTTCCCGCGCACCTCGAAATTCCGGCAACACGCATGTCCGCTGTCGGCCGGGTGGGGTGTTCACCTCGCGCCGCAGGGGCGGGCCTCCCGGGCGGCGCAACCATGCGGAGTGAACACGTCGAGTCCACTGGCGATCTGGGGGGACTGTGCAGCAGGGGCAAGGGAAGTCGGCCGACCCGCTCTTATCGGCCTTATCGGCGCGCGAGCGCCCGGTGCTCGCCACCGGGAGCCCGGCCACCGTGCGCGACCTGATCACCCGCACCCGCGCGTTCCCCCACCTCGGGTGGCGGGTGGAGACGGTGTGCGTGCCGGACGGTTTCCGGCCCGGCGGTGACCGGCGGGACGGGGTACCGGACATCGGCCGACCGGCGGACGTCACCCATCACGTCCACCACGTCCGCCCCGACGGCTACCGTGCCGTCGCGCCGCGAGCCGTGTTCCAGAGGCAGGGGGCCCGTTTAGGGCAAGGGGCCCATGTGACGCGCGGGGGACGTCGTCCGGTCGGCTCGTGGACGGCAGGCCGAAGAGGTCTGCCCGGGGGGAGGAACGAGTGATGAGGGTCAGCGTCTTAGGCCTGGGCTACGTGGGCTGTGTGTCGGCCGCGTGCCTGGCCAGCTTAGGTCACGAGGTCATCGGGGTGGACGTGAACCAGGTGAAGGTCGACCTGGTCAACGCCGGCAAGGCCCCGGTGGTCGAGGAACGGATCGGCGAACTCATCGCCGAGGTCGTGCGGACCGGAGCGTTACGCGCCACCGGTGACGTCCGCGAGGCGATCATGGGCAGCGAGGTGTCGCTGGTCTGTGTGGGCACACCGTCGGAGCCCAACGGCAGCCTGTGCACCACCTACCTGGAGCGGGTCACCGAGCAGATCGGTGCCGCCGTGGCCGAGCGGGGTGGGCGGCAGACCGTCGTGTTCCGCAGCACCATGCTCCCGGGCACCTGCCTGAACCTGCTGGTACCGATCCTGGAGAAATACACCGGCGGCACGGCCGGGGTGGACATCAGGGTCGCGGTCAACCCGGAGTTCCTGCGCGAGGGCACGAGCGTGCGGGACTTCTTCGATCCGCCCAAGACCGTCATCGGCGAACTCGACCCGGCGAGCGGCGACGTGGTGGCGGCGCTGTACGAAGGACTGCCCGGCGAGGTGTTCCGGGTGCCGATCCCGACGGCCGAGGCGATCAAGTACGCGGACAACGCGTTCCACGGCCTCAAGATCGGCTTCGCGAACGAGCTGGGCGCGGTGTGCCAGGCGCTCGGGGTCGACTCGCACCAGGTGGTGGACGTGTTCCTGGCCGACCGCAAGCTGAACATCAGCCCCGCCTACCTGCGGCCCGGCTTCGCCTTCGGCGGCTCCTGCCTTCCCAAGGACTTGCGCAGCCTGCTCCACGCGGCGCGGCGGGCCGACGTCTCGGTGCCCATCCTCGCCCACGTACTGCCCTCCAACGCCGAACACCTTCAGCGCGCGGTGGAGATGGTCGAGCGCACCGGCAAGCGCCGGGTGGGCCTGTTCGGGTTGTCCTTCAAACCCGGCACCGACGACCTCCGTGAGAGCCCGCTCGTCGAGCTGGCGGAGAGACTCTTCGGCAAGGGGTACGACCTGCGGATATACGACCCCAACGTGAACCTCTCCCGGCTGCTCGGCGCGAACCGCGAGTACATCGAGACCCGGCTGCCGCACCTCGCGCAGCTGCTCGCGGAATCCGTCGGCGAGGTGCTCGAACACGCCGAGGTGTGCCTGGTCGGGACCAAGGACCCGGCCGTGCTGTCGGCACTGCCCCATGGGGAGAGCCCCGTGATCGTCGACCTCATCCACCTTCCCGACGCCGCGGCGCGCCGGACCGAACCGGGGTACATGGGCCTTGCCTGGTGACACATCGTTCGATGACGCGGTCGGCGTCGACGGGCCGTCCCGTCGCGCGCTGATCCTGGTGGAGAACCTGTCGGTGCCGTTCGACCGGCGGGTGTGGCAGGAGTGCGCGACGCTGCGCGACGCGGGCTGGACCGTGCACGTCATCTGCCCTCAGGGCGCGACGCGGGACACGGAACCGGAGGTGGAGATCGACGGGGTGCGCATCCACCGCTACCCGTTGCGCGCCGCCACCGGAGGGCCGGCCGGCTATCTGCGGGAGTACGGATCGGCGTTGTGGCACACGGTCCGGCTGGCCCGCAAGGTCGGCCCGGTCGACGTGGTCCACGCCTGCAACCCGCCGGACCTGCTGTTCCTGCCGGCCCTGTGGCTGAAGCGGCGCGGAGCGCGGTTCGTCTTCGACCAGCACGACCTGGTGCCCGAGCTGTACCTCTCCCGGTTCGACCGCGGTGAGGATCTGCTGTACCGCGCCGTGCTCGCGCTGGAACGGCGGACCTACCGGGCCGCGGACGTCGTGCTCGCCACGAACGAGAGCTACCGGGACGTCGCGCTGCGCCGTGGCGGCCGGCGGCCGGAGGACGTCTTCGTGGTGCGCAGCGCGCCCGACACCGACCGGTTCCGGCCGGTACCGCCCGAGCAGGAGCTGAAGCGCGGCAAGCCCCATCTGCTGTGCTACCTCGGTGTCATGGGCCCGCAGGACGGCGTCGACTACGCCTTGCGGGCCCTCGCGAAGCTGCGCGACGACCTCGGGCGGACCGACTGGCACGCGGTGTTCGTCGGCTCCGGCGACAGCTTCGACGCGATGGTGGAGCTGTCCCGGCGGCTCGGGCTCTCGGAGCAGGTGCAGTTCACCGGGCGCATCCCGGACGCCGACCTGGTGCGCTACCTGTCCACCGCGGACGTGTGCCTCTCCCCCGACCCGCGCAATCCGCTCAACGACGTGTCGACCATGAACAAGGTCCTGGAGTACATGGTGATGGGCCGGCCGATCGTCTCGTTCGACCTCCGGGAGGCGCGCGTCTCCGCCGGTGACGCCGCCGTCTACGCGCCCGCCGACGACGAGGCCGCGTTCGCCGGGCTCATCGCGCTGCTGCTGGACGATCCGGAGCGACGGGCCCGGATGGGCAGGATCGGCCAGGAGCGGATCAGCGGGCCGCTCTCCTGGCGGAACTCGCAGGCGTCGCTGCTCGCCGCCTACGCCGCAGCCTGCCGCGACGCCGCTCCGGCGTCGGCGGGCGAACCGGACCGGTCGGGGAGGAGGCCGCGCCGTTGAGCGACGACACGATACGCCTGGCCACGCTGGGCCGGATCATCCGTCGGCGCCGGCGGCTCCTCACCGTCCTCGCGGTGGTGGGCGCGCTCGTCGGCCACGGCGCCTCGTCGCTGTTCCCGCCGCAGTACACGACGTCGGCATCGGTACTGCTGCCGGGGGCGTGGCAGGAGCGCGAGCTGCTGACCCAGGCGGAGATCGCGACCAGTTCGGTGGTGCTCGACCGCGTGACCGCCACGCTCGGCTGGACCGGGGTCAGCGGCAGCGAGTTACGGGACCGGGTGAGCGCCACGGCCGCCGACGGGAACATCATCAAGATCTCGGGCACGGCCGACACCCCGGAGCGCGCGCAGCGGCTCTCCGACCAGGTGGCCCAGCAGTTCGTCACGTTCGCCGCGCGGATCACGGGCGCCCGCACCGACCCCGAAGCGGCGGCGCGGCCCGAGGCGCTGCGGCAGATGGTGGTGCAGACCAGCCTCCGCATCACCGAGCTGGCCGATGCGGCCGATCCGGGCAAGAGCGTGGAGGGCGTACAGACCCGCACCGAGCTCGCGAAGCTGCGTACCGCGTTGCAGGAGGCCGTCAAGAAGCTGGACCAGGCCGACCCGGCGGCCGGCAAGGCCGCCATGGTCGTCATGGGGCCGGCGGCCCGGCCGGCCGGTGAGGCGCCGCCGACGAGGGTGCAGCTGATCGTCGGCGGGGCGCTGCTGTTCTTCCTGCTCTCGGTCGGCGGCCATCTCGCCGCCGCGCGGACGAGTCGTCGGCTGCGCACCGAGCCGGAGATCGCGGCGGCGCTGGGCTCGGCGCTGCTGGGCAGCGTCGACGTACCTGTCGACGGACCCGGTGACGAACCTGATGACGGACCCGGTGAGCGGCGCGCGCACCGGCCGGAAGGCCGTGGCCCGTGGGCCCGTGTCCGCCGGTTGCTCGGCGTCGACGTCCGGTGGGACGTACCGGCCCCGCAGACCTCCGGCGACGAGGCCGGCCGGCAGATCCGCTACCGGCGGGTGTGCGCCCGCCTCCGGGACCGGCTGCCCGCTCCCCGGCAGCTGCTGGTCGTCGTCCCGGACGGGGACGAGATCGCCCGCAGGGCCGCCGGGCGGCTCGTCGCCGAGGCCGGGAGCGGTCCTTCCCCGAGCGCTTCGGACCGGGGACACCCCGTACTGCGGGTGGTGGGGGTGTCGGTGTCCCGGCCGCTGGTGCCGGACCGCGGCGACGAGTGCGGTGTCCTGGTCGTGCTCAGCGCGGGCAGCTGGACCGCGGAGGAACTCGCCGGCCTCGCCGAGGCGTGTGCGGATGCCGGGCAGGAGATCGTCGGCGTCGTCCTCGCCGGCGAGGTCCGGGCCCGTCCCGCCCGGCCGTCCCGCCCGGCCGGCCGTCCCGCGGACGACGGCACGCCGACGGCCGGGGTGGGCGTCGGCGCGGCGGGAGGTCCGGTGTGACGAGCACGGCTTCGGAGCCGCCGGCCGCCGCTCCGCTGATCGACCTCCAGGCGCTGGTGGTCGCGGTGCGCAGGCGCCGCCGCCTCTGGTGCTCGATGGCGCTGGTGGGGCTGCTCGTCGGCGCGGCGGTGGCGGTCCTCAGGCCGCCGCCGCCGACCGCGGTGACCACGGTGCTGGTGGCGCATCAGGCGGACCAGCCGAACGACCCCGGGACGCTGATCCGCACCGACGTCGGGCTCCTGCACACCACGCGGATCGCCGGTAAGGCCCTGGAGTCCCTCGGGTCCCCGGACACACCGGAGGACTTCATGCGGGACTACGGAGGTATCGGCTTGTCGAACAACCTGTTGCGGATCACGGTGACGGGTGACAGCGACGCGCAAGCGGTGGCCCGGGCCGAGGCGCTGGCCGAGGCGTTCGTCGCGGACCACGTGCGGCGGATACGGGAAGCCGCGGACGCCGAGGCCACGACCCTGCTCGACCAGCGGGACCGCATGCAGGGCGAACTCGCCCAGGTCGACCAGGCGATCGCGGACGCGTCGCCGCAGAGCGGGCCGAAGGCGTCGGCCACCATGGAGTCGCTCTTCGCCCGCCGGGCCGAACTCACCTCGCGGATCACGGACTTCGGGCGGCGCGCCGCGGAGGCGGGCATCGGCGCGCCCCGGCTCATCGCCGGCACCCAGATCGTGGACGCCCCGCGCGCGGTGCGGCACTCCCTGCCGAAGACCGCTGTCACCAACGCCGCGATCGGGCTCGTCCTGGGGCTCGTCCTCGGACTCGCGGTGGCCGCGGTCGGCGTGGTGGTGGCGGACCGCCCCGTGCTGCGCCGGGAGATCGCGGCGAACCTGGGCGCCTCGGTCGTCGCGGAGCTGCGCCGTACGTCCCGCAGGCCGGCCGGGCCGTGGCAGCGTCGACGGACCCGGGCGGCACGGACACGACTCATCACGAGCCTGGCCCGCGCCGTGCGCGGCTCCGCGGAACCGGTGTCCCTGCTGGAACTGGGCTGTGCGCGCAGCGCGGTCGCGATCGCCCTGGACCTGGCGGGCGCGCTGGCGGACGAGGGACCGGTGGTGATCGTCGATGGTCTGCCCGGCCCGCCGCTCGCCGGCCGCCGCCCGAAGCCGGGAGATCCCGCCGTGGTCAGCGGCGGGAGCGCCGCGGCCGGGCCGCACGAGGAGCGCCGGCTCGGCGTCGGCTCGGTGGCGCCCGGCACGGCGTGGACCGACCTGACGGACCTCGGTACGCGGACCGTGCTCGTCGTGCGGGCCGGGCACGGCAGCGCCGCCTGGCTGCACACCGTGGCGCGGCACCTCGCGGACCTGCGCATCGCGGTGATCGGTGTGGTGCTGATCGACCCCGATCCGCGGGACCGGACCGACGGCACGCTGTGGGACGGGCCGCACACCGCGCCGCGCGGCCGGAGCGAGCGGCCGGCCCGGCAGAACGGGACGGGCCGGCCGCTCGCGGAGCGGCCGTCATGGGCACGGGTCCCGGACATCGACCAGGAAGCGCGGTAGGACATGTGTGGCATCGCAGGCACGTACCGGTGGCCGGACGGGAAGGTCGTGACCGACCGGCTCACCGACACCCTCGCCCACCGCGGTCCGGACGGGGCGGGCCGCTACAGCCACCCCGCCGGTGACGGCGAGGTGCACCTCGGGCACCGCCGGCTGGCCGTCATCGACCTGTCCGGGACCGGCGCCCAGCCGATGGTCTCGGGCGGCCTCGCCCTGACGTACAACGGCGAGCTGTACAACGCGCCCGAACTGCGCGGCGAACTGGCGGCCGCCGGGGTGCGCTTTCGCGGTACGTCCGACACCGAGGTGCTGCTGGAGGCCTGGCGGCGGTGGGGCACGGACTGTCTGCCCCGGCTGCGCGGCATGTTCGCGTTCGGGATCTTCGACGAGCGGACCGGTGACCTGGTGCTCGTCCGCGACCAGCTCGGCATCAAGCCGCTGTTCCTGCTCCGGCGCGGTGGGGGCCTGGTGTTCGCCTCCGAACTCAAGGCGGTCGCCGCCGCCACCGGCAGGGCGCTGGAGGTGGACCATGCGGCGCTGGTGGCCTCGCTGCTGTACTACTGGGTGCCGGACTCGCGCTGCGCGCTGCGCGAGGCGGAGAAGCTGCCGCCGGGGAGCTGGCTGCGGTGCCGGGCCGACGGCCGGGTGGAGCGCGGCCGGTTCTGGCACCTGCGGGACGTCGCCGCCGAGGGCCAGGAGCGGGCCCGGTCCGGCGAGCTGCCGGACATCGCGGCCGTCGTCGAGGAGTCGACCCGGCGCCACCTGCTCTCCGACGTGCCCGTGGCGACCTTCCTCTCCGGTGGTCTCGACTCCAGCTACCTGACGGCGCTGGCGGCCCGCGACCGGCCCGGGATCTCCGCCTACACGATCGGGTTCCGCGCCGAGGACGCCAGGTTCGAGGCGATGCCGGACGACCTGCGCTACGCCCGGCAGGTGGCCGAGCGGTTCGGCGTCGACCTGCACGAGATCGAGATCGCCCCGGACGTGCTCGACCTGCTGCCGCGCATGACGTACCACCTGGACGAGCCGATCGGGGACCCCGCCGCGATCAACACCTTCCTGATCTGTTCGGCCGCCCGGGAGGCCGGGGTCAAGGTGATGCTCTCGGGGATGGGCGCCGACGAGCTGTTCGCCGGTTACCGCAAGCACCTGGCCAACCTGCTCGCGCTGCGCTACCAGCGCGTCCCGCGGCCCCTGCGGCGCGGCCTGGCCGGGGCCGTGGACCGGCTGCCGGTCGCCACGGCCCGCCGGGGGTACCGGTCGGTGCGGTTCGCGAAGCGTTTCCTCTCCTTCGCCGATCTGCCGGAGGAGACCGCGTTCCGGCGCAGCTACACCATGTACGACCAGGACGAACTGCTCGCCCTGATCGATCCGGACCTGGCCGGGACGGTCACGGACGTGCTGACCGAGCACGCGGACGTCTACCAGGACAACGACCTCGACGACTTCGTCAACCGCATGTGCCTGGGCGACGCCCGGATGTTCCTGCCGGGCCTGAACCTCGCGTACACGGACCGTTCCAGCATGGCCGCGTCGACCGAGGTGCGGGTGCCGTACGTGGACGTCGAGGTGGTCAAGGCCGCGTTCGCGGTGCCCGGCGACCGCAAGATCGTCGGACGGCAGGGCAAGGCCGTCCTCAAGGAGGCGGCGGGCTCGATCCTGCCCCGGGAGATCGTGTACCGGCCCAAGGGCCTGTTCAGTGCCCCGCTGCGCGCCTGGATGAGCCGGGACCTGGCACCGCTGGTGCGCGAGGTGGTGCACGACGGTGTGCTCGTCAACTCCGGGTTCCTGCGCCGTGACGCGCTGGCGCGCATGGTCGCCGAGGACGCCGCCGGGCAGCGGGACTTCTCCAAGCATCTGTGGCACGTGCTGACCCTTGAGTACTGGTACCGCGGCGCGACCTCCGGCTCCGGCCGGAGCACTCACTTGACGGCTTAGGACAACAGGAGTTCGCGTGAAGCAGGTTGTGCAGAACTACAAGAGCGGTGAGCTGGCACTGCTCGACGTGCCGGTGCCGGGGTGCAAGCCGGGCGGTGTGCTGGTCAGGACGGCCTACTCGCTGATCTCCACCGGGACCGAGCTGATGAAGGTGTCCGAGGCCGGTCTGTCGATGGTGGGCAAGGCGCGCTCCCGTCCGGACCAGGTGGCCAAGGTCATGCAGAGCGTGGCCACCAACGGGGTGCCCGCCACCTACCGCAAGGTGATGGGCACGCTGGACTCCTACACGCCGCTGGGCTACTCGCTGTGCGGGGTGGTCGAGCAGGTCGGCGCCGGGATCGACGACGTGGCGGTCGGTGACCTCGTGGCCTGCGCCGGCAATGAGCACGCGTTGCACGCCGAGCTGAACTGGGTGCCCAAGAACCTCTACGCCCGGATGCCGGACGGCCTCGCGCCGCGGCACGCGGCCTTCGGCACCGTCGGGTCGATCGCGTTGCAGGGCGTGCGGCGCGGCGAGCCGCAGCTCGGTGACGTGGCGCTGGTCATCGGCCTGGGGCTGATCGGGCAGTTGGTGGCGCAGTTGCTGGGCGCCTCGGGAGTCCGTGTCGTCGGGGTCGATCCCGACCCGGTGCGCTGCGCGCTCGCCGAGCGCCTGGGTGCCGCGGCCTGCGGTGATCCCGCGTCCGCGGCCGTGGAGGCCGCCGTCGCCGAGCTCACCGGCGGTCACGGTGTGGACCAGGTGTACCTGGCCGCCGGTGGCGGCAGCAACCAGCCCGTCGAGCTGGCCGCCCGGCTCTGCCGGGACCGCGGCCGGGTCGTCGACATCGGCAAGTGCCGTCTGGACCTGCCGTGGAACGCGTACTACGAGAAGGAACTCGACGTCCGGTTCTCCCGCTCGTACGGCCCCGGGCGCTACGACCCGGAGTACGAGCTGGAGGGGCGGGACTACCCGATCGGGTATGTGCGCTGGACCGAGCGCCGCAACCTGGCGTGCTTCCTCGATCTCCTCGCCCGCGGCCGGGTCGACGTGGAACCCCTGATCTCCCACATCGCCGAGTTCGATGACGCCGTCGAGACGTACCGGCGTCTGAAGGACGGCGGCCTGAAGGCGGTGGCCGTGCTGTTCCGCTACCCCGGTCCCGTCGGGGACACGGCCCGAGCGGTGGCCCCGGCGGCGGTGGCCGTGCCCGCGGTGCGGCGCGGTGGCGCGGCGTCCGCCCCGGCCCGGTCCGTCGAGGCGCCGGTGCGGCTGGCGTTCGTCGGCGCGGGAAACTACGCGACGTCGATGCTGCTGCCGCACCTGGCACAGCGCGACGGCGTCGCGTTGTCCACGGTCGTCACCACGACGGCGCTGTCCGCGGCCAACGCGAAGCGGAAGTTCGGCTTCGCCGAGGCGACCACCGATCTCGACGCCGTGCTCGGCGACCCGTCCGTCGACGCGGTGTTCGTCGCCACCCGGCACAGCTCGCACGCCGAGCTGACCCGCAGGGCGCTGCTGGCCGGCAAGGCGGTGTTCGTGGAGAAGCCCCTGGCCCTCACCGAGGACGAGCTGGCCGGTGTGCTCGCGGCGGTGGAGGAGTCCGGCAACGACCGGCTACAGGTGGGGTTCAACCGCCGGTTCGCGCCGCTGTTGCAGGAGGCCAGGAAGCGGTTCGGTGCCCGGACCGGTCCGGCGAGCCTGCGTTACCTGGTCAACGCGGGCCGGTTGCAGCACGGCAGCTGGTACCTCCGGCAGGGAACCGAGGGCTCGCGCTTCGTGGGCGAGGGCGGACATTTCATCGACACGGCGAGCTGGCTGGTCGGGGCCGACCCGGTCTCGGTGTACGCGGTCGCCTCGTCCGGCAACGAGGACCCGCAGGTCGTACTGCGCTACCCGGACGGGTCCACCGCCACCATCAGCTACGTCACCACCGGCTCGCCCGGCTTCCCCAAGGAGACCCTCGATCTCGTCGCGGACGGCAAGGTGTTGCGGCTCGACGACTTCGTCCGTGCCTCGGTGTACGCGGACGGCGGGGCCGGCCGCAAGCGGTGGGTCAGTTCGCGGCTGCCCAGGGCCCGGGACAAGGGCCAGTCCGCCCAGCTGGCCGCGTTCGTCAGGGCCGTGCGGACCGGCGGCCCGATGCCGGTGCCGCTGGAGTCGCTGGTCGCCACCACGGCGGCCACCCTCGCCGTGCGGACCGGCCTGGTCAGCGGCGCGCCGGTGACGTTGGCGGGGGCGTGATGACGGTGAACTCGGGGAGTGCGGGCTGGTACCTGCGGCGGCTGTCCCGGATGGGACCGCGGGAGGTCGGCGGCCGGGTGGGCGACGCGGTGCGCAGGCGGCGGTGGCGGTCGTCGCCGCCGGACAGCCCGGGAGTGACCGGCGCCCGGTTCACCGCGGTACTGCCCGCCGGGGTGATCGCGGCGGTGCCGCCGGACGCCGCGAAACGCCTCGTCGCCGAGGCGGACCGGCTGATGGCCGGGCACGCCGCGTACTTCGGGGTGGCCCGCGAGGACCTGGCCGACCCGGACTGGTGGTACGACCCGAGGACCGGGCGCCGGGCTCCGTCGGCCTACGCCTTCGACGTGCCGTACCGCGACGAGGAGGCGGTCGGGGACATCAAGCAGATCTGGGAGCTGTCCCGGCACCAGTACCTCACCGTGCTCGCCGCCGCCTACGCGGTCACCGGGGACGAGCGGTACGCGGAGCGGGTGGCCGAGCACCTGCGGTCGTGGTGGGCGGCCAACGCGCCGCTGCGCGGAGTGCACTGGGTCAGCGGCATCGAGCTGGGGATCAGGCTGCTGTCCTGGGTGTGGGTCCGCCGGCTGCTCGACGGCTGGCCGGGCGCGGCCGGGCTGTTCGAGGACAACCCGGTGGCGCTGCGCCAGATCTGGCACCACCAGCGCTGGCTGGCCGCCTTCCCCAGCCGGGGGTCCTCGGCGAACAACCACGTCATCGCCGAGGCCGCCGGGCAGTTCGCCGCGGCCTGCGCCTTCGGCTGGTTCCCCTCCTCGGCGCGCTGGCGGGCCGGCGCGCTGCGGTCGCTGGAGCGGCAGCTGCGGAGCAACACCTTCGGCTCCGGGCTCAACCGCGAGCTGGCCACCGAGTACCACGGGCTGGTGCTGGAGCTCGGCCTGGCCGCGGTGGCCGAGGCGGATGCCGCCGGTGTGGCGGTGCCCGCGCCGGTCCGGCTGGTGCTGCTGCGGATGACCGACGCGCTCGCGGCGGTCGTGGACGGCCGGTTACGGCCACCGCGCCAGGGGGACGCGGACGACGGGCACGGTCTGGTCGTGGACGGCGCGGGCACCGACCGCTGGGCCTCGCTGCTGGCCACCGGGGAGGCCGTGTTCGGCCGGCTCGCCTGGTGGCCGACGGTGACCGGCACCGATGTGCGCACCCCGCTGCTGGCCGCGCTCATCCGGCCCACGGCACCGGCCGTGACCCGCCCGGCGAGCCGGCCGGCCCACTTCGCCGACGCGGGGATGACCATCCTGCGCGGTCCGGCGGAGATCTGGTGCCGCTGCGACGGTGGTCCGCACGGGTTCCTGTCCATCGCCGCGCACGCCCACGCGGACGCGCTGTCCGTGGAGGTCCGCCACGACGGGGTCGACGTGCTCGCCGATCCGGGGACGTTCTGCTACCACGGGCAGCCCGAGTGGCGGCGGTACTTCCGCTCGACCCTCGGCCACAACACCCTGCGGTTGGACGGCGGTGACCAGTCCGTCTCCGGCGGGCCGTTCCTGTGGACCCGGCATGCCCGCAGCCGCGTCCTGGTCGCGGACCCGTCCGGCGCCTCCGGCGGGGGGACGGCCCA
Organism: Streptomyces sp. NPDC051567; assembly: GCF_044454165.1. Lineage (NCBI taxonomy): Bacteria > Bacillati > Actinomycetota > Actinomycetes > Kitasatosporales > Streptomycetaceae > Streptomyces > Streptomyces sp. NPDC051567. The sequence continues at coordinate 82,931 of NZ_JBITDK010000023.1, read as the reverse complement.
CTGGTGCGCCGAGCACGACGGTTACCGGCGTTCCGTGCACCGCCGCCGGGTGGAGCTGACCGCCGCGAGCCGGGAGCTGCGGGTGGTCGACGAGGTGCGCGGCGGCCCGCGCCGGGTCGCGGAGCTGGCGTTCCACCTCGGCCCGGCGATCGTCGCGGACCTGGTGGGGAACCGGGCGGTGCTCACCTGGACCCGGGACGGCGAGGACCGCTCCGCGGTCCTCGACCTGCCCGGGCAGTTGTCCTGGCGGGCGCATCGCGGCGAGACCGGCCCGCCGCTGGGCTGGTACTCCGCCGGGTTCGGGCGGAAGGTTCCCGCCACCACGCTGGTCGGCACCGGCTCCGCCGACGGCTCCGCGTCGTGGGAGGAGTTCACCACCGTGCTCAGGTTCCACGGCTAGGGGGAGGACGCGTGGTGATCAAGAGACGGCGCCGGACGTCGCCGACGGCACCGCCGGCGCTGGTCCTGCCGGCGCTGGTCCTGCCGGCGCTGGTCCTGCCGGCGGCGACCGGCCGCGTGGGCGCGCCGTACCGGCAGGACGCGGGCAGCGCCTTCCGGCCACAGGCGGGTGGTTGAGATGGGCCGGGAGCTGACGCCCGGCGGCCTGCCGGGCGGAGCGGACACCACGGGCACGCGGCCCGGCGCCCCGCCGCGCCCTTCCGGTACGCCGAGGGGCGTCGGGATCGTCTGGGGGCTGCTGATCCTCAACACGCTCGGCTCCGCCGGGGCGAAGACCGTCGTCCCGCTGCCCCGCTCCCTCATCCAGATGGTCACCATGGGCGCGCTGGTCGCCGCGTTCGCGCTGGCGCTCGCCCTCAATCTCCGGCTGCGTGTCCGGGCGAGCGCCTTCCTGCTCCTGCTCACCCTGCTGCTGGTGCCGAGCGTGATCTCCAGCGCGTCCCTGGAGTCCGGGTTCGGCGCGCTGTTCCGCTGCACCCGGCTGGCTCTGTTCCTCGGCACGCTGTGGCTGCTCAGCCGCTGGTGGGACGGGGGCCCGGCGTTCGTCCGGCACCACGTCCGGATGTACTGCGCGGTGCTCGCGTCCGTGGCCGCCGGCCTGGTCGTCTCACCGGGCGCGGCCATGCCCGATCTCTACGGCGGGCGGCTGGTCGGCGCGTTGTGGCCGCTGACCCCGCCGCAGATCGGCCAGTACGCCGCGGTGATCATCGGGCTCACCGTGCTGCTCGTCCTGGGCGGGCAGGCCGGCCGGCGCGACGCGGTGTCGGTCATCGTGCCCGCGCTCGTGCTGCTCGCGCTGACCCATACCCGGACGGCCACGCTCGGCCTGCTCGTCGGGCTGGTGCCGGCGATCGGTTCGCTCGCCGCGACCAGTGCCGCCGCCCGCCGGTTCTTCGCCTGGGCGGTGCTGTGCTCCGCCGTGGCCGCGGTGGGGTTCAACTCCGCGCTGCAGGCGTGGTTCCTGCGCGGGCAGAGCCAGGAGAACTTCTCCAACCTCACCGGCCGGGCCAAGGTCTGGGACGCCCTGCTGGCAGCTCCCCGGACGGCCTCGGAGCAGTTGTTCGGCGCGGGTCTGGGCGACAAGTCGTTCGGCGGGCTGCCGATCGACAACAGCTGGCTGGCCGTCTACCACGAGCAGGGTCTGACCGGCGTCGCCCTGGTGGCGGCGGCCGTCCTCGTGCTGGGCGGCGTCGCCTTGCTGCGTCCGCCGTCGCCGCAGCGGGCCTGCGCGATCTTCCTGATCAGCTACTGCGCGATCGCGTCGTACACCGAGGCCGGGCTGGGCGACGCCTCGCCGTACCTGCTGCACCTGACCGTGGCCGCCTCGCTGCTGGTGGCGCCCGCCGCGGCCGGTCCCCGCCCGGCGCCCGGAGTTGCGCGACGACGCGTACCGCGACGGGCCCGCACATCGGAGGTGATCTGACCATGCACGTCCTCGTGGTGCACAACCGTTACGCCTCGGCGCAGCCGAGCGGGGAGAACAAGGTCGTCGACCAGGAGGTGGCGCTGTTGCGCGAGGCCGGCCACCGGGTCGAGGTGTTCGAGCGGCGCAGCGACGACATCGCCGCCCGGTCCCTGCTCGCCAAGGCCGCGCTGCCGCTGCTCGTGCCGTGGAACCCGGCGGTCCGCGCGGAGCTCGCCGCCCGGCTCCGCTCCGGGCGGCCGGACGTGGTGCACGTCCACAACGTGTTCCCGCTCCTGTCGCCCGCGGTGCTGGCCGCCTGCGCCGACGCCGGTGTGCCCGCCGTCGCCACCCTGCACAACTACACCCAGGTCTGCCCGCCCGGCACGCTGCGGCGCGACGGCCGGCCGTGCGGCGAGTGCGTCGGGTCGGCGCCGCTGCCCGCCGTCCGGCACGGCTGCTACCGCGGCTCCCGGCTGGCGACGGTGCCGCTCGCGGTCAGCCTGTCGGTCAACCGGCGGCGGTGGTGGTCCGGGGTGGAGCGGTTCTTCTGCATCTCCGCGGCGCAGCGCGAGGTCCTGGTGCGGGCCGGTATGCCGCCCGAGCGGCTGGCGGTGAAGCACAACTTCGTGCCCGAGCCGGGCATCCGCCGGGCGGGCGCGGGCGAGCACCTGCTCTATCTGGGCCGGCTCGCGGAGGCCAAGGGGGTGCGGCTGCTCATGGCCGCGTGGGACGAGCTCGCCGCCGGCGGTGGTGTGGGCGTGCCGCTCGTGGTCGCCGGGACGGGGCCACTGGAGCGGGAGGTGAGCGCCTGGGCGGCGGGCCGGGACGACGTGCGCTGCGTCGGCCTGTACGACCCGGCCCAGTGCCGGCGGGCGATCGCGCGGTCGGTCGCGGTGGTGGCTCCCTCGACGTGGCTGGAGGCGTTCGGCCTGGTGGTCGTGGAGGCGATGGCGGCCGGGGTTCCGGCCGTCGCCGCCGGTCACGGCGCCTTCGTCGAACTCGTCGAGGACGGGGTGAGCGGGCTGCTGCACCGGCCGGGCGAGCCCGCCTCGCTCGCGGCCAGCATCCGCCGGATCACGGCGGAGCCGGCCCGCAACCGGGAGATGGGACTGGCGGCCCGGCGCCGTTACGAGCAGGGGTTCAGCCCGGCCGTCGGGCTGGAGCGCCTGGTGGAGGGGTACCGCACCGCGATCGCGGGGCGGTCCGGCGGCGGCAACGGCACGCCGCCGACCGGAAACGGAAACGCTGGCCCGCCGCGGGACATCCGCGCGGGCAGGGATGGGGGCAGTAGATGACACGATGCCGACTCTGCGGCTCGGCGACGCTGGCGAGCGTCGTCGACCTGGGGGCGACCCCGCCGTGCGAGAGTTTTCTCGCCGCGGACCAACTGGACCGGCCGGAGCCTACGTACCCGCTGCACCTGCGGGTCTGCACGGACTGCTGGCTCGCGCAGATCCCGCCGCTGATCACGCCGGAGGAGACGTTCACCCAGTACGCGTACTTCTCCTCCTACTCGACGTCCTGGGTGGAGCACGCGCGGACCTTCGTCGCCGACGCCGTGCGGCGGCTGCGTCTCGGTCCCGAGGACCGGGAAGCCTTCGTGGTGGAGGTCGCGAGCAACGACGGGTACCTGCTCAGGCACCTGGTGGACCGGGGTGTCCGCTGCCTGGGCATCGAGCCGTCGGTGAACGTCGGCGCCGCGGCGCGGGACGCGGGTGTGCCCACGCTCACGGAGTTCCTGGACCCGGCCACCGGCGCGGCCGTCCGCGCCGAGCACGGCCCGGCGGACCTGGTCGTGGCCAACAACGTGTACGCGCACATCCCCGACGTGGTCGGGTTCACCCAGGGGCTGCGCGCCCTGGTCGCCGACGACGGCTGGGTCTCCATCGAGGTGCAGCACCTGCTGACCCTGATCGAGGAGAACCAGTACGACACGATCTACCACGAGCACTTCCAGTACTACACGGTCGCGTCCGCGGCCCGGGCGCTGGCGAGCGGTGGGCTCACGCTCGTGGACGTCGAACTGCTGCCCACGCACGGCGGCTCCGTCCGGCTGTGGGCCCGGCCCACCGGCGTGGCCGGCGAGCCGACCCGGCAGGTGGCCGAGGTGCTGGACCGGGAGAAGGCCGCGGGGCTGCGGGAGCTGTCGGGGTACACCGAGTTCTCCGCCCGGGTGGCCAAGGTGCGCCGGGACCTGCTGCGGTTCCTCATCGAGGCGGCCGAGCGCGGGGAGACGGTCGTCGGCTACGGCGCCCCGGGCAAGGGCAACACCCTGCTCAACCACTGCGGCATCCGGCCCGACCTGCTCCCGTACACGGTCGACCGCAACCCCTACAAGCACGGCAGGTTCACCCCGGGCACCCGCATCCCGATCCTGGCGCCCGAGCAGATCGCCGCCGACCGGCCCGACTACGTCCTCGTCCTCCCGTGGAACCTGCGGGCCGAGCTGGTCGAGCAGTTGTCCTTCGTGCACGCCTGGGGCGGCCGGCTGGTCTTTCCCATACCGCAACTGAGCATCGTCGAGGTCACGTCGTGAAAGAGGTAGTCGTGAAAGAGGTAGCAGCATGAAGGTCGTCCTGTTCTGCGGCGGTTACGGGCTGCGCATGCGCAGCGGAACCTCCGACGACGTGCCCAAGCCGATGGCGATGGTCGGCCCCCGGCCGCTGATCTGGCACGTCATGCGCTACTACGCGTACTTCGGGCACACCGAGTTCATCCTGTGCCTCGGGTACGGGGCGCACCACATCAAGGACTTCTTCCTCAGCTACGAGGAGACGACGTCCAACGACTTCGTGCTGCGGGGCGGGCGGACCGAGCTGCTGTCCACCGACATCTCCTCCTGGACGATCACGTTCGTGCAGACCGGCATCGAGTCGCCGATCGGGGAGCGGCTGCGCCGGGTGCGCCAGCACCTGGACGGCGACGAGATGTTCCTCGCCAACTACGCCGACGTGCTCACCGACGCCCCACTGCCGGAGATGATCGACCGGCTGGCCCGGAGCGACGCCGGTGCGTCGATGCTGGTGGTGCCGCCACAGTCGTCGTTCCACTGCGTGGACCTGGGCGAGGACGGCCTGGTGGGGGGCATCACCCCGGTGAGCGAACTGCCGCTGTGGGAGAACGGCGGCTACTTCGTGCTCCGCCAGGAGGTCTTCGACCACATACCGGAGAACGGGGACCTGGTCGCGGACGGATGTGCCCAACTGGCCAAGCGGGGGCGGCTGGTGGCGCACCAGCACCGCGGCTTCTGGAAGCCGACCGACACCGTGAAGGAGCGGGCCGCGCTCGACGCCGCCTACGCCGTGGGCGAGCGCCCGTGGGCCGTGTGGGAACGGGACGGGGCGGTGGCGGGCGCGACCGGCGGCCCTCGCCCGGGCCGGGCCGGGGCCGCCGGGGCGGGGGCCGCGTGATCCGGCTCGGGACCGGTCACCTGGACCGGCTCGTCGCGGTGGGGGCGCACTGCGACGACATCGCCATCGGCGCCGGTGGCACGCTGCTGACGGTGTGCCGGGCGCGGCCGGGCATCCGTGTCGACGCGCTGGTGCTCTCCGGCGGTGGCGGCGAGCGGGAGGAGGAGGAGCGGGCCGCGCTCGCCGCCTTCTGCCCGGGCGCCGAACTGCGGCTGACCGTGCTCAAGCTGCCGGACGGCCGGCTGCCCTCGCACTGGGACGAGGCCAAGGCCGCGGTCGAGGAGCTGCGCGGGCGGACCGAACCGGATCTGGTGCTCGCGCCGCGCACCGATGACACGCACCAGGACCACCGCGGCCTGGCGAAGCTGGTCCCCACCGCGTTCCGCGACCACCTCGTGCTCGGCTACGAGATCGTCAAGTGGGACGGCGACCTCGGCCGTCCGGCCGCGTACCAGCCGCTGTCGCCGGAGATCGCCGAGGAGAAGGTGCGGCTGCTGCAGGAGCTCTACCCCTCGCAACGGCACCGGCCCTGGTACGACCGGGAGGCCTTCCTCGGTCTCGCGCGCATCCGCGGCATCGAATGCCGCGCGCGCTACGCCGAGGCGTTCGCCGTCACCAAATTCACGCTCAATCTGGGGGGATGAACCTTGCGCGTACTACTGACCGGACACCAGGGCTACCTGGGCACCGTGATGGCTCCGGTCCTCGCGGCCGCCGGGCACGAGGTCGTCGGTCTCGACGCTGGCCTGTTCGCGGACTGCGTCCTCGGCCCGCCGCCCGCGGACCCGCCGGGGCACCGGGTGGACCTGCGCGACGTCACGGCCGCCCACGTGGCCGGGGTGGACGCGGTGATCCACCTGGCGGCGCTGTCCAACGATCCGCTGGGATCGCTGGCGCCGGACCTGACCTACGACATCAACCACCACGCCTCCGTACGGCTGGCCCGGCTGGCCCGCGAGGCCGGGGTGTGGCGCTTCCTGTACGCGTCGACCTGCTCCGTCTACGGCGCCGCGGGCGGGGACGACCTGGTGGCCGAGGACGCCCCGCTGCGCCCGGTGACGCCGTACGCGGAGTCCAAGGTGCGGGTGGAGGACGATCTGCACGCGCTGTCCGACGGCGACTTCAGCCCGGTGTTCCTGCGCAACGCCACCGCCTTCGGCCACTCGCCCCGGCTGCGCGCCGACATCGTGCTGAACAACCTGGTGGGCCACGCGCTCCTGTCCGGCGAGGTGCTGGTGCTCTCCGACGGCACCCCCTGGCGCCCGCTGGTGCACGCCGCCGACATCGCACGGGCCTTCGCGGCGGCGCTGGTCGCGCCGCGGGAAGCGGTGCACGGCCGGGCGTTCAACATCGGCAGCGAGACCAACAACGTCACGGTCGCGGAGATCGCCGGGCAGGTCGCCGAGGCGGTGCCCGGTGCGCGGGTGAGGATCACCGGGGAGAGCGGCGCCGATCCGCGGTCGTACCGGGTGGGCTTCTCCCGGTTCCGCGAAGCGGTGCCCGGCTTCGACTGCGAGTGGACGGTGAAGCGGGGCGCGCTCGAACTCGCCGACGCCTACCGGAAGTTCGGGCTGACCCGGGAGGACTTCGAGCGGCGCTTCACCCGGCTGGCCGTGCTGCGCGCGGCGTCCGAGGCGGGCGCCGTCGACGACACCCTGCGGTGGCGCCGGTGACCGCGGCCGGCGAGGAGATGTACGCGCTGGTGGAGCGGCTGTACCCGCTGTGCCGGAGCATCACCGGCGACGGGGTGCGCGCCACCTTGGACATCGTCGGCGAGTACGTTCCGCTGCGGGTGCACGAGGTGGCGACCGGGACCCAGGTACTCGACTGGACGGTGCCGCAGGAGTGGAACGTCCGGGACGCGTACATCGCCGACGCGGCCGGGAAGCGGGTCGTCGACTTCGCCGCGTCCAGCCTGCACGTGCTCGGCTACAGCGTGCCGGTGTCGGCGACCATGCCGCTGGCCGAGCTGCGCGCGCACCTGCACACCCTGCCGGACCATCCGTCCTGGGTGCCGTACCGCACCAGCTACTACACGCCGCAGTGGGGGTTCTGCCTGGCCCAGGAGACCCTGGACGCGCTGCCGGACGGCGAGTACGAGGTGCGGATCGACTCCACGCTCGCCGACGGCCACCTCACCTACGCCGAGCACGTGGTCCCCGGGCAGGTCGCCGACGAGGTGATCGTCTCCTGTCACGTCTGCCACCCGTCGCTGGCCAACGACAACCTGGCCGGGATCGCGGTGGCGGTGTTCCTGGCCCGGGCGCTGGCGGAGCGGACGCCGTACTACACCTACCGGTTCCTGTTCGCGCCCGGCACCATCGGGGCGATCACCTGGCTGGCCCGCAACGCGGAGCGGGTGGACCAGGTCAAGCACGGGCTGGTGCTGGCCTGCGCCGGAGACTCGGGACAGCTGACGTACAAGCGGAGCAGGCGCGGCGACGCGGAGATCGACCGGGTGGTGCGGCACGTGCTCCAGAGTTCGGGACGCCCGCACCGGATCACCGGGTTCACCCCGTACGGCTACGACGAGCGGCAGTTCTGCTCGCCCGGGTTCGACCTGGGCGTGGGCTCGCTCTGCCGGACCCCGTACGCGGGCTATCCCGAGTACCACACCTCGGCGGACGACCTGGACTTCGTCTCCCCGGAGGCGATGGCGGACACCCTCGCCGTCTGCCGCGAGGCGTTCGCCGTCCTCGACCGCAACCGGAGCTACCTCAATCTCAGCCCCTACGGCGAACCGCAGCTGGGCCGGCGCGGGCTGTACGACTCGCTCGGCGGACGCAGCGACGCCAAGCAGGCCCAGCTGGCCCTGCTCTGGGTGCTCAGCCTCTCCGACGGCGGGCACAGTCTGCTGGACGTCGCCGAGCGGTCCGGGCTGCCGTTCGACACCGTCGCCGCCGCGGCCGACGCCCTGTGCGGCGCCGGGCTGGTCAAGGCATGACGCCGATGACCGCCGAAGGGGGGAAGGCGGCGGCGGACCGGGACGGACAGGCCCGGTCCACCACCGAGCGGGGCCTGGTCGGCCGGCTCTCCTGGGGGCTGGCCGACCAGGCGGTATGCAGCATGACCAACTTCGCGGTGGGGATCTGTGTGGCCCGCTCGCTGGGGCTGGCCGCGTTCGGCGTGTTCAGCCTGGCCTGGGTGACCTACGGCGTGGTGCTCGGCGTCTCCCGCGGGCTGGCCACCGATCCGCTGATGGTGCGCTTCAGCGGCGTGCCGGTCGCGTCCTGGCGCGCGGCGGCGGCCCGGTCGTCGGGTACCGCGCTGGGCGTCGGCGGCGCCCTCGGCGCGGTCTGCCTGGTGGCCGGGCCGGTGCTGGGCGGCAGCGTGGGGCCCGCGTTCACCGCCCTCGGCGTCGTGCTGCCCGCGCTGCTGCTCCAGGACGCCTGGCGGTTCTCGTTCTTCGCCGCCGGCACCGGGCGGAAAGCCTTCGTCAACGACCTCCTGGCGGGCCTCGCGCTCGTCCCGGCCATGGTGGTGGCGGCCCGCGTGGGCAGCGTGGCCGCCTTCGTGCTCGCCTGGGGCGCCGCCGCCGCGGTGGCCGCGGGGTACGGCTGCTTCCAGTCCGGCATCCGGCCCCGGCCGGCCGGGGCGCCCGGGTGGCTCCGCGAGCAGCGCGACCTCGGCTACCGGTACCTGGTCGAGAACGTCGGGGTCAGCGGCGCGTCCCAGCTGCGGGCGTACGGCCTCGGTGTGATCGTCGGGGTCAGCGCGGTGGGTGTGGTCCGGGGCGCCGAGCTCCTGCTCGGCCCGTTCCTCGCCGTACTGATGGGGCTGTCGCTGGTCACCGTCGCGGAGGCGGCCCGGGTGCTGCGGCGGGCCCCGCACCGGCTGGGCCGGTTCTGCCTCCTGCTCGGCGGCGGGCAGGCCGCCGCCGCGCTGCTCTGGGGCGCGGCGCTGCTGCTGGTGCCGGACCGCTTCGGTGAGCTGGTGCTCGGCGACGTCTGGCACGCCGCCTCGCGGCTCGTCGTGCCGGCCACGCTCGGCGTCGCGGGCGCCGCCCTCGGCGTCGGCGCCGCGGCCGGGCTGCGCGCCCTCGCCGCGGCCCGGCACAGCCTGCGCTGCCAGATGCTCGCCTCCGCCTGCTACGTCGGCGGCGGGCTCGGCGGGGCGGCCGTGGCCGGCACGGTCGGCTCGGCCTGGGGCGTGGCCGCCGCCACGTCGATCGGCTCGGCCCTGTGGTGGCTGCACCTGCGCTCCGCCCTGCGCGAGCACCACCAGAACCCCACCGGACAGAACCCCACCAGAACCCCATCCGCGAAGTGAGGACGCCATGAACGCCCGTCCCAGGCTGAGCATCGGCCTGCCCGTGTACAACGGCGAGGAGTACCTGGCCGAGTCGCTCGACGCCCTGCTCGGCCAGACCTACGAGGAGTTCGAGCTGGTCATCTCCGACAACGCCTCGGCCGACGGGACCCAGGACATCTGCCGCCGCTACGCCGCGCGGGACTCGCGCGTCCGCTACCTCCGGCTGCCCCGGAACATCGGCGCCTCACCGAACCACAACCGGGTGTTCGCCGAGTCCCGCGGCGAACTCTTCAAGTGGGCCTCGCACGACGACCTGTACGCCCGGGACCTGCTGCGGCGCTGCGTCCAGGCGCTGGACGAGCGGCCGGACGTGATCGTCGCGCACACCGGCCAGGCGGTCATCGACGGCGACGGCCGGGTGAAGGTCCCGTACGAGTACGGGCTGGCCACCGATTCCCCGCGCCCGCCGGAGCGCTTTCGCAGCCTGCTGTTCGAGCCCGGTGGGGACGACTTCTACGGGGTGATGCGGGCCGAGGTGCTGCGCCGGGTGAAACCGCTCGACAGCTACCACCACGCGGACCGTACGTTCGTCGCCGAGATCGCCCTGCACGGGCCCTTCCACCAGGTGCCGGAGCTGCTGTACTTCCGCCGCGACCACCCCAACCGTGCCGAGCGGGCGAACCCGGACAAACGCTCCCGGTGTGTCAACCTGGACCCCCTCCGGGCAGGCCCGCTGCACCCGACGCCCCGGCTGCTCGCCGAGTACGTCTGGGGCTTCGTCGCGGCGGTCCGGCGGGCGCCGTTGTCCCCCGCCGACCGGCGCGCGTGCCACCGCCACCTGGCCGCGTGGATGGCCAGCCGGGTCCGGCCGGGCGCCGGCGAGCGGGTCGAGGACCGCGCCCCGGTCGACCCGGCCCTGCTCACCGTCTCCGTCGACGCCCTCGTCGCCGGCCGTGAGGGGGGCCGGGCATGACGTCCGGGGACGGCACCCCGGTGCGCGTCGGGGTGTTCGGCCTGCTCGGCTCCGGAAACCTCGGCAACGACGGGTCGCTCGAAGCCGTGCTCGGCTACCTCCGCGCCGCGCACCCGGAGGCGGTCGTGGACGCGTTGTGCGGCGGACCCGAGGTCGTCACGGCCCGGTACCGGATACCCGCGACGCGGCTGCACTGGTACCGCGGGGAGTACCGGACCGCGTCGCGGGCGGGCACGGTCGCGGCGAAGGGGCTGGGCAAACTCGTCGACGCCGTCCGCACCGCCGCCTGGGTGCGCCGGCACGACGTGGTGATCGTGCCGGGCATGGGCGTCCTGGAGGCCACGCTGCCGCTGCGGCCGTGGGGTTTCCCGTACGCGCTGTTCCTGCTCTGCGCGTCCGGCCGGCTGTTCGGCACCCGGGTCGCGCTGGTCAGCGTCGGCGCCGCCGCGATCGGCAACCGGCCGACCCGGGCCCTGGTGCGCTGGTCGGCGCGGCTGGCCGCGTACCGGTCGTACCGGGACGCCCCGTCCCGCGACGCGATGCGGGCGATGGGCGTGGACACCTCGCGCGACGAGGTCTACCCGGACCTCGCCTTCTCCCTGCCGACGCTGCCGACGCTGCCGGCGGGCGGACCCGGCAGCCCCTCGGTCCCGCCGGGTCCGCCGGGCCCGGTCTGCGTCGGCGTCATGGCCTTCCACGGTGGCGACGACGACCGTGCCCGGGCCGGGGAGATCCACCGGCGCTACCTCGACGGGACGATCCGCTTCGTCCGCGCGCTGGCCGAGGAGGGCCGGCCGGTGCGGCTGCTCACCGGGGACGAGGTCGACGGGCCGGTGGTCGCCGCGATCCTCGACGCGGTGGACTCGCCGCTGGTCACCGCCGCCGAGACGGCCTCACTGGCCGACCTGATGAAGGAGATGGCGGCGGCCGACACGGTGGTGGCCGTCCGTTACCACAACCTGATCTGCGCGCTGAAGGTCGGCACGCCGACGCTCGCGCTCAGCTACGCGGCGAAGAGCGACGCGCTCATGGCCCAGATGGGTCTTGCCGCGTACTGCCACCCGGCGCGCGAGGTGGACGCCGATCGGCTGCTCGAACAGTTCCGGTCGCTGGAGCGGCGATCGGCGGAGTTGCGGCGCACCCTCACCGAGCGGAACCTGACCGCCGCCCGGCGCGTCGGGGACCAGTTCACCGCCTTGACCTCGGCCCTCTTCCCGGCGGCCGACCATACCCATACCCACACCCACGACCTGCGGGAGGCTCCATGAAGACGACCGAAGTCCCGGCGATCGCCGGCGCGTACCTGTTCGAGCCGACGCCGTACGCCGACGAGCGCGGTTTCTTCTGCCGCACCTTCGACGCCGACGTGCTCCGCTCGGTGGGCCTCGACCCGGACGCCTTCGTCCAGGACAGCGTGTCCCGCTCGGTCCGGGGCGTGCTGCGCGGCCTGCACCTGCGCTCGGGTGCCGGCGAGGCCAAGCTCGTGCGGTGCTCGTACGGAAGGGTCTTCGACGTCGTCGTGGACCTGCGGCCCGACTCGCCGACCTACCGCAACCGGGCCTTCTTCGACCTGTCCGACGAGACGCAGACGACCCTGTACGTCCCGGCCGGGTGCGCGCACGGCTTCCAGGCACTGACCGGGACCGCCGACGTCTCGTACCGGATCGACCGCCCGCACGATCCGGCCGAGGACGTGACGATCGCCTTCGACGACCCGGAGCTCGCCATCCCCTGGCCGCTGCCGGTGCTGTCGATGTCCGGGCGGGACCGGGAGGCACCGAGCCTCGCCGAGGTCCTGCGGCGGAGGGAGGGCGAGGTAGCCGTGGACGGTGTGGGCAGCGAGGTCGGCGTGGACGGCGAAGCGTTCCCCCTGCCCCGGTCGCGGAGGGCGAACGAGCGGCTGCACGCCATGATCCCCGGGGGCGCGCACACCTACGCCAAGGGCGACGACCAGTACCCGCAGGACATGGCCCCGGTCATCAGCCACGGCCGCGGTGCCCACGTGTGGGACGTCGACGGCAACCGCTACGTCGAGTACGGCTCCGGCCTGCGGTCGGTCAGCCTCGGCCACGCCCACCCGCGCGTGCTGGAGGCGGTGCGGCGGGAACTCGGCCGCGGCGGCAACTTCGTCCGGCCGTCCGTCGTGGAGGTCGAGGCCGCGGAACGTTTCCTGGCCACGGTGGCGACCGCCGAGATGGTGAAGTTCGCGAAGAACGGCTCCGACGTCACCACCGCCGCGGTGCGCCTCGCCCGCGCCGTCACCGGGCGCGCGCGGGTGGCCATCTGCGGCGACCAGCCGTTCTTCTCCGTCGACGACTGGTTCATCGGCACCACGCCGATGTCCGCCGGTGTTCCGGCGGCGACCACCGAACTCACCGTGGCGTTCCCGTACGGGGACCTGGCCGCCACCGAGGAGCTGCTCACCCGGTACCAGGACGAGATCGCCTGCCTGATCCTCGAACCCGCCGGCCACACCGAGCCTCCGCCCGGGTACCTCGCCGGCCTGCGCGAGCTGGCCGACCGGCACGGCTGCGTGCTGGTCTTCGACGAGATGATCACCGGCTTCCGCTGGTCCGAAGCGGGTGCCCAGGGCCTGTACGGCGTCGTCCCCGACCTCTCCACGTTCGGCAAGGCGCTGGGCAACGGGTTCGCCGTCTCCGCGCTGGCCGGGCGCCGTGACCTGATGGAGTGGGGCGGGCTGCGCCACTCCGGCGACCGGGTGTTCCTGCTGTCCACCACGCACGGTGCGGAAACACACTCGCTGGCCGCCGCGATGGCCGTGCAGACCACCTATGTGGAGGAGGGCGTCACCGCGCGGCTGCACGCCCTCGGCGAGCGGTTGGCCGCCGGGGTCCGCGAGGCCGCGGCCGGCATGGGCGTCGGCGACCACCTCGTCGTCAGGGGCCGGGCCAGCAACCTGGTCTTCGCCACCCTCGACGAGAACCGGCAGCCGTCGCAGCGCTACCGCACCCTGTTCCTGCGCCGGCTCCTCGCGGGCGGAGTGCTGGCCCCGTCGTTCGTGGTGAGCAGCGCGCTCGGCGACGCCGACATCGACCACACCGTCGACGTGGTGGCCCAGGCCTGTGCGGTGTACCGGAAGGCACTGGACGCCGCCGACCCCACCCCCTGGCTGGCCGGGCGGCCGGTGAAGCCCGTCTTCCGCCGCCTGGTGTGAGGTGACATGACGTGCCGTGATGTGATGTGACGTCAGTGATGCTCCCGCCGACCGGCGTCGGCCAGCCGGTCGGCTGCCCAGGTGGCCATCCGATCGGCTGCCCGGTCGACCAGCCACGCGGTCGCCGGTATCACCGCCAGCGCGGTGCACCAGCCGCCGAGGACGTCGGTCGGGTAGTGCGCGCCGAGGGCGACCTGCGCCCAGCCCATGGCGCCGCCACCGACCAGCGCCGCGGCGCACACGAGGGACGTGCCGGCCGTCCTGCCGAGGCCGAGCCGGCCGCTCGCGAGCAGCGCCAGCACGAGGGCGAACGCGGCGAGGAAGGCGGTGTGCCCGCTCGGGTAGGACAGGTGCCCGCCGTTGATGGTGCGTCCCACCACGTACTTGAGCAGCGTCGTCGTCCCCACGGTCAGGCCGGGGCCGACCACGACGAGCACCGCCGCGCGAGGACGCCGGAGCAGCAGGCAGCCCGTCACGGTGGCCACGACCAGCGTCGCCGCTCCGGCGGGCTCCCCCAAGAAGTCCGTGGCCAGGGCGGTGCGGTGCCACGCCGGCGGCACACCGTACACCGCCGCCGAGATCCGCGCGTCCACCGTGCCGGGCGTGCCGTGGCCGGCGTACAGGACCCCGAGCGCGACGACCGTCAGCGTGGCGAGGGCCGCGATCAGCCCGAGCCACGCGCGCAGCGACGGGGGCAGCAGCGCGGCCTCCGGCCGGCCGGTCACCTGCCCACCGCGCCCGGTCGGCCCGCGCCATCGCCGGGACCGTCGGCTCGTACGGGCGGGGTGACGGGCCCGTCGAGCACGCACGGGGACGGGCCGACTTCCAGATCCGCTCGGGCTTCCAGGCCCGCTCCGGCCAGGCGATCCAACGCGAGCCCCCGTCGTCGTGTCCGACCCACCCGAAGCGACCGCGACTGCCCGTCACCCCGGCCAAGAGCATCGGGATCGGCCGCTCCTTGCCACCCTAACCAACAACCCGGTCACCCGAACGCGAATCCCCGGACCGGCTCCACCAGGTGCCGCTGCGGACACACCCGCACCAAGAACGACCCAGCCCTCGGCACCCCACTCGATCCGGACCGCTACGACTCCACCGACGCCGCCTTCCGGAACGCCCACGCACCCGCCCTGTGGGCGCGCCCGTTCTCCCTCTCCGCCGCAGTAGCAGGCACCCCCCAACGCCTGCCCCAGGTACGCCCGGGTCTCCTGCACCAAGCTCGCCGAACACCAGCGCCGCGCACTGATCCACTTCCACTCCGCGATCCGCCTCGCCGGTCCGACGGTCAACGGCCGCGCCCGCTCCTTCGCCTTCGCCTTCGGTAAGCAGATCGACGTAAGGAGCGTCCGGTCCACCGCCTTCCAGACCGGGACCACTATCACCGAGGGCAAGGTCGCCGGATACGTCGCCAAGTACGCCACCGAGGGCACCGAAGCCGCGACCGGCGCCCTCGGCCACCATCTGAAGAAGCTCACCGACCTCTGGACGGAATCCGTACCCGAGCACGCCGCCCGCGTGATCCGCACCGCATGGACCCTCGGCGCCCGCGACGACCTCAACACCTGAACCTGCGCAAGTGGGCCCGCATGCTCGGCTTCCGCGGCCATTTCTCCACCAAGACCGCGCCCACTCCACCACCCTCGGCACCGCCCGAGCCGCCCTCGCCCACTGGACCTACGACGACACCGGCCTCACCCCCGACCTCGAACGAACAGGTGGTGGCAACTCGTGCATGACGACGAACTCCTCACCGTCCCCGAAACGATGGCCCACCTCAAGATCGGCCGCTCCGCCCTCTACAACCTCCTGCGCACCCGCCGCCTGGCCTCCCTGACCATCGGCCGCGCCCGCCGCATCCCCGCCCACGCCCTCGCTGACTACGTCCAGCGCCGTCTGGAAGAGGCAGCCCGCTGACCGCCCCCAAGCACAAGAAGGCCCGCGCCAACAGCGAAGGCACCATCTACCAGCGCAAGGACGGACGCTGGGAAGCCGCCGGCTACGTCCTCGCCGCCGACGGCGCCCGCAAACGCGTCCGCGTCTACGGCACCACCCGCAGAGAGGCCACCGACAAACTCGCCGAGAAGATCGCCGACAGCAACCGCGGCCTCCCTGTCGCCACCGCTGACAGCACGCTCGGTGACTACCTGACCTACTTGGCTGGGCAGCGTCGCCGTCCACCGGCTCCGCGAGAACACCCACACCCGCTACGCCACCTGCGTCCGCCTCCACCTCATCCCCGGCCTCGGCACCAAGAAGATCGCGCGCCTCACCGCTAAGGACGTCCGCACCTTCCTCGACCGCCTCCGCACCACCTGCCAGTGCTGCACCCAAGGGCTGGATACGGAACGGAAGAGGTGCTGCGCGATCGGCGAGTGCTGCCAGAAGCGGCTGTCCGCCTTGACCGTGACCTACGTGCACTCGGTGCTCAAGTCGGCGCTGGAACACGCCGTCCGCGAAGACGAACTGCCCCGCAACGTCAAGACCACCACGCACCAGCCCAGGCGCTTCCAGCCCCTCACCGCGACCGAAGCCCGCCAGTTCCTCGACGCAGCCCGCGCCGACCGGCTCCACGCGCTGTACGAACTCGCCCTCCGCACCGGCCTCCGCAAAGGCGAACTCCTCGGCCTGCACCGGGAAGACCTCGACCTCACCACCGGAACGGCCAGCATCCGGCGCTCGCTCCAGCGCACCCGCACCGGCGACCTCACCCACCTGCCCACCAAGACCCGGGCGTCCGAACACCGTATCGCCCTCCCCACCGAATGCCTCCGCTCCCTCAAGGAGCACAAGCAGCAGCAGGCCACGGAGCACGAGACGGCAGGGTCAGTCTGGAACGACATCGGCCTCGTCTTCACCACGCCCACAGGACGACCTCTCGACCCTGCCAACCTCACCCGCCGCATCCGCAGCTTCCTCAACCGGGCCGGACTCCGGCAGATCCGCTTCCACGATCTCCGGCACTCGGCGGCGACCCTCCTCCTGGAGCAGGGCGTCGAACTCGTCGTGATCAAAGAGCTGTTGGGGCACGCCCACATCGGCGTCACCGCCACCGTGTACGCCCACGTCCGGCTCCGCCTCCAACGCGACGCCATCAACCTCCTCGGCCACGCCCTCCGCAACCCCACCGAGACCACCAGCAAGCCCAACGACGGCCACGAACCACCCTCCTGCGCAACCCCCGTCCGCTGACGTTGCCGTCAACTACTGCCGTCAAACGGCATCGAGCCCTCATCGACATCCCTGTCGATGAGGGCTCGTGCGGCTTTTTCAGGGTTCTTGACTCCTCAGCCGAGAGGGCGTCGAAAATTCAAATGAACCCAATTTCGGCAAAGGCGACGGCGCATCGTTCTCACTGAAGCGTCCACTCGCCCAATGGGATTGGGCGGACTCCAGCCTTCATCATCGAGAACATCGCATTGCAATCTTCCCCATATCGATAGACCGATGAATCGAACCCTGCGTAGAGCCTTCCGTTGCTTCCCGAATATACGGTCAGATGGAAGCTGTCCACTCCAATCGGAAACAGAGCGGCGCCAGCTACCTCTGCGCATCGCCGAGCCACGTCCGCATCACGGGTGGTGCACACGGCGGACGGATCGAAATGCGTCGAGCTTGAGATCCTCTCTCCGGCGATAACGAGGGCTGGAAGGTGGTCGACCTTCAGGCCGAGATATTCGCCCAAGAAGCTCCTTGCCTCCTCATGACAGGCGAAGCCGACACGTTCCAGACCTGCCACGATGGCATCCGCTTCACGACGTACCCCAGCCATCTCCCAGCCAAACGAGCTGAGGAATTCCTCTAGCTCCGACTCACGCATTCTTCTCACCTCGATAGGTCTGTCGCGCCGCGCCGAACAAGAACACTCTGACAGGATAGGCACGCCGCTTCTGGGGCACCCGTTGCGCTGCGAACGGTCAAGAATTCGATGTCACTCAACCGTAGCGAGCGTCCGACTTGATCCTCAAAATCGGCTCCATGTTCGGCGATCAGAGTATTGCAGGCCCGGATCTCTGCACAGTTATCAGCTCCGCGGCCGGCGATCTGCCCACCATCCGCGAGAGCGGAATCAATCTCGGGCTCGAAATAGGCTGGGCGGGACGAATGACCAGAGTGACCAGTGGAAACCATATCGGTACCCCGGAACCGAGCTGCTGCGCTCATCGTGGCGTCCGCAGGCGCCGATTGCGCTGCCGCTCTAGCCTCAGGTCCGCAATTGTGAACGAGGACCGGAGTGGCCCCCGCCAGCACATAGTACGTGTGCTACGCGACCCCTCTCTATCTGCGTATTCGCAGATCAGCGGCGGTTTCGGGTTCCGCTGATGTCCGTGGCTGTGCGGGGGAATCCGTGGGTGTTGCCGTCGCTACTGCCGTCAGGAGCGCGGGGCGCTCGGTGGTGCTGCCGCTGGCGGAGTGTCGGCGCAGGGGGACTTTACTGCCACGCTCCGGGTTCGGCGCGGAGTATGGCGCGGGTGGTCTGCTCGTAGTGCTGGTGGCCGGTTCGGGCGCAGTGTTGGGCGATCCAGCGGGTCAGCTCGTCCGGGGTGTGGAGGGTGCCGGATTCGTGGCCGCAGTTGTGTTCCTCGCCGGTGACGCAGAGCGCCTCGTAGGCGGGCAGCGCCATAGGGTCGGCAGCGGTGGTCACGTGGTACTCGCGGAACCGGTAGCGCCCTCGCGCGCCGCTCTGGCCGGGTACGCCGGCAGCCGTCTGGTCAGGCATCGTCGGCTGCTTCATCCGGATCGGGGATGCGCCGGCCTCGGGAGTCGGCGACGCGGAGGGCGTCGGTGAGGGCTTCGCTCAGTCGGCAGGCGAGCCAGCGGTACTCGGTGCCCGAGACCGTCTTCGCGCCGGGGGCGAGGACGTCCCGGGCGTACGTGAGCAGTTCCTCGCCCATGTCGAGCTGTACGGTTTCGATGCTGTCGGCGAGGCTGGTGAGGTAGCCCGTGCCATTGGTGCTGAGGTAGCAGGGTTTCCCCTCGGGCGTGGTCCACGGGAGCAGGCGGGGGCCCGTGATTCCCGATGACGCGTCGTACAACTCCCTGCGACGCATGCGGTCCGCGTCACTCCTGGGCTGGCTCACCGTGCACCCCCGACCGGGTTCGCTGATTGGGACACGGCGACCGTACGTGCGGGACTAGTCGTCATCCCAGGTGCACAGCAGGGCAGTTGGGGGATGATCGAGCGCGAAGTGCCACGCTGCGTGGCAGCTATCCGACGACGCCCAGGTAGGCGGTCATCTCGCGCATCTCCGCGGTGAGGGTGCGCTTGCGCTTCTTCAAGATCTCCCGCATCGTCTCGGCGGCCATCCGCTGGTGCCGCAGCCATTCCGGCGAGGCACGGCGGACTCCCGCCAGCTCCTCCATCGCGGCGGTGAGATCACCGGTACGGGCTTGGGCGCGGGCGACGTCCATGCGGTGGCGGTTCCAGTTGTCGTCGCTGGGGCGTCCGGTGTTCTTCCACGCCTTGGGGGACATGGCGTCCTGGCTGGACTTGCGGACGACGGTGCGGGCGTCACCCAGGATCATGGCGTCTTCGACGTCCTTCATGCCGACGGTGAGCGGGCCGAAGGTGGTCCAGTGGCGGAAGAACGATCCGGTGTGCTCCCGGCCGACGGCGGCGGCTGCCGTGTTGGCCATGCGGTGGTAGTGGCGGGCTTCCTGGGGGCGGTTGTTGCGGCCTGCGGCAGCGGCGGCGCGCAGGGCCAGCCATCCCCAGGCGGCGCATTCGTCCGGGGTGGCCCGGGACAGCCTGGGCTCGATCAGGTCGGCGGTGCGGGCGGCGAGCTGTTCGGCCTCGTCCAGTCGTCCCTGGCGCAGGAGCAGCCAGCACATGCCGATCACGCCGGATGCACCGGTGAGCTGCTCTCCGGCATGACGGGCGTCGGTGATGGCTCCGGACAGAGCGGTGTAGGCGAGGTCGTACTGGCGCACCTGGGTCAGGTAGCGCCCGGCCAGCTGGAGGGTCTCGGCGCGGGCCAGGACGGCCTGGCGGTGCTCTTCGCCGCTGTCGAAGAAGGCGACCGCGCTGTTGGCGTCCCGCAGGAGTGCGGGGAGTTGGGAGGCGACGCTCTTGTAGCTGTCGGAGTGGTACAGCAGTGCCCCGTCCTGTACGGCCCGGCGGAAGCTGCGGAGGTTCGGTTCCTCATCGGCCCGCTCGCCGGCCAGTTCGTCGGTGATCCCTACCGGCGGGGTGAGGGCGGCGCGGAGCTGGATCAGGTTGACCCGGTTCGCGTCCTCCGCGCGGCCGACCGGCTCGGGGGCGTCCGGTGCCAGCAGCGTCGCGGTGGTGACACCCAGGGCGCGGGCGAGGATGTGCAGGGTCTCCATGCGGACGGTGCCGCCCTGCTCGACCTTGCGGACCGTGCCCGGCGAGACGCCTGCGGCGTGGGCCAGTTCCTCCTGGCTCAGCCCGGATCGGCGTCGGTACTTGCGGACGTTCTCGGCCAGTTCCGTAGTCATCGCGTTCACCACCTCCAGCGCCACGGTACGCCGGACGGGCGCAACAACCGGTGGCTATCGGGCAGATACCCGCCCCGGAGCGATCACCCACCCCGACGCGGCATGCACCGCCGTCTTGCCGGGCCCCGGCAGAATCGGGGCCTGAGCGGGAGGGGTCCCTCGTCGGTCGGGCAGCTTCGCCGTGCCAGGGTTCCCCGGGGGCCGCCAAGGCTCACCTCGTGACGCGTGCGCTCGGCCTTGGCGGCCCCCGGGGGTTCCTGGTACGCCTCCGGTGACCGGGCGGCGAGGGGCCCCTCCCGCGACCTCGACCCCACGCCACGACGAAGCCGCACCCGCACACGAACCCCCTGCCCCTCAGAGAGAGGGCCGGGGTCTGGGGCAGCGCCCCAGGTACTTCGCTGTGCTGGCTGTTGCGCGCCCGGACCGGCGGGGCCGTCGCCAGCGGGGCGGAGACAGGAGCGGGCGGCGGCCCCGCAGGGCCGGAGCGCGCGCGGGCCGCGCCAGCGGACCGCCTTGATCAAGTAAAGAAACTCTGAACAGCTCCCCCGAGCTGGGCGCCCCGCTGTTCCGCCGGGTGCGGGTGGTTCAGCGTCGGCGTCTGCCTTCGTTGAGTCGGTCGCGCAGGCGCTGAGCGCTGGCGGCGGTCTCCTCGGGCGTGTAATTGCCACTGAGGCGCTTGCGTTGCTCCATGACGGCGCGCATGGCGTCACGGTGGGCGGTGGCGGCTTCGAACTCGGTGCTGGCCTTGGTGAACCGTTCCTCGGCGGCGGCGAGTTCGGCGGCTACCTCGTCATCGGTCTTGCCGCTGAGTCGTACCGCTTCCTCGTCCGCCCGGCGCTGGGCCACCATCTCCTCCAGCCCCTCGTTGTAGCGCTTGAGGAACTGATCGCGCGGGCTGGGCTGGCGGACGAAGACGCCCCGGCCCTGCACGGAGTAGACCAGCCCTTCCTCCTTGAGGACCCGCAGGGCGTTCTGCGCCGTGGAGTTGGCGATGCCGTACTGGGCTTGCAGATCGCGGGCGGACGGGAGCTTGGCACCCGGTGCGAGCCGGCCGTCCTTGATCTGCTTGCGGAGTTCGTCCGCAGTCCGCACGTACGGGGGGCGGGGATCGTCAGGGGGACTGTCGGCAGTCTGCCAACCACGCCGGAGGGTAGCGAGACCGGTGTACTCAGGATCGGACTCACCGGGATCAACCTCGTCTTCCTCTGCCGTGACGACCTCCGCTTCGGTGGCCACGATCGGCTTCGGCGCGCGGACGTAGCTGCCCCGGCCCAGGACGGAGTAGATCAGCCCCTCCTCTTTGAGGACCCGCAGGGCATTTTGGACCGTGGAGCTGGCGATGCCGAAGCGTCGTTGCAGCTCGCGCGCGGCGGGCAGCCGCTCGCCTGGGCGCAGCTCGCCGTCGTGGATGGCAGCACGCAGGACGTCGGCGGCCTGGACGTACGGCGGCCGGGGGTCCTCTCCCAGGGGCAGCTTCATGGCACGAGGGTAGCGGCGTCGGCACTCGCGGCACACCCGCGCGTCCTCGGCGTTCCAGCCGTATCGGTGTAGCGATACGAATCGAGTGTTGCGGGTGTAGCGAGTGTGCCGCTATGGTCATGGCGAGTCGATCAAGCGACTCCACCGAACAAGGGGCGTGATGGCATGGCCATGACTCGTATCCGTGTTGCTCTGCTGCGGTCGGCGGTGTGTATCGCGGGCACCGAGCCGGTGCTGAAGATCAAGGACCAGCAGACCGGGGAGGTCGCTACCGACCGGCAGACCGGGGCATCGCTGTACACCGTGACTGTGATGCTCATGGAGGACGGCCGGGCCGAAGTCCTGAAGATCACGGTCCCGGAGACCGGTCTCGCGGCCGGACTGAAGCCGGGGGTGATGGTGCGGCCGGTGGACCTGTTCGCCACCCCGTGGGCGCGGATCTTCAACGGCCAGCTCTCCGACGGCGTCGCCTACCGGGCCGCCCGCCTGGACCTGGTGACCGTGGAGGCGGCCCAGTGATCCGCTTCGAAAACCCCACGCCGGAGCGGGAGTTGTATCCGCTCCGACCCCTGCCGGGGGCCGAGGGCAAGGGCACGTTCGCCGTCTCGGCGGCGTTGCTTGATCTGCTCGGCCTGAGCCCGGAGCACGCGGCCCGCCTCGACCTGGGCGACATGCTGCACCTGATACGTGAAGAGGGGGCGTGACGTGGAAGCCGTGACGCGATACGCGCCGGACGCGCTGCTGGTCGCGGTCGTGCTGACCGGTGTGTGGCTGCTGGTGACGGTGGTGCGCTACGTCCGGGCCGACCGGGGTACGCGGGCCAGCATGCGGCAGGCCGTGCGGGTCCGCTGGGGCTGGGTACGCCTCGCGCGGATGGCCGGTCTGACGGTCATCGACAAGACCCCGAGCCTGCTCGCGCAGATCACCGCCCAGAAGGACGGTGCCACCCCCGCGCCCCGGGTACTGACGCCGAAGATCAAGGTGAAGCCCGACCGGTTCGGGGTGATCGTGCGGGCGCGGACGCTGCCGCAGGTCGGTTTGGAGGAGTACCAGAAGTCGGCGCGGTTCCTGGCGGATGCCTGGCGGTGCACGCGGGTGTCCGTGCTGCCGGATGGCCCCGGCAAGGTGGTGATCCGGGGTGTGCGCTCCGATCCGCTGACCACGCCCACTGAACACCGGCCCACGGGTCGGCCGCCCGGGGATCTGACGCGCTGGGAGCTGGGGGTGGACGAGTTCGCCGCGCAGGTGTGCGTGTCCCTGGCCAATGTGCCCGGGGTGACGGTGGCCGGCGTCCCGGGTGCGGGCAAGACCTCGGGGGTCAACAAGTTCGTCTGCGACTTCGCGCCGTCGGCGGCCGTGCAGTTCGCGACGGCGGACGGGAAGGTGTCGCGGGCTTCGGAGGGCGACTACGCCGACCTGGTCAAGCGGATGTTCGCGTTCTGCGGGGATGACCTGGATGAGGCGAACGCGCTGTTCAAGCGGCTGGTGGAGCTGCGTAAGCGGCGCTCGGCGACGATCCGGGACGTGCTGGGCGTGAAGAACATGTGGCATGTCGGCCCGTCTCCGGAGTGGCCGCTCACGGTCCTGATCATCGATGAGGCGCACACGTACTTCCGCGAGTACAAGGGCAGCGACCCGGCCACGAAGCGACTAGCCGCGTTGACGGCGGAGAACGCCCGGCTGGTGGAGGACCTGGTCAAGAAGGGCCGCAGCGTCGGCATCCTGGTGATCCTGATTAGCCAGAAGACCACCGGCGATGCCATCCCCACTTTCATCCGCGACGTGTGCCCCATCGGGCTGTCCTTCGCGCAGAAGACGGTGGAGGCCGCGGTGGCCGCTCTGGGTGAGGACATCCGCAACTGGCCCGACGCCAGCCCGGTCACCTTGCAGGACCCCGCCTACGTCGGCGTCGCGGTGATGGCGATGCAGGGCCGCCCCGGCTACACCCGCATCCGCACCCCCTACGTCTCCGACGCCGACGCGGCCCGCGTCGCCGAGGACACCTCGCACCTGACCGCCGACCCGGACCTGTGCCTGGACGCCCTCCTGCGCTCGACCGGCCGGACGGCAACGCCCGCGCCCTCGCTCACCAAGTGATCCCGAAACACCCACGCCGGAAGGGAGGTTGAGATCATGGCGGAGGAACGGTTCACCCGGCGCACCGTGACCGTGGTCATGGCGGTCATCGCGGCCCTGGCCTTCGTCTTCTCCTTCGGCAACGTCTGGGCGCTCGCCCTGCGGCTCGGTGTCCCCCGTCCGATCGCGCCGCTGATCGCCCCCATGGTGGACCTGTCCGTCGTCGGGCTCCTGGTCGCTCTGCGGTTCCTGGCCCTGCGCGGGGTGTCCAAGTCGGAGTTGAGGGCCGGTACTCGGCTGCTGCACCTGTGCGGGCTGCTCACCCTCGCTCTGAACACCGCCGAACCGCTGCTGGCCGGACGCTACGGCCGGGCCTGCCTGGACACCGTCGCCCCGCTCCTGCTCCTCGGCTGGGGCCACGTCGGCCCCACCCTCCTCGCCCAGTTCCACACCCCCGCACACCCCACCCCGCACCTGGAGGAAACTGCCGCTGCTCTCCCCGAGCCGGTGCACGACGAAGCACCCGCCCTCGAATCAAGGCCCCCGGCCCCCGACCCCGACGTCGTTGCCGCCCTGACCGAGGAACCGCAGCCCACTCCGGCTCCGCCCGCTGCTCCGCCCGTCGTCGTCAAGGCGGCCCAGCTCGCCTCCGGACCTGCCCTGCCGGCCGCCCTGCTGAACGCGGCCCAGCGCATCGCGGACACCCACCGCGCCGAGCACGGCACCCGATCACCGCCGCCCACCTGGGCACGCGCATGGGCGTCGCCCTGCCGGTGGCCACCGCCGCACTCGCTCAGCTCTGAACCCCGGCCCTCACCGTCCAAATCCCCCTCGCTTCAATCCACGCCGCCCCTGGGCCTGGTTCGTCATGCCCCGAGCAGCACCAACACGCCTTCCAGTTCGGCTGGTTGCTGCTCGGGGCCACCCACCCGACAGAAGGGACACGCCCCGAATGGTCACCCTGGACCTGCGCCACGTGGCAAGCCCCGCCGTGCGGAACCTGCTTCACCTGGTCAACCACCCCGACTTCGACCGCGCGCAGCAGCAGATCGAACGCCTCGGCGGCTGCACCGAACCCGTCCGCCTGACCGGCCAGAGCACGACCATCGACACCATGACCGGTGAGGTGCTGCGCTCCTACACCGCCTCCGATGAGCCCACTGGCAGCCTGCTGACCGCGTGCGGCAACCGCCGTGCCTCACGCTGCCCGGCCTGCTCCCGCCTCTACGCCGCCGACACCTACCACCTCATCCGCGCCGGCCTGTCCGGGGGCAAGACCGTGCCCGACACCGTCCGCATTCATCCCCGCGTCTTCACCACCCTCACCGCCCCCTCCTTCGGCCCCGTCCACAACCGCCCCGACACCCGGCCCTGCCGCTGCGGAACCCGCCACGAATCCACGGACCCCATGCTCGGCACCCCACTGAATCCGGCGACGTACGACTACGTGGGCGCGGTCCTCTTCAACGCCCACGCCGGAACCCTGTGGGCACGCTTCACCACCTATCTGCGCCGGGAGCTCGCCATCCGGCTCGGCATGACCCAGAAGGCCGCCCGCACTGTGCTGCGGGTGTCCTTCGCCAAGGTTGCCGAGTACCAGAAGCGCGGCCTGGTCCACTTCCACGCCGTGATCCGGCTCGACGGCCCCGACGGCAGCACCCAGCCCCCACCCTCGTACGCCACCACTGCTGTGCTCACCGACGCCATCCAGGCCGCCGCACCGCGCGCCCGCATCACGCTCGCGTCAGACGCGGTCGGGGAACACCAACTCGGCTGGGGCCAACAGCTCGACGTACGCGAGATCGCCGCCTTCGGCACCGACGCCGAACTGACCGACCAGGCGGTCGCCGCCTACGTGGCCAAGTACGCCACCAAGTCCGCCGACGCCTCCGGCACCCTCGACCGCTCCCTGTACTGCCGCCCCTGCCAGGGACGCGGCGCCACCCTTCTGCCCCACGGAACCCCGCTGCCCTGCACCGTCTGCGACGGCACCGGACAGGCCCGGCCCCTGCCCCGCCTCGCCGTCGCCCGACACGTGCGGCAGATGATCCGCACCTGCTGGGAGCTCGGCCGCCTGCCGGAGTTCGCCGACCTCAAGCTCTGGAAGTGGGCGCACATGCTCGGCTTCCGCGGCCACTTCTCCACCAAGTCCCGCCGCTACTCCACCACCTTGGGCGCGCTGCGCGACGCCCGCCGCGCCTGGCGCACCGAACAGGCCCGCGCCCACGCCGACCTGCCCGAGGCCGACCCGGCGACCACGCTCGTCGTCAGCCACTGGAACTACCTCGGCTCCGGTTACAGCCCCGGCGCGGCCCTCCTCGCCGCCCACGTCCGGCACCGAAACGAACTGGAACGCCGGTTCACGGCCGAAGAGGGCTGCAGATGACCTCGCCCCCGCCCGCCGTCCTCCACACCGGAACGGGCCCGGTCCTGGAGTTGCTGACAGTGCCCCAGGTCATGGCCCGCCTCCAGCTCGGCCGCTCCGCCGTCTACGACCTGCTCCGTACCGGACAGCTCGCCTCGATCACCCTCGGCCGCGCCCGCCGCATTCCCGCCCACGCCCTCACCGACTTCATCCGCACCCGCCTGGAACAGGAAGCCGCCTGATGACCACACACCGCCCCGCTCCGTCCCGCCGCTCCCGCGCTCGCGCGAACGGTGACGGGACCGTCTACCAGCGCAAGGACGGACGGTGGGAAGCCGCCGGATACGTGCTGGCCCCCGGCAACACCTGCAAGCGCGTCCGCGTCTACGGCACCACCCGCAAAGACGCGATGACCAAGCTCACCGAGAAGATCGCCGCCAGCAACCGAGGTCTCCCCGTCGCGGCAGCCGACAGCACCGTGAGCGCCTACCTTGCCTACTGGCTGGACGCCGTCGCCGTTCACCACCTGCGGGAGAACACCCACACCCGCTACGCCGCCTCCATCCGCCTCCACCTCAACCCCGGCCTCGGCGCCAAGAAGCTCGCCCGGCTCACCACCCGCGACATCCGCACCTTCCTCGACGGACTCCGCACCACCTGCCAGTGCTGCGCCCAAGAACGGGACGCTGCTCGGCGGGCCTGCTGCGCCATCGGCCAGTGCTGTGGAAAGCGGCTGTCACCGTTGACCGTGACGTACGTCCACGCGGTCCTCAAGTCCGCCCTGGAACACGCCGTCCGCGAGGACGAACTGCCGCGCAACGTCGCCCGGAACGTCAAGACCACCACGCCCCGCCCCCGGCGTTTCCAGCCCTTCACCGCCGCCGAAGCCCGACAGTTCCTCCAGTCGGTCGGCGCCGACCGGCTGCATGCCCTGTACGAACTCGCTCTGCGCACCGGACTCCGCAAGGGCGAACTCCTCGGCCTCCACTGGGAAGACCTCGACCTCGACGGCGGCACCGCCACCATCCACCGCTCCCTCCAGCGCACCCGCAGCCAGGGTCTGACTGTCCTGAACACCAAGACCCTCGCCTCCGAACGCCGCATCGCCCTCCCAACCGAATGCATCAACTCCCTCAAGATGCACCAGGAACAGCATCAGGAAGAGCGTCAGGCAGCCGGAACGGGCTGGACGGACAACGGCCTCGTCTTCACCACCCCGAAGGGCAGGCCACTCGACCCAGGCAACCTCACCCGCCGCTTCCGCCGCCTTCTCCACAGCGCCGGACTCCGGACGATCCGCTTCCATGATCTCCGCCACTCGACAGCCACCCTGCTCCTGGAACAGGGCGTCGACCTCGTCGTCATCAAGGAACTCCTCGGCCACGCCCATATCGGCGTCACCGCCGGCGTCTACGCCCACGTCCGACTCCGCCTCCAGCGCCAGGCCATCGACACCCTGAGCGACGCACTGGCTGAGGGCGACGACTCCGAAGAGCCGCCGCCCTCAGCGGTGGTCGTCCGCTGACGTTGCCGTCAGCGTTGCCGTCAAACGGCGTTACGCAGGACTCTGGCCATCTGCTTCCACAGGAATATGGGCCACAGTCACTACGCCAGAGAACGAACTTTCCACCACAATGCGGTCACCTGGAGAATAGACCCAGAATTCCGGTACGGATTCTGCGATATCCGGCAGGTGAGAGATGGAGAATTCAAGCCCCATCTCTACACTCGGAACCGCCAAGCTCTCCCAGAAAAAGATTAGGCTGCCAGCCTTCGGGGCGAACTGTTGGATTACGGTGCTCAGCTCGATGGAACCCGACTCCATCGAGCTGAGCACCAAACCATCAGCCACCGCGCCCCACGCGATCGCACCGTCGGAGCTGCGCGGGTAATGACTGAGGCTTTCGCGCTCGTACTGGAGATGCTGATCCAGGTTCAGCAGCTGCACACCCGGCCGGCCAACCCAAGTTAGCCGTCGGTCACCCTGCTGATCTGCACGAACCACTCGAACCATAGATTTGGGCAGGAGGTCCGGCCTGGTTCCGTATACATCGTCGAGCGTCACGAATTACCGCCAAGCATTCTCGCGAAATCGTCTTCTGTCCCATTCCATGGCACTGCCCACTTACGCGCCGAGTCCCCCTTGCCGACTTCCACGTTGATATGGGGACCCTTCACTGGATCGTAATCCATCCTGAACCTCTTGAATTCACCGTTAACCCGAGTAGTGAATCCCACTACCTTGCCGTAGGTCGTCGGCGCAGATTCGAGACGTCCGATGTACGGCTGCCGAGTAGCTGGATCAACCTCACCCAACAGATCAAGCGCTTTGTTGCGGGCTTGTTCGAAGCTGTCAAAGCTAGGCAGGGTTACTTCCTTGCACGCCCCTCCGGAATTGTGAACCAGGACCGGAGTCTGCCCCGCCAGCACATAGTACGTGTGCTTGTCGGAGACGGTGAGGTTGTGGACCGTCGCGTTCTGGGCGGTCCAGTGGGCGACTGCCGTGATCTGGATCAGGATGCCCGTGCTGGTGCGGAGCAGCTGGCCCGGGGTCAGGTCCTTGGCGTCCACCCATGCGCCGAGTGCGGGTACCCAGAACGGGTGTCCGTCCGTCGCGACGAGCGTTTCCGTGGCCGAGCCGGATTCACCGTCCACGTCGACGGTGACCGTGACGAGGTTCTTGAGTCCCTTGCCCTTGATCTCGGCGGTGACGGTCTCGGTCCGGGTCTCGCCGGTCTCCTCGTCGGTGGCGACGACCTGGTCCCCGGTCTTGACGTCCTCGATCGGCTTGGTGGTGCCGTCGGCCATCAGTACCTTGGTGCCGGGTACGAAGCTGTTGTCGGCTTTGCCGGTCTCGCAGCCGCTCCCGGCTTTGCCGGAGCCGCCGGAGCCGCTGGAACCGCCGGTGCTCCGCGAACTGGCGCCGGACTTGCCGCCGGTGCTGCTGCCGGCGCCGCTCTTCCCCTTGGCTGCGCTGCCCGTGACGGCCTTGGCCGAGGCTCCCTTCGGGTTGGCCTTTACCTGGGCCTGCTTGTGAGTGGTGTTTCCGGTCTTCTTCGTCTTGTTTACTGCTGCTTGACTTGTTCTCTTCTTCGCGTCGTCGGCCTTCTTCTTGGCCAACTGGGCGGCCTTCTTCTTCGCCTCCTCGATCGCCTTCTTCTTCATCTCCAGTGCTCGTTGTTCGGCGGCCTTCGCCACCGCGAGCACCTTCTCCGCGGCCTGTTTTGCCGTCTTCCAGGCACTGATGGCGCCGAAAGTCTTCCGGACGCCGTCGAGAACCTTGCCCAGCTTGAGGATCTTCTTGAACGGGATGAGGTCGGTGAAGAAGTCCAGGCAGGCCCACAGGTCGCGGCTGAAGCAGCCCATCGCCGCGTTGAGACCGGTGAACTCGGCGAGGATGCCCCACGCGGCACCGAGGATGACGTCGGTGAGGCTCCGGTTCATGTTGGCCTGCGCCTGGGCGACATCCGCCGAGCTCAGCCCCACACCCGCCAGCGCCGCCGAGAGCTCCGACGAGGTCAGTGACACCGACAGGCCCGAGGGGTCGGAGAGGGTGACCGGGTTGTTGTGTGCGTAGGTGTACCCGTTGAGGGCCAGCGGGTCGGCGAGGTCGAGCACCGGGTCGGCGGAGAGGAAACGGCCGACGGCCGGGTCGTACATGCGGGCGCCGAGGATCTGGTACCCGGAGGCGGTGTCCTTCGGGGCGCCGAGGAAGCCCTTGTCCGCCTGCATGGTGGCGGCGCCGGTGGACGCCCCGCGCTCGTTGCCGAACGGGTCCTGCTTGCGGACACGGACCTGCATGCCGCCGCCGAGGGTGACCTCCGCGTACGGGCTGCCCTGGTGGTCGCCCGCGAGGGCCACCATCTGGTCCCCGCCGTTGCCGTAGCTGTAGCGCATGACGGCGCCACCGGGGACGGCGTAGGTGCGCTGGGTGTTGACCAGGACGCCGCCCTTCTGGGTGGTGACCTGGGTCTCACCGAGGTACAGCGTGGCCTGCTTGCCCTGGATCGTCAGCAGACGGCCGCTCGGCCCGTAGATGTGCCGGGTGTCGTTCTGCGGCTCCCACAGCTGCGCCGCGGCGCTGCCGGAGCAGGTGGCCAGGGCCAGGGGGGTGGACTCGGCCGTGGCTCCGCCCTTCGCCTCGACGCAGAGCCCCGACGGCACGTGGGTGAACTGGCCCGCGGCGTTCCGCTTGAGCTGCTGGGCGGCCGAGCCGTCGCACTTGTGGATCTGGAGCTCGGAGCCGGCGGTGTTGCCGGTCGGCTGCGCGCACCAGGTGTCGTAGATGGACAGGGTGCCCAGGTTGGCGTCCGGCTGGTTCGGGGTCTGGGTGAACGCCCAGCGCTGCGGCCCGGTTCCGTTGCAGGAGTACAGCTGGACCGGCTGCCCGGCCGTGGCCGTGCCCAGTCTCAGGTCGATGCACTTCTGCGCCGGTCCGACGTAGGAGGTCCTGCCGTTCTGGCCCGAACCGGTGACGCGCTCGATCTGGCCGTCGTAGGTCCAGGTGAGCTGCTGCTTGTCGCCGTTCTGGGTGGAGGTGACCGACGTGGTCTCGCCCGTCAGCTCGTACAGCCGCTCCGCCTCGGCGGTGACCTGCGCCCCGGCCGGGGTCGTGTACTTCTTGGTGACCTTGGTCAGGGTGTGCGGCTGGCTCTTCTCGGTTCCCTTTCCGTACGCGTACGTGGTGGTGGTGTCCTTGGCGGTGTCGCCCGCCAGGTTCCGCTCGACCAGCTTGGTGCGGTTGCCGAGCAGGTCGTACTCGTACTCCTGCCAGTAGCCGGAGCTGTCCTTGCCCGTGACCGCGTTGACCTTGCCGTCGGGGCCCTTCGGGCCGGCGGCGCAGGAGTTCTGGTCACCCGAGGTCCAGGCGGTCCTCAGCTGTCCCAGCGGGTCGTAGGAGAAGCACTGGCGCTCCTCGATGCCGGTGGAACCCTCACGGATGGAGGTGACGTTGCCCGCGTTGTCGTAGGCGTAGGAGCGGTGCGAGACCAGGTTGCCCTGGACGACCGCGCCGTCACCGGTCTGCTCGCGGTAGACCTGCTGGTCGGTCACGGCGCCGCTGGCCTCGTCGTACGAGGTCTGCGACCACACCCGGTAGGGCTGGGCTCCGAGGGTGGAGCGCAGCACCTGGCCGTGCGGGGAGTAGACGGTCTCCGCGCCGTACCAGTCCTTGCCGGAGACGGACAGGGGCAGGCCCTCGTCGTTGTACCGGACGACCATCCGTTCGGAGGCCGTCCTGCCGACGGCGGGGATGGTGGCCTCGTCCAGCAGACCGGTGTCGGTGTAGGTGTACGCGTGGGTGTACGAGGACTGCAGGCCCCACGTGTCGGCGATGGACTGCGGCAGGGTCAGTGTGGTCGAGGTGGGCTGGTAGTCCTCCGTGTAGCCGTTGACCTTCTGCGTGTACGCGAGGCCGTCGGTGTAGCGGGTGGCCGTGGCCGGGAGGCCCTTGGCGCCCGTGACGCTGTCGTAGGTGAAGTCCGCCAGCAGGGTGCCGGTGGCGCCGCCGAGGCGGAGCTGCTTGGGGCGCGACAGTTCGTCGTAGTCGGTCCACGTGGTGACGCCGCGCGCGTTGGTGGCGGTCACGGGCCGGTCGTAGCGGTCGTAGGTGGTCCGGCTGGTGCCGGTGTCCGGGTCGTTCGCCGTCTCCATCCGGCCGCGCTGGTCGAAGCCCCAGGTCCACGGGTGGGTGGGGTCCTCGGAGTGGCTGGCCTTCACCATCTGGCCGCGCGTGTCGTACTCGTAGCGCATGGAGGTGAAGCCGGTCCGGCCCGCGTCCGTGAAGGTGTCGACCCTGGCGGAGCGGCCGAGCGCGTCGGTGTAGACCCGGTAGGACGGGGCACCGGACGGGTTGATCACCGTGGAGTGGTCGAGGCCGTACTCGTAGCGGGTGGCCCGGTCCGGGGTCTCGACACCGCTCAGGACGGGCATCTCCTGCAGGACACGGCCGACGTTGTCGTACGTGTACCGGGTGACGTTCGGCAGGGTGGTGTCGGCGAGCGGCGTGAACAGCTCACCGCTGGGCCTGCCGTCGGCGAGGTAGGCGTTGTTGGTCTGCCAGACCTCACCGGAGCTGTTGTACAGCGTGTCGGTGATCAGGCGGGCACCGCCCGGTGCCTGCTCCTGGGACTGGCGCTCGCGCCCCATACCGTCGTACAGGGTGACGTCGGTCTCGACGCGGTTCTCGTGGCCCCGGCTGTAGGTGGTGACGTACGGCGGCTTTCCTTCGCGCAGCGTGTACTCGGCACGGAAGTCCGGCACCGAGTGGGACGCCGGCGAACGCCCCGAGGACCACGCCTCCAGCAGCCGGCCGAGCGGGTCGAAGGAGGCGAGGCTGACCCGCCCGTTGGCGTCCGTGGTCCGCAGGGAGACCCCGCGGCCCGGTTCGACCTCCTGGACCTGGGTGTGGCCGAGGACATTGGTCTCGACGGTCTTGAACACCTGGCCGGCGACCGGCTCATAGGTGATCGTGGAGGACCGCTGCTCGGGGTCGGTCATCCGCACGACACGGCCCACGGCGTCGAAGCCGACGGTGCCGGTGGACTCAAAGCCCGTCCTGTCCGCCTTCAGGTTCCAGGTCTCGGTCGCCTTGGCCCGCGTGCCGGCGCCCGGGACGATGCCCCATGCCTGGCCCTCGTACCCGGTGCGCTGGCCCGAGGTCAGCGTCGTGAGGTTGCCGAAGTCCGCCGTCGCACACGAGGTGGGGCTGGTCAGGACCTGCTTGCTCAGGCCGATGATGTTGCGCTCGGCCTGGTGCAGGTACTCGGAGCGGGTGCACGTCTCGTCGCCCGCCTTGCCCGTGTCACCGAGGACGTCCACCTGGACCGGGAGACCGTAGACCGGCTCGTAGCCGGTCCGCGTCTCCACGACGCGTTCGGTGCGCTTGTCGTCGCCCGTCCCGGAGGACTTGGTGTAAGCCCGCTCCACCGGCTCCAGCACGCGCCAGGCCTTCAGGTCACTGAGCCCGTCTCCGCGCACCCGCTTGGCCAGTTCGACGGCCTCCAGCGTGGTGATGCCGCGTGAGACCCAGCCCTCCGGCGGGGCGTCCGGGTCGGTGTACGTGAGCTGCTCGGCGACACGGCCGGCGAAGGCCTCGCGGTCCTTGCCGATCTCCGCGCCGGTGATGTCCTTGACGGAGACGTTGTCACCCAGGCCGCGGTAGTAGCGGGTCACGGACTTGGTCCGCTTGCCGCCGGTCAGCGGGTTCTCCTGCCCCACCTCCACCGTGCCCTTCACACCGGTGGTGACCGTGGTCATCTCGAAGCCCGCGAACTGCGAGTACGTGCGGGTGGCTTGCTTGGTGAACTCGGACTCGGCCAGCTTCCAGCCCGGGTTCCTGTACTCGTAGCCGGTCGCGTTGGCGTAGGCGCCGTCGACATTCGGCAGCTCCTCGATCTTCTCGACCACGTACTTGTGGAACCAGGAGACCTCGTCCTCCTTCTGCGGGTCCGGGTGCCAGAAGGCCGGGTAGCACAGGCGCGCGTTGTTCTTCAGCGCGTCCTTGTCCTTCGCCGTCGGCAGCCCCGTACCGGTGGCGCACTCGCCCTCCGGCTTGCGGTACGTGACGACCGTCTCACCGCCGTGCTCGTTGATGACGCGGCCGATGCGCAGGCGCGCGAACCCGGGGGTGGGGTCGTTCGCGCCGCGCATGACACGGTTCGGCATGTCGTCGACGTTGTGCTCGAAACGCACCGTCGGCAACGTCACCTTCGTGTCCGTCACGCCCTTGCGGGCATAGCCGGTACGGCTGATCGACTCCAGCCACAGCGCCGTGTTCGGTCCCGTCCTCAGGACCGGGAACGACTGCTTGAGCTGGTACTCGTCCACGACCTGGCGCGCGGTGTCGCCCTCCAGGCGCTGGGCGGAGGTGACGATGGATTCCAGGCGCTTGCGGGAGAAGAACGACGGGCCCGCGTTCCAGCACTTCACCTTCGGGTCCGGCGCGCAGCGCAGGTCGGCCGGGGTGTCGTACCAGATGCGGAACTTGCCCGGGTCCTTCGCCGCGAAGTTGGCGTCCGTGCAGGCGACGGTGGGCTCGTCGAAGCAGCGCTCGGCGGTCTTGAACTGCACGCGGCCGATGGCCTCGGCGGAGAACAGGGTGTCCTTGCGCTGGCCGTAGTCGATGCGGGTCAGGTGGCCGCCGCGGTCGTAGACGACCGGGGCCTTGAAGTCGAAGTTCCGGGCGTAGTAGTTCGTCTCCTTCTGCCACCACAGCGACATGGCGTTGCCGTTGACGTCCTCGACGTAGTCGAGGTTCCAGCGCCATCCCTGGGTGCAGCCGGAGTTCTTCCAGTCGCCCGCCTTGTAGCAGGGCTCACCGGCGTGGTTGCCGTACACGGGGACGTTCAGGACCGAGTCGGTGGTCGGGTCGTCGTCCTTGGTGTCCGGCGTGCCCTTGTCCGACCAGCCCGGGAGCCGGTTCAGGCCGAAGTGGTAGCGGGTGCCGTCCTTGGTCGTGACGACCCAGTACTCGCCGTCCGCGTCACCGTTCTTCAGGCCCGTGTTCTTCAGCAGCTCGACACGCGAGTTGTCGCCGTTGCCGGTGGTCCAGGTGCCCTTGTCCTTGTCCCACACCAGTTCGGTCGTCGAGCCGCCGAGGGAGAGGGTCGCGTTCTCCGAGCCCCAGCACAGGTCGGCGGTCTTGTGGTCCTTGTTGTTGGAGCCCGCCTTCTGCGAGTCCTGGCGGCAGCTCGTGTACGTCCGGGTGATCGAGCCGGCGTTGTAGTCCCAGCCGTCACCGATCCAGGAGGCCTGGTTGTTCGATGCCGAGGTACGGCCGTCGGCCGCTTGCGAGGAATAGCCCAGTCCGACCTTCGGGGTCAGACCGCCCGGTGCCTCGGGAACCTGCACCTGGTACGAGTACGTGAACGCGCCGTTCGACGAGCCCGCGGCCCAGGAACCGGAGGACAGCAGCGGCGTCGCGGTGAAGTCACCCGACGAGGAGGCGCCCGTGTCCATCGCACCGACGACCTGACCGGAGCCCGCCAGGGAGCCTGCGCTCGGCGCGGCCATGCGGCCCTCGGCGACCCCGTCGCGGGTGTCGCCGGTGTTGCCGGGCTCGTCACTCCCGTCGCCGCCGGTGATCCTCTTGCGCCAGCCCGAGTCGCCGAGGAGCGAGGCCACGGGGACGGAACCGGTCAGGACACGGCCGGAGCTCGCGTCCTTCGCCGACGTGCTGCGGGCCTTCTTCGAGGTCTCGGTCTGCACCGTCTTGACCTCGCTGGACAGCCGCTCGAACTTCGGCTCCCCACCGCCCGTCATGGGCGTGGCGCCCGCAGGTCCGGCGGCCGCGCAGTCACCGCTGTCGGGCGCGGTCAGCACACACTCCGGGAGGAGCGTCAGGCCGAAGCGGTCGGCGGCCTGCGGGCCGTAGAGGTCCGCGAAGGGCTTGGTGTCCACCGACATGGCGACCGATGCCGTGGGGGTCGCTGTCGCCGGCGGGGTGACGCGCATGATCAGACCCGCGATGCCGACCTCCTGCGAGGTCTCCGGCGAGGCCACCGCCACCTGCCACTGACCGTCCAGCGCGGCCGGGTCGGTGCCCTCGGGCACACCCAGTGACACCGGCAGGTTCGCGACCTTCACGGACTGACCCGGCGCCACCTCGGTCAGATCGACCGTGCCGACGTCCTGCCGCCAGGGCGTCACGTTCGTCGGCACGTACGGGGTGACGGGCACCTTGTCGGCGGTGGTGAGGTTCTTCTCGGCGTTCTTGTTGGCCTTGACCGGGTCCTGCCCGGGCAGGTCCGGCAGTTTCAGTTCACGGCTGAGGCTGTCGCCGGGTACCGCGTACGCCTGGGCGGTGAGTGTGGTCACCGTCAGCGCCGTGGACAGCATCAGGACGACGCCGGTGCGGCGCAGCCGTCGACGTCGTTGTATCGACTCCGTCATGGCTGGGCGTCCACGGCCCAGCCATGGCAGGGGACTTGTGGCACGCATACGCGGCGACTCCCACCAGGAATTCAAAAGGTTGCGGGCAAGGAATTTGCGGGTCTGCGGAGACGACCGCAGGGCACACGTCCGCTCGGACCCGCGCCGGGGAACTCTCGGACACGGACCGACTGGGAATCAAGGGCACGAAGAGCGACCTCCGCGGAAGGTCTGTGGCGTTCCTCACGCCAGAAATGCCCGCACTCTCCCTGCCCGAGTTGTTGTCGGTCATTTCATACGCAAGGGAGGGGTTAACCGTGCCAACCGCACAGGGTTGCGTCCTGATCGACACTTTTACTGCCGAATTCAGGCCATCACCTCGAATGGCACAGCCCTCACCAAGGGTTCATAACGAACGAGTAAATATCAAACTCCTGGACGTGCCCCTGCTCCCGTGTGATCGTTTGTGCTTCTCTGCCCCACGGTCAGCCGTATGGGGCTGTTTGTGCTGTTCCCATTCCGCTTGGTCCCCCACGGGAGTAGACCGCAGTGACCGTGCCCCGCCTCCTCAGTCCCCTCGTGCGTACGCGCGCCCGGCTGACCTGCACCCTCGGCCTCATCGTGGCCACCTTGACGGCAGCTCTGCTGACCTGGTGGCAACCCGACGGCCCACCACCGGTCCTGGACGCGGCGTCCGGTGACGCCCGGCCGGCGTCCACCGGTCCCCGTGACGCGGTGGCCGCCGCCGCCGAGTCCCGTCGGACCGGCGAGGACGTTCCGGTCGACACCGAGACCGATGCCACGACGCTGACCTGGGCCCAGCCCGACGGCAAACTGCGCACCCGGATATCCGCCGTGCCGCAGCGCGCCAAGAACACCGAGGGCCTCTGGGCCCCCATCGACACGAAGGTGAGCGACGACGCGAAGGCCAGGGACGCCGACGGGCTCACCGTGCGCCCGGCCAACGTGCCGCTGCCGGTGCGCTTCGCCAACGGGAACGAGCCCGCCGCTGGTGACCCCGCCCAGTCCCCCGCCACCACGCCCGGCGTGACCACGGCCCGCCCGGCCGCGTACGGTCAGGCCGCCGCGGCTCCCGCGAAGGCACCGGCACCGGCACCCGCCGCCCCGTCCGGGAAGGACCAGGGTGCGGGCGAGGACATGAGCGTCTCCGTCCTCGCCGAGGTCGACCTCGCGGGTCACACCGTGGCCTACACCTGGCCCGGCCCGCTGCCGAAGCCGGTCCTCGACGGCCCGCGCGCCCTCTACCCCGAAGTGCTGCCCGGGGTCGACCTGTTGCTCGTCGCCCGCCAGGACGGCGGCTTCGGCCAGGTGCTGATCGTCAAGACGAAGGAGGCGGCGGCCCACCCCGCACTCGCCACCGTCACGTACGGGCTGCGCTCCGCCACAGCCGTCTTCCGGCACGACCCCGAGGCCCAGCGCGTCGCCGTTCTCGACCCGGGGTCGGGCGCGGAGATCGGCTCCGTGCCCACCCCCTTCGCCTGGGACTCCTCCGGTCAGGACCCGCAAGCCGCGCAGGACCCGCAGGCCGTGCCCCGGACCTCCGTCGGCAGCTCCGCCGAGGTGCTGCGCCTGTCCGGCCTGGCCGGCATGGAACCGGGCTCCCGCCAGGCCCCGTTGCCGATCGAGGTCGAGGGCGACGGCACCTCCCAGGCGCGGCTGCGCCTGGACGTCGGGGCCACCGGCCTCCTGACGGACCCGGCGACCCGGTTCCCGGTCTTCGTCGACCCGACCATGCACAGTGGTGAGCAGGCCTGGACCACGGCCTACAAACCGCACCCGAACAGCTCGTTCTTCAACGGCACCAACTTCAACAACGGCACCCCCGAGGCCCGCGTGGGCTACGAGAAGGAGTCCGGTGGCACCGCCCGCGCCTTCTGGCGGATGGGCTTCGACGAACGCCTCAAGGGCGCCGCTCTCACCAGCGCGACCTTCCGCGTGCTCAACAACCACACCTGGTCCTGTACCGCGCGCACCTACCGTCTGTACTGGACCGGCCCCATCTCCTCCGGCACCACCTGGAACAAGCAGCCGGACTGGGCGACCCTTCAGGACGAGAAGGGGTTCGCCCACGGACGCACCGGCTGCGCCGACGACTACGTCGGCTTCAACGTGAAGGACGCGGCGCAGAAGGCCGCCGACGCCGGCGCGCCCGACGTCACCCTCGGTCTGCGTTCCGTCGTCGAGAACGACACGTTCACCTGGCGCAAGTTCAAGGCCGACGCCGCCGAACTCACGGTCGTCTACAACCGCGCCCCGGACGAGCCCGTCGACGGGACCATGAACCCCGGTGGGGCCTGCGTCCCCGGTACGGGCGCCGGTCAGATCGTGGCCAAGGCGAACCTGGTGCTCTCGGCCAGGGCCACCGACGCCGACGGCAACCTCACGAGCCTGCGCTTCCGGTTCTGGAAGGACGGCGACGCCGTCCCGGCGGGCACCGTGGTCACCCCGCAGTCCGACGGCCGGGCCTCGACCACCGTCCCCTCCGCCACCCTCGTCGACACCGGCTCCTACTCGTGGGACGTGCGGGCCGAGGACTCGGAGGGCGCCGCCTCCGCCACCTTCCCGGCCGGTGACCAGCCCTGCCGGGTCACCGTGGACGCGAGCGGCCCGCCCGCGCCGGCGGTGACCAGTGCCGTGTTCAAGCCGGCCACCCCGGACGGGGCGACCTGGGCGACGGTCCGCTTCGGACAGACCGGCGCGGCCACGTTCACAGCGGCCGACGCCGTCAAGTTCAGCTACTCCTTCGCGGGCCTGAACATCAAGGAGGTACCCGCCGTCAACGGCACGGCCACCATCCCCGACCTCAAACCCACCCACTCCGGCCCGGTCGCGCTCCTGGTCCACGCGTACGACGCGGCGGGCAACCGCAGCCAGCGCACCGACTACCTCTTCTACCTGCCGCCGCGCCAGGAGGCCGACGGCCCCGGTGACGTGGGCGGCGACGGCCGCGCCGATCTCCTGGCCATCGACGCCGAGGGCAACCTGCGCACCTTCCCCGGCGACGAGCGGGGCGAGATGTACGGCTCGCTCGCGGCCTCGTACACCTCCGGCGGGCAGCTGAACCCGCCCGGCCACTGGTTCGACCCGGCCACCGGCAGGACCGCCCTCATCACCCACCGGACGGACGTGTATCCGGGCGACGGGACCACGGACCTGTTCGCGCGCATCCCCGACGGCAGCTTCTGGATCTACCCCGGCGACGGCTACGGCAGCTTCAACGTGGACAAGCGGATACGGGTGAAGGTCCCCGCCGGCGTGCCGAACCCCGACCAGTGGACCCAGATCATGGCGGTCGGCGACCTGACCGGCGACAAACTGCCCGAACTGCTCCTGCGTACCGGCACCGCGTTCTGGGCCCTGGAGGGGTACACCGGCGGCGCGTTCCAGAAGGCGACGCTCATGAACCCCGACGTGTGGGGCCCCGACCGCGAGCTGCTGACGGTCGGGGACATCGACCTCGACGGCAAGGCGGACCTGGTGTGGCGCAGCCCGGGGACCGGCAACCTCTACCTGCGGTTCGGCAAGCCGGGCACGGCCCCGGGCAGCACGGACCTGCTGTCCATCGCCACCGCCGGCGCCTCCCGCGACAAGGCGGACGTGAACTACGGCGCCGGCTGGACCAAGGCCAGCATCCCCCTGGTCATCAGCACCCCGGACGTCAACGGTGACCGCATACCGGACCTGTGGGCCAAGGGGTCCAACGGCTACACCTGGATCTACCACCCCGGGGCGAAAGACACCGGCGTCGCCGTACAAGCGGTGCTCGGCACGGAATGGTCGGGCATCAAGGCGTTCGGCTGATCCCGGCGCCACATCCACCACCCCATGACTCCCGAAGGGGACGGGACGACGACGTTGTCCCGTCCCCTTCGGGAGTCTTCACCGCATTCGAGGATCGACGTGATCTCCCACCTGATGCGACGCGCACGTGGCGCACTCGCCGTCACTGTCGTCACCAGCGCCCTGCTCATGGTCACCACGCCGGCCCGGGCCACCCCCGCGCCGGCCCTGACGGCCGTCGGCGCGATCCTGATCGACGGCACCACCGGGGCCACTCTCACGGCCAAGAACCCTGACACCAAACGCCAGATGGCGAGCACCACGAAGATCATGACTGCTGTGGTGGTGACCACACTGCCGGGCGTCGACCTCGAACAGAAGGTCACCGTCAAACAGGCGTATCTGGACTACGTCTACCTCAAGGGCGCGAGTTCGGCCCAGTTGAAGGTCGGCGCCACCCCGACGGTCCGCCAGCTCCTGTACGCGATGATGCTGCCGTCCGGCTGCGACGCGGCCTACGCCCTCGCGGACACCTTCGGCGCGGGCACGACCATCGCGGCCCGCACGGCGGACTTCATCGCGCGGATGAACGCCGAGGCGCAGGCGCTCGGGATGACGAACACGGTCTACGACTCCTTCGACGGGATCTCGCCGACCGGCAACAACCTCACCACCCCGCGCGACCTCGCGAAGCTCACGCAGCGCGCGATGACCGGCGCCCTGTTCCAGAGCCTCGTGAGGACCACCACCTACAGCACCGGCGGCACCTCCGCCCTCGCCAACTGGAGCAACAGCAACCTCCTGGTCCAGCCGCGCCCGGCCGGGTACGGGCACCCGGGAGCGATCGGCGTCAAGACCGGCACCACCACCGCCGCCGGCAAGTGCCTCGTCTTCTCCGTCACGCGCGACGGCAGGACGATCATCGGCGTCCTGCTGAACGACGAAGAGCGCTACGTCGACTCCATGGCGCTCTCGGACTGGGCCCTCGGCCCGGCCGCCGGCTCCAGGGCCGCCCTCCGGCGCGGCGACACCGACCCGATCCCCGACGTCCTCGACTGATCCTGTCGCGTCAGGCGGTGGACACGGCTTCCGCGAGGCCGTCCACCACATCGCTCAGCCGGCCGCGGCGGCGGTGGGCGGCCCGTTGTTGGGCCGAGCCGCCGCCTTCGGTCCGTACCCGGTCCAGCAGGGCGTCGGCGAGGGACAGGTCGCCCGCGGCGGCGAGCCCGGGGGCCGCTTCCGCGCGCAGCCGGGTGATCAGGTCCCAGGCCGCCGCGCCGGCCCCGCTGACCGGGTCCAGGCCCTCGCCGTCCAGGCCGTGCACGGCCGCGCGCCGGTG
Organism: Streptomyces sp. NPDC051567; assembly: GCF_044454165.1. Lineage (NCBI taxonomy): Bacteria > Bacillati > Actinomycetota > Actinomycetes > Kitasatosporales > Streptomycetaceae > Streptomyces > Streptomyces sp. NPDC051567. The sequence continues at coordinate 41,872 of NZ_JBITDK010000023.1, read as the reverse complement.
GGCCTCGCTCAGCCGGGCGAACTCCAGGTCGGGGGCCGGCCTGCCCTCGGCCGCCTCCGCGCGCAGGGTGGCGGCGAGTCCTCGTACGAGGACCGCCAGCAGCACGACGGTGTCGATGCGGGCGTTCACGTCGGCGACGCGGATCTCCAGGGTCGGCACGTGCTCGGACGGGCGGGCGAACCAGTAGATCATCCGCCGGTCCAGCACCGCTCCGCTCCGTACGAGCGCGTCGGCGACCCTTTCGTACGCCGCCTCGTCGAGGACCGGGGCGGGCCCCACGGTGGGCCAGCGGGCGTGTTCCACCGCCCGCCAGCTCGCGTACCCCGTGTCCCGGCCCCGGTCGAAGGGGGAGTTGGCGGCGAGCGCCTGGAGCGAGGGCAGCCACGGGCGCATCCGGTTGGCCAGGTCGAGGGCCTCCGCGCGGCTGCTCACCCCGACGTGGACGTGGCATCCGCACACCACCCGGTCGTAGTTCCCGAGGATCGGCGCGACGTGCGAGGCGATGCTCCGGTAGCGCGCGTCGCGGGTGACGGTCAAGGCGCGCTCGGGGCGGATGACGGTCGTTCCGGCGGCCAGCAGCAGGCATCCCTCGCCGGCGGCGGCGCCGACCAGTTCGGCGCGCAACCCGGCCAGCTGGGCCCTGAGTGCGGCGGGGCTCGTCGTGGGGGTGGTGCACACCTCCACCTGGGCGGTGAAGAACTCCGGCTGGACCAGCGGGCCGAGCGTGCGCGAGGCGGCCTCGATGACGCGCGGGCCGCGGCCCACCGGGGCCCGGGTGTGGCGGTCGACGAGCAGGAACTCCTCCTCGACCCCCATCGTCAGCACCTCGCCCCCGCCGGGGACGTCCGCGCGCGGGGCGGCGTGCGTGCGGGCCGCGCCTTGGTGATCGGCGGTGATCGGCGTGGATGCGGTCGGTGACATCGGAAGGCCCCTCCGTCGGTCGAGGCCGACCGCCCGGGTCGCTCCGTCGTACGTCGTCCGTGGTCCCTCGTTCTTCGGGCGGTCGGTCGTGCGTTCGGGTCGCTGTAGAGACGGATACCCCTCGGGCCGGGGCTCACACGGGGTCCGGCCGTCATGGGGGTTCCGGGACGAAGGGGAGGTAGTCCGGCTCCGGGCCGGAAGGGACCACCGTGCAGCTGGCCTCGGGCAGCTCGTTCCAGACGCCGGGCAGGTCCCCCAGCGGTTCGGAGACCACGATGCGGGTCGCGTCCGAGATCTCGCGGAGGTAGTCCAGTTCCGGGTGGAGGTGGCGGACGGTGTCGGCGCGGCTGCTGTAGAAGAGCGACCTGGATTCGCCCCCGCTGGAGTAGCGGAAGGCCCAGACCCGCTCCCCGTCGCTGACCGCCACCGTCATCTGGAGCGGCTGCGGCACGCCGTGTTCCTTGCCGAGCCGCTCCACGAGCCCCGCCATCCTGGCCACCGCGCCCGGGACGTCCTGGTCGAGTCCGAAGGTGACCGCCAGGTAGAACATCACCTCGGAGTCGGTGGACCCCTCGATGGACGGGAAGAGCGCCGGGTCCACGGCCATGCAGAGGTCCCGTTGCAGCCGGTGGAAGTCCGCGATGGCGCCGTTGTGCATCCACAGCCAGCGGCCGTGCCGGAACGGGTGGCAGTTGGTCTGCTGGACGGCCGAACCCGTCGACGCGCGGACGTGTGCGAAGAACAGCGGGGAGCGGACGTGCGCGGCGAGCTCGCGCAGGTTGCGGTTGTTCCAGGCCGGTGCGACGTCCCGGAAGACGGCCGGGGTGCCGTCACCGTCTGGGCTGTACCAGCCGATGCCGAAGCCGTCGCCGTTGGTCGCTTCGGCGCCCATCCGGGCGTGGAGGCTCTGGTTGATCAGGGAGTGCTCCGGGCGGTAGAGCACGGCGTCGAGCAGCATCGGTGAACCCGAGTAGGCGAGCCAGCGGCACATGCGCACCATCCCCTTCGCGGCCTGATCCGAGACTAACCCCGCGACCGTGCTCCCCGCCGGTCCGGAGCCGTCCGGGACCACCTGTCGGCCGGGGCCCGCACCAGCCGATCGAGGGGTCGAACGACTGTTCGTGAGCCTGGGCGCGGGCCCGACGGCACGGGCGGCGCGCGCACCTCCGGCGGACGGAAGGTGCCCGGACCGGCCGGGGCCGGTCCGGGCGCCGCCGTCCCGGAGGGCGGTCAGCAGCCGCTGGTCATCCAGCGACAGGCGGTGATCAGGGCGGCGGCGTGCTCCTCGCCGCGGGCGTCCTCGGTGCGGACGTCCTCGGGCAGGACCTGCAGGGCGTCGATGTCGTACTCGGTCATGGTGGTCTCCTTCGTCGGGAGGGGATGCCGGGCCCGGGCGGGCCCGGCCTGCCGGTGGCCGGTGGCCACCGGAGACTCAGGGGTGGGCGCGTCCGCCCTCGGGCAGCCAGGCGCGGGGCCCGCCGCACCGCATGCGCAGCAGCAGCGAAAGGCTTCCGGCCAGGCCGTTGGCGTACTCGGCGAGCACGGCCTTGCGGTTCTCGTCGGGGACCAGCAGCCGGCCGTCCCGCAGGACCGCCTGGGCCGCCAGGTGCTCGACCAGCAGTTCCGCCCCGGCGAGGTGGTGCTCGTCGCCCGTCAGCGCGGCGGCGTCGAGGAGGAATTCGGCGTTGCCCGCGAGCCCGTGGCAGGTGGCGGCCGAGTCGGTCACCCGGCCGGCCCGGACGGCGCGGGCCGCGCCTTCCACCAGGTCGAGCAGGACGTCGTCGCAGGCGCCGGTGGCCGCCCAGAGCCGGAGCAGGAAGGTGCCCACGCCGGACGAGCCGCTGCACCAGTGCCGGGCGAGGTCCGGGGAGCCGGAGAGGTGACGGGCGCGGTCGACGGGCCAGAGGGCGCCCGCCGGTCCGCGGCGGGCGGCGGCGGTCAAGGTGGTGCCGGCCTCGACGACGGCGGTGCGCAGGCGTTCCTCGCCCGTGGCCTCGGCCACGAGCAGCAGGAAGGTGGCGACCCCGGCCACGCCGTGCGCGAAGCCGTAGTGCCAGGAGCCGGCCAGGGCCGATCCGAAGTCCTCGGGGACCGGCCAGAAGACGCCTTCGGGGGTGCGCCGGGCCGCCGTCAGCAGTCCGTCCGCGGCCTGTGCGGCGCGGTCGAGGAAGCGCGGGTCGCCGGTGGTGCGCCAGAAGTGCAGCTGGGCCAGGCCCGATCCGGCGGCGCCGTGGCAGACGTCGGGGTTGGGCCACCGGACGGGGAGCGTCAGGGCGAGCGCGGTGGCGCGGTCGGCGAGGGCGGGGTCGTCCAGCGCGTGTGCGGCGTCGAGCAGGGCCCAGGCCGTTCCCGAGCGGCCGAAGTGCAGTCCGGGCAGGTTCCCGGGCAGTGCGTCCTGCCGGTCCGCCGTCCAGAGGGCGGCGGCCCGCAGTCCTTCGCGCAGCGCGTCCCGGCCCACGAGCGGTACCGGCCGCGGTCCGGCGTGGAGGTCGTCCCAGTGGCGCAGCGTCCGGGCGAGTACGCCGACGCCGCCCGCCGAGCCGTGCTGGACGGCCACCGGGTCGCAGGTCCCGCCGAAGGAGTCCGAGGCCCAGAGCCGTTCGGTGTCGTCCGGGCGCATGGTGGCCAGGAGGTGGGCGACGCCGTCGAGGAGCAGCCGGGTGCGGGTGTCCGCCGCTTCCGGCCGGTCCGCCCCGTCCGTCGGGCGGGCGGGGACGGGCGTCCGCGCCGGGACCTCGGGCGGGGGCGGCGCGTCCGCTTCCCGCCGCGGCGCTGGGGCGCCGTCGGCGTGCGGGTCCGGGCGCCGGGGCCCGGTGAGGAACCCCCGGGCCTCCTCCAGGCTCCAGCGGTCGGCGGGCTCGTCGCGCATCAGCCCCCGGACCAGCGGCGCGTAGCGCCGCACCAGGGGGTGGTCGCGGGCCAGCAGCTCCACGAGGTCGGCGAGCCGCTGCTCGTCCGGCCGGGCTCCGGCCGCCGGCAGGTCCGCGGCGAACAGCGGATCGGCGCCGCTCAGCGCGTGCAGGACGGTCGCGCCCAGGGCGTACAGGTCGGCGTCCGGCGCCGCGGCGGGCGCCACCTGGTCGAGGGCGCGCAGTTCGGGGGCGGTGTAACCGGGGGTGGCGCCGAGCACCCAGCGCTCGCCCTCCCGGGCCGCCATCTCCAGGTCGATCAGCAGGAGCCGGCCGTCCGGGGTGACCATGACGTTGTTGGGGTTGAAGTCGTGCAGGGTGACGCCCAGTTCATGGGCGGTGGCGACCAGCTCGATCAGCTGGCGGACCAGGGAGTCGGCCGTCCGGTCGTCCGGGCAGCCGACGCCGTCCTGGGCCAGGCGCCGGGCGACGGTCCGTCGCAGGGTCTCGCCCGGTACCGACTCGGCGGCCAGGAACACGCTGCCCTGCTGTTCGAACACCTCGACCAGCCGCGGGACCCGGTCCGGGTGGGCGCTGCCGAAGCGTTCCAGCAGGGCGGCCTCCCGGCGCAGCAGGTCCCGCACGTCCAGCCCTTCGAGGCCGGCTCCGACATGGGGGCGTGCCTGCTTCACGACGACGCGGGCGCCGCCCGCCCCGGTGTCCTCGGCCCGGAAGACCCCGCCCTTGTTGGAGTGCTGGATCGCGCCGCTCACCAGGTAGCGGTCGTTGAGCAGGACGGGCCTGGCCGTGGCCGTGCTGCGGGCGGGGGCGGCCGGGCGGCCGGGGAAGGGGTCGCCCGCCCAGGCCGGGGGGCTGAACCAAGCGTTGCGCTCGTCGGCGACCGGTCGCCCCTCGGGGTCGGTCAGCCGGGCGGCGAAGCCGCCGTCGGCGGTCAGTTCCCGGACGCCCGCGAAGACGCCGTAGCGGTAGAAGACCTGGCTGTCGCGCCGGTAGCGCCGGTCGGAGAGGACCGCGGGTCCCGGCAGCCCCACGGTGGCCCGGTGCAGTTCCTCGGCGAGCGTCCGGAACTGCTCGTCGTCGGACGGGTACACGGTGATGAACTTGCCGCCGCCGCTCCGGGCGAAGCGGCCCGAGGCCAGTGCGGCGACCCGGGCGGGGCTCCCCGCGAACTTGAAGGCCGACCGGTGGGCGATCAGCACTTCGGCGGACCGGGCCAGGGCCAGGGGGGCCGAGAGCGGGGTGGCCGAGACGTGGAGCTTCCAGCCCTGGGCGCGCCGGACGGCTCCGGCGGGGACGACGTGGCACCAGAACTCGCCCGGTTCGACGGTCCAGTCCGTCGCCCCGCTCCCCCGCGCCAAGGGCTCCGTCGCCGTTCCCGGTGGCGTCGCCGTCCCCGTCGCCGTTGCCGGTCGCGTCGGGGGCACGTGCCGGGCGATGACGGCGCGGACCACGTCGGGCAGCAGGGCGAGGTCCGCCGGACGTTCGGCGCGGGCCCGCCGGGGCCCGGGGCCGGACGGAGACGGAGTCTCAGGCACTGATGACACGCTCTTCGGCCTCGTCTTTCGCAACGGGTGGGCTTCCACGACGGGTGGACGGGAGGGGCGGGCCCCCGCGGGGCATCGGCGACCGACGACAACGCGGCAGGCGTGCGGTGCGGGCACTCCACGGTGCGGGCGGGACCGCGCGGACCCGGCCTAGAGCAGGGGCGGGAGGTACTCGTCGCCCCAGCTGGTGTCCGTGGGAATCCTGACGCCTGTCGAGGCGGTCGTTCCGGTCACGTTCCGGTGCTCCGCGGCAGCCGTACCCGGGCCGGTGTCCGTCGTGGCGGCGGACACGCCGCCGGCCAGCAGGACCGTGAGGAGGAGAAGACAGCGGGTGGCTGCGGGCATGGGACAGCTCCTGGACAGGGAGATCGTGAGGGCGAGGGTGGACGCCCGTGTCCGGCGGTTTCGTGCCGGTTCCGGCCGGTGCGGTGTGCCGCGGCCGACAACCAAAGGTTCGTCATGGCGGGTCCGCCTGGTCCAGCGCTTTGACCTGGCAATACCCTGCATGACACGAAAGTCGTAGGGCCGCATTCCGGGGGAATCACATGACAATCGGGATAAACCAAGAGGGGTTGCCTCGGCTGGACGCGAGGGCCGTCGCCGTCTTCGAGCACGTGCTGTCCCGGGGCAGCCTCACCCGCCGGCTGTCCGACGTGCCCGAGGCCCTCGGTCTGAGCCAGGAGGAGGTCGAGGGTGCCTGCCGCACCCTGCTGCTGCTCCGGCTGCTGCGGCAGGCTCCGGGCAGGCCCGAGGAGCTGATTCCGGCCAGTCCGGACGCCGCGGCGGCGGAAGTGGTCGGTCCGCTGGAGGCCCAGCTCGCACGGGCCGCGGCGCACGCCCAGTCCGTACGGGACGATCTGCACTCCCTGATGCCGCACTACCACGCGGCCCGGCGCGAACGGGACCGCCTCGAAGGCGTCGACGTGCTGCCCGACCTGGCCTCCGCTTCGGCGATGCTCACCGAGGAGTCGGCCCGCTGCCGGGAGGAGGTGTTCAGCATCCAGCCGGGCGGCGGGCGTACCCCGAACCGCCTCGGAGAGGCCATCGAGCGGGATCTCGCGATGCTGCGCCGCGGTGTCCGGATGCGCACCCTCTACCAGCACTCGGCCCGGCCCAGCCTCTCCACCCAGGGCTATGTGGAGACGCTCACCGAGGCCGGTGCCGAGTACCGCACCGCCGCCGAGCTGCCCGACCGGGCCGTGGTGTTCGACCGGACCGTGGCCTTCCTGCCCCGGCGCGCGAACGGCGGATCGGGCGAGGGAGCGGTGCTCGTCCGGGACCCCGACGTGGTCGCGTACCTCTGCCGGGTCTTCGACCAGCACTGGTCCTGCGCGACCCCGTTCCGGGGCAGCGGGGAGGCCGCCTACAAGGAGGTCGGGCACAGCCTGCGGCGGGCGCTGGCGGGGCTGCTGGCCGAGGGCGGCAAGGACGAGGTGATCGCACGGCGCATGGGCATGTCGCTGCGCACCTGCCGACGCCACATCGCGGAACTGCTGGAGGAGCTGGGGGCGGAGAGCCGCTTCCAGGGCGGTGTGCTCGCGGAGCGCGCCGGGCTCACCACGCCCCAGGACCCGGACGACGCCGGTACGGAGGCCGCACCGGCGTCGTCCGGGAACGCCGCCCGCCGGGTCGCGGCCGGGAGCTGAGTGCCGGGGCGGGACCACCCACCCCGGCACGGGCGCGGCGGGACACGGGCGCGGCGCGGACACGGCAGGGCACGGGCGCGGCGGGGTGGCCGGCGCTGGCCGATCGGGTGACGTACGGGCGCGGTCGGGCCCCTGCCGCCGCGGGCCTGGCTAGCGTGGGCGGGCGCCTCCCGTTCCCGCGCCCGTACCCGTACCCGAACCCCGTGGAGCCAGATCCATGACGACCGTCTCTCTCTCCTCCCTGACAGGGGACTACAGCATCGACCCGGACCACACCCAGATCGGGTTCGTGGCACGGCACGCGATGGTCACCAAGGTCCGCGGCGCGTTCAACGAGTTCGAGGGCACCGCCCACCTGGACGGTGACGACCCGGCCAAGTCCTCGGTGTCCGTCACCATCAGGACCGCGAGCATCGACACCCGCAACGAGCAGCGCGACGGCCACCTGCGCACCAACGACTTCCTGGACGCGCCCGCCTTCCCCACCATCACCTTCGTCTCCACCGGGGTGCAGCAGCTCGACGACACCCGTTTCCGGGTGACCGGTGACCTCACCGTCAAGGACGTCAGCCGGTCCGTCAGCATCGACTTCGAGTTCCAGGGCAGTGCCACGGACCCGTTCGGGAACCTGCGCGTCGGCTTCGAGGGCTCGGTGCCGATCAGCCGCAAGGAGTACGGCATCACCTGGAACGCCGCGCTGGAGGGCGGCGGTGTCCTGGTCGGCGACAAGGTGGTGCTGGAGTTCGAGGTGTCCGCGATCCGGCAGCCCTGACCGGGCCGCACCTGACCTGACCGGGCCGGGCCATGTCGGTCCCGCCCCGGTGTTCCGGTGTCGGCCACACTGCCCGGTGTGGCGGATACGCGCGGAAATCGGGACCGGGGTACGCAGCCGTCGGGTACGCGGTCGTCGGGGCCGCCCGGCCCGGCCGCCCGGTTTCCCGGGCTGGGCGAGGAGCAGGTGCGGGTGCTGCGCCGGGTGGGGCGGGAGTGGGGGCGGGTCTCGGCCGCTCCCGAGGTCTGGCGGCGCGCCCTGCCCGTGGACCCGGATCTCGGCAGCTTCCCTCCCCCGGCGGAGATCCGGCCGGCCCGGTTCGGCCGACTGGTGACCATCTCCCCGCTGGGGCCGCCGCCCGCGCGGGAGCAGGCCGGCACGGAGCTGCCGACGGGACGGCTGGAGCGGGCCGGGGCGCGGGTGCGGCGGGTGCTGCTGGGTGCGGCGCTGCGGAGTTCCGCCGTCGTGACCGAGCGGATGCGCAAGCTGCTGGCGCTGCCCGTGCTCTCCGCCGACGCGCTCTCCTCGGTCGCGTACGGTCCCGAGGCGATGCTCGCGGTCCTGGTGCTGGCCGGTTCGGCGGGTGTCGCGTACTCGTTCCCGGTCGCCGGGGCGATCGTGTTCCTGATGCTGGCGGTCGGGCTGTCCTACCGGCAGACGATCCGGGCGTATCCGCACGGCGGCGGCTCGTACATCGTCGCGAGCGACAATCTGGGCCGGGTGCCCGGTCTGGTGGCCGCGGCCGGGCTGATGACCGACTACGTCCTGACCGTGGCGGTGTCGATCGCCTCGGGGGTGGCGGCCATCACCTCGGCGGTCCCCTCCCTGGCTCCGGCGACCGTGCCCATCGGCGTCGGGGTGATCGTGCTGCTCCTCGCGGGCAATCTGCGCGGGGTCCGCCAGGCCGGAGCCCTGTTCGCCGCCCCGACCTACGCCTTCATCGCCGCGATGTTCGCCCTGATCGCCTTCGGTCTGGCCGACGCGGCCGGCCGGGGGTTCGAGCCGCGTCCGGCCCCGGCTCTGCCCGTCACCGAGACCGTCGGCCTGCTGCTGGTCATGCGGGCCTTCTCCTCCGGCGCCACGGCGATGACCGGTATCGAGGCGATCTCCAACGCGGTCCCGGCGTTCAAGCCCGTCGAGTGGCGCAACGCCCGCACCACGCTGACCTGGATGGTGGGCCTGCTCATCGCGATGTTCGCCGGGATCGTCGTCCTGATCCACCTGACCGGGGTGGTGCCGGGTGAGGGGGAGACCGTGCTCTCCCGGCTCGCCCATCTCGGTTTCGGCTCGGGCTGGATGTACGTCTTCGTCCAGGCGGCCACGGCGGCCGTCCTGCTGCTGGCGGCGAACACCGCGTACAACGACTTCCCCCGGGTGCTGTCCCTGCTGGCCCGTGACGACTACGCGCCGCGGGTCTTCATGCGGCTGGGCGACCGTCTCGCGTACAGCAACGGGATCGTCCTGCTCTCGCTGGCCGCCGCGCTGGTGTTCGTCGCGTTCGACGGCCTGACCGCTTCGCTGATCCCGCTGTACGCCGTCGGGGTCTTCCTCGCCTTCACCCTCTCGCAGGCCGGGATGGTCGTGCACTGGTGGCGGCTGCGCGACCGTCACTGGCGCAAGAGCCTCCTCTTCAACGCCACCGGAGCGGTGCTGTCGGCCGTGGTCTTCATCACCGCGGGCGTCAGCAAGTTCGCCGCGGGCGCCTGGGTGGCCATCGTCGCCGTCGCCCTGTTCCTGCTGGTCACCCTGGGTATCCGCCGTCACTACGAGGCCGCCCGCACGGCCCTGCGGCTCCGCCCGCACACCATCGAGGTGCCCGCGCACGCCGCGCGGGGGCCGGCGCCGGCGCGCCCGGAACGGGGGGCGGCGGGCGGGGAGCGGGAGGACGAGGAGAACCCCCAGGAGGTCCGCCACCTCTCGGTCGTCGCGATCGCGGCGCTCGACCTGGCCGGGATGCGCGCCCTCGCGTACGCGGCCTCGCTCCAGCAGCCCGTGCTCGCCCTCCACATCGGCCTCACCGACGAGGAGGCCGCGCGTTTTCGCCACTACTGGAACCTGTGGGGCGACCACCTGCCCCTGGAGATCGTCGTCTCCCCCTACCGGGCGACCGTCGCGCCGCTCGTCCACTACATCGAGGCGCTCCACCGGCAGAGCCCGGACCTCACCCTCACCGTGATCCTCCCGGAGATCGTCACCCGCCACCGCAGGCACCAGCTCCTCCACAGCCGCACCGCCACCCGCCTGCGCCGGGCCCTGCGCCCCCTCCCCAAGATCGTCATCACGACCGTGCCGTTCCACCTGCCGTAGGGGCGCTCACGCCGGGCACCCCGATGGGGCCGCGGGCGCGCGGGGTCGGGGCGGCGACGGCCATGACGGGCGGGCCGGGCCCGGGACGCGCATTGGTGTCACCGCCACCGTCTGTACCCACGTGAGCCAGGACGGGGAACTGCAGCGCCCGCCCGCCGGCTGACCGGCGGACGGGCGAGAGATGCCCCCTGCGGGGCTACGGCATGAGTTGGAGCAGTGTTACGGCACCGGCCAGGGCGCTCGTCCGGGTTCAGTGTGCACGCACACCAGGGGACGATGCGCAAAGACCATGAACTCGACAGCGTCGCGCACATCTGCTCCGATATCCCAGACCAGACCATCGAACCAAGAATAGACGCGGCCCGAGCCAGAGACATAGACATGCGCACCGCTCAGCCATCTGCAGAGCGGTGAAAAATCCTCTCCGTAGAGAGAACCCAGTCGCGATGCTTCTTCTCGATGCCGAACACCCCAGCCTGCCGAGAATTGAACAGGATCAGGATTCATGAAGTGGGCACCAGGATGGTCCACCGGCTGAACAGACAGGCCATACAGGTTCTTGTAGAGCTCGGAAACCTGCTCGCCGATGTGATATCCAGCCTCCCGGAGAACGCTCAGGATGTGTGTCACATCGACACTTCTGCCGATGCTCCACCCCGACTCCATCAGCGCATTCAGAACCTCAGGGCGCAGATCACCCGACTTGAATCCCGACATATTACTCAATTCCCAAGTTCACTTGCAGTCGAGCGCAACGCCCGCAGGGCCTCCCCTTGTCAAAGTGCTCCCATTCCCCATCGAGGTCGTCACTCACATGAACAACGTTCATCCTGCCTCCACGTGTTGCTGCCATCCCTTCGGCGCTGTACGCCTTGATCAAGCACTTCGTCTCGGCGCAGCCACCATGATGGTCGTTCTTCGGGTCCTTGAAGAGCTTGTCCATCTCGTCCGGGACCGCGAGCTGCTCCGCATTGTGTGCCCGGTACGTCTTGCCAGTCGGAGAGGTGTATTCGGCCGCATAGTCAGCGCGCGCAATCTCGGCCTTGTCAGCGAACTCCTCGAAGGTCTCACCACAGTTGTGGACCAGGACGGCTGCCGCTGCCGCCAGCACATAGTACGTGTGGACGTTGGAGACGGTCAGGTTGTGGACCGTGGCGCCCTGGCTGGTGCGGCGTTCGACCGCGGTGACCTGGACGTGGGTGCCGGCGCTGGTCTGGAGCCACTGGCCGGGGTGGAGGTCGGTCGCGTCGATCCACCGGCCGAGTTCGGGGACCCAGAAGGGGTGGCCGTCGGTCGCGGTGACCTCGGCGGTCTTCGGGCCGTTCTCGCCGTCGGTGTCGATGGTGACGTCGACCAGGTGCTTGAGGCCCTCGCCCTTGATCGCGGCGGTGACCGTCTCCACCCGGGTCTCGCCCGTCTTCGGGTCGGTGGCCTTGACCTTGTCCCCGGGCTCGACCTCCTCGATCGGCTTGGTGGAGCCGTCGGCCATCAGCACCTTGGTGCCCGGCGTGAAGCTGTTGCTGGTCTTGCAGGAACCGCCCTCGCCGGCCTTGCCGGCGCTGCCGCTTCCGCTGGAGCCGCCGTTGTTGCGGGACGAGCCGCCGGAGGAACCGCCCGGCTTGCCCGCGCTCTTGCCCCCGCCGGATGCCTTGCTGCCGCCCCCCTTGCCCGCGGAGGCCGCGGACGACACCTTCGGGTTGGCCTTGGCCTGGGCCTGCTTCTGGACCGGGCTGCCGGTCTTCTTTGTGGTGTTGACCGCCTTGTTGCTGGTGGTGTTGACCTTCTCCGCGGCCTTCTTCTTGGCCGCCTGGGCCGCCTTCTTGGCCTTCTCGATCGCCGCCTTCTTGGCGGCCAGTGCCGCCTTCTCGGCCGCGCGTGCGGCGGCGAGGACGACCTCGGCCGCCTTCTTGGCCGTACGGAACGCCTGGATGGCGTCGATGGTGCGGCTGACGGCCTTCAGGACGGACGGGATCTTGCCGAGCTTGGTCCAGGGGATCGCCCCGATGATGAGGCTTCCGCAGGACCACATGTCACCGCCGAAGCAGGCCATGGCGTCGTTGATGCCGATGAAGTCCTTGAGCGCGCCCCAGGCCGCGGAGAGGATCACCGAGCTGAGCGACTTGCCCATGGTGGCCTGGGCCTGGGCGACCTGTGCCGCGCTGAGGCCCGCGCCCGCGAGGGCCGCGGCCCGCTCCGAGGAGGTCAGTGAGATGGACAGACCCGTCGGGTCCGACATCGTCACGGGGTTGTTGTGGGCGTAGGCGTACCCGTTGGACTGCAGCGGGTCGGCCAGGTCGAGAATCGGGTCGGCGGAGAGGAAGCGTCCGACGGCCGGGTCGTAGAGACGGGCGCCGAGCGGCGTGTAACCGGAGGCGTCGTCACGGGTCGCGCCGAGGAACCCGGTGTGGGTCTGCAGGTTGACTCCGGCGGTGCCGGCGCCGCGCTGGTTGCCGAAGGGGTCCTGCTTGCGGATCCGTACCTGCATCGTGCCACCGAGGGCGACCTCGGCGTACGTGCTGCCCTGCTGGTCCCCGGCGAGGGCGACGAGCGAGGACGCGGAGGTCCCGTAGGCGTAGCGCATGACCGCACCGCCGGGGGCCGGGTACGTGCGCTGGGAGTTGACCAGCACGCCGCCCTTCTGGACGGTGACCTTGGCCTCGCCCAGTTGCAGGGTGGCCTGCTTCCCCTGGATGGTCAGCAGGCGCCCGCCGTCAGGCCCGTAGATGTGCCGGGTCTGGTTCTGCGGCTCCCACCGCTGTGCGGTGGAGGTGGCGTCGCAGGTCGCCAGCACGATCGGGGTGGAGTTGGCGGTGGCCCCGTCCTTGGCGGTGACGCACAGGCCGGAGGGCACATGGGTGAGCTGTCCGGTCGCGTTCCGCTTCAGCTGCTGGGCGGCCGAACCGTTGCAGTTCTGCACCTGGACCGCCGAACCCGCCGTGTTCGCCGCGGGCTGGAGGCACCAGGTGTCGTACACGGACAGGGCGCCCAGGTTGGCGTCGGGCTGCCCCGGGGCCGAGGTGAAGGTGAAGTTCTGCGCGGCCGAGGCGTTGCAGGCGTGCAGCAGGATCGGCTGGTTCGCGGCCGGAACGCCGGACTTGAGGTCGAGGCACTTGTCCGCCGGGCCGACGTACGGGGTCTTCCCGCCGCTGCCCTGGCCCGTGATCCGGTCGATCTGGCCGTCGTGCGTCCAGGTGAGGTCCTGCCGGTCACCGCTCTGGATCGAGGTGACGGACTTGGTCTCGCCCGTCAGCTCGTAGAGGCGCTGGGCCTCGGACGTGACCTGGGCGCCCTCCGGGGTGACGTACTTCTTCGTGACCTTGGCGAGCGTCCGCGGCTGGGTGCCGTCCGCCTTGCCGTAGGCGTAGTCGCTGGTGGCATCCTTGGTGGCGTCGCCGGTGAGGTTCTTCTCCACCAGCTTGGAGCGGTTGCCGAGCAGGTCGTACTCGTACTCCTGCCAGTAGCCGGAGCTGTCCTTGCCCGCGGCCACGTTGAGGCTGCCGTCGGCGTTCTTCGGACCCGTGCCGCAGGACTCCTGGTCCTTGGAGGTCCATGCCTTCTTCAGCTGGCCGAGCGGGTCGTACGTGAAGCACTGCCGCTCCTCGATGCCGAGGGAGTGCTCGCGGACGCCGGTGACGTTGCCCGCGTTGTCGTACGCGTACGAACGGTTCGAGACGAGGTTGCCGCCGACCAGGGTCTTGTCCGCGGTCTGCTCGCGGTAGACCCGCTGGTCCTTGAGCTCGCCGCTGGCCTCGTCGTACGAGTTCTGGGTCCACACCCGGTACGGCTGGGCGCCGAGCGTGGAGCGCAGCACCTGGCCGTTGGGGGAGTAGATCGTCTCGGCCCCGTACCAGTCCTTGCCGGAGACGGAGAGCGGCAGGCCCTCCTTGTTGTAGCGGACCACGAGCTTCTCGGCGTCGAGACCGCCGACGGCGGGAAGCGTGGCCTCCTCCATGAGGCCGCCGTCGGAGTACGTGTACCCGTAGGTGTAGGAGGCGGGCAGACCCCAGGTGTCGGCGATCGGCTTCGGGAGGGTCAGGGTGGTGGAGGTCGGCTGGTACTCCGTCGTGTAGCCGTTGACCTTCTGCGTGTACGCCAGGCCGTCGGTGTGGCGCGTGGCCGAGGCGGGCATGCCCTTGCCGCCGCTGACAGTGTCGTACTCGAAGTCGGAGAGGACGGTGCCGTCCGCGCCGTTCAGGCGCTGCTGCTTGGGCCGGGACAGCTGGTCGTAGCCGTTCCAGACGGTGATGCCACGGGCATTCGTGACGGTCAGGGGACGGTCACGGTGGTCGTACGTGGTGCGTGTGGTGCCCGAGTCGGGGTCCTTGGAGGACAGCATCCGGCCGCGCTGGTCGTACGACCAGGACCACGGGCGGGTGGAGTCCTCGGAGTGGGTGGCCTGCTCCAGCTGGCCCCGCGCGTCGTACTGGTACCCCATCGACGTGTACCCCTTGGGGGCGGCGCCGTTGAAGGTGTCCACGCGCGAGGTGCGGCCCAGGGCATCCGTGAAGATGCGGTAGGAGGCCGCGCCGGCGGGGTTGACGACCGTGGAGTGGTCCAGGCCATACTCGTACTTGGTGGCGCGGGACAGGTTCTCCACCCCGCGCAGGACGGGCAGCTCCTGCACCACGCGGCCGAGGCCGTCGTAGGTGTACCAGGTGGCGTTGGGCACGGCCGTGTCGGCGAGCGGGGTGACCAGTTCGCCGTTCGGGGCGCCGTCGACGTGGTAGGCGTTTCTGGTCTGCCACACCTCGGCGGAGCTGTTGTACAGCGTGTCCGTGATCAGACGGCCGCCGCCGGTGGCCTGCTCCTGGCTCTGGCGCTCACGGCCGAGACCGTCGTAGAGCGTCACGGACGTCTCGACCCGGTCCCCGGGTCCGCGTGCGTATGTGGTGACGTACGGCGGCTTCCGGTCCGGGGCGGCCGGGTTGTACGCGGGGACGGTGTAGACGGCCTTGAAGTCGGGCACGGCCGTGCCCGACGGTGTGCGGCCGGGGGCCCATGCCTCGGAGAGCCGGCCCAGCGGGTCGTAGGCGGCCTCGCTGACCCGGCCGTTGGCGTCGGTCGTCCTGAGGGCGACGCCGCGGCCCGGCTCCAGCTCCTGGATCTGCTCGTGCAGCAGGGAGTTCTTCTCGGTGATCTTGAACGCCTGCCCGGTGGGCGGCTCGTAGGTGATCGTGGAGGACTTCTGGTCGGGGTCGGTGCGGCGCACGACACGGCCGATGTCGTCGAAGCCCGTGGTGCCGTCGCTCTGGAAG
This sequence comes from Streptomyces sp. NPDC051567, assembly GCF_044454165.1. Classification (NCBI taxonomy): domain Bacteria; kingdom Bacillati; phylum Actinomycetota; class Actinomycetes; order Kitasatosporales; family Streptomycetaceae; genus Streptomyces; species Streptomyces sp. NPDC051567. Next base: position 26,557 of record NZ_JBITDK010000023.1, on the reverse strand, counting down.
CCGGTGCCGTCGCCCTTGAGCGACCAGGTCTCGGTGGCCAGGCCCCGCGTCGAGCCGGAGAGCGCGGCACCGTACGCCTGGCCGTCGTAGGCGGTGCGGATACCGCCGCTGAGCGTCTTCAGGTTGTCGAAGGCGGCGTTCGCGCAGCTCGTCGGGCTGGTCCGGACCTGGCTGGTGAGACCGATGAGGTTCTTGCCGGTGTGGTGCGTGTACTCCATGGACGTGCAGGACTCGTCGCCGGTCTTGCCGGTGTCCCCGAAGAACTCGGTCCGCGTGGGCAGGCCGTGCACGGGCTCGTACGTCGTGCTGGACTCGACGACGCGCTCGGTGCGCTTGTCGTCGCCGGTTCCGGAGGACTTCGTCCAGGAGACCTGCCGGGGTTCGGTGACGCGCCAGGCGCGCAGCGCGTCCAGGCCCTCACCGCGGTTGCGCTTGGCGAGCTCGGTGGAAGCGGGGAACGTGACGCTGCGGGTGAGCCAGTCGGTGTCCGCGTCGGTGGCGTCGGTGTAGGTGAGCTCCTCGGCGACGCGGCCGGCGAAGGGCTCCTCGTCCTTGGCTATCTCGGCGCCGGTGATGTCCTTCACGGACACGGTGTCACCCATGCCGCGGAAGTAGCGGGTGACGGCCTTGGACTTCTTGCTGCCGATGGCGGGGTCTTCCGCGCCCGTGGTCACGGTGGTCTGCTCGAAGCCCGCGAACTGCGAGTACGTGCGCGTGGACTTCTTCGTGAACTCCTGCTCGGCCAGCTTCCAGCCCGGGTTCTTGTACGCGTAGCCGGTCCGGGTGGTGAAGGCTCCGTCGACGTTGGGGAGTTCCTCGATGCCGGCGACCACGTACTTGTGGAACCAGTCGATGTCCTCCTTCTCCGGGTCCGGGTTCCAGTACGCCGGGTAGCACAGACGGGTATTCGACTTGAGTGCGGCCGTCTCCGTCTTGCCGGGCAGGCCCGCGCCGGTGGCGCACTGTCCCTCGGCACCCTTGTAGGAGACGACCGTCTCGCCGCCGTACTCGTTGATGACACGGGCGACGCGCAGCCGGGAGAAGCCGGGGCGCGGGTCCTTGTCGCCCCGCCTGACGCGGTTGGGCATGTCCTCGGCGTTGGACTCGAAGCGCACCGCGTTGAGGTCGACCTTCGCGTCGGTCGTGCCCTTGCGGGCGTAGCCGGTGCGGGAGATCGACTCCAGCCAGAGGGCGGTGTTGGGGCCGGTCCTCAGGACCGGGAACTGCTGCTTGAGCCGGTACTCGTCCACCACCTGACGGGCGGTGGTGTCCGTGCGCCGGTGCGCCGATGTGGTGATCTTGTCCAGGCGCTTGCGCGACCAGAAGGACGGGCCGGCGTTCCAGCACTTCTTCTTGGACTCGCACCGCAGGTCGGCCGGGGTGTCGTACCAGATGCGGTACTTACCGGGGTCCTTGTCGGTGAAGTTGGCCTCGCTGCAGGTCAGCGGGGCCTCGTCGTAGCAGCGCTCGGCCACGGAGAAGTTAATGCGGGCCGGTGCGGCGGCGGTGAAGACGGTGTCCTTGCGCTGCCCGTAGTCGATGCGGGACAGGTAGCCGCCGCGGTGGTAGGAGACCGGGGCCTTGAAGTTGAAGTTCCGCGCGTAGTAGTTGGACTCGCGCTCCCACCACAGCGACATGGCGTTGCCCTGGACGTCCTCGACGTAGTCGAGGCCCCAGCGCCACGCCTGGGTGCAGCCGGAGTTCTTCCAGTCGCCCGCCTTGTAGCAGTCCTCGCCCGGGTGGTTGCCGTAGACGGGGACCGTCAGCACCGAGTCGGTCGTCGGGTCGTCGTCGGCGGTGTTCTCCGTGCCCTTGTCCGACCAGCCCGGCAGACGGTGCATACCGAAGTGGTAGCGGGTGCCGTCGCGGGTGGTGACGACCCAGTACTCGCCCTCCTCGTCACCGTTCTTCAGACCGGTGTTCTTGATCAGCTCGATCTTCGAGCCGTCGCCGTTCGCGGTGAACCAGGACTTCTTGACCTCGTCCCACACCAGCTCGGTGGTCATGCCGCCCAGGGAGAGGGTGGCGTTCTCCGAGCCGTGGCACAGGTCCGCGGTGCGGTGCGTGGCGTTGTTCGAGCCCGCCTTCTTGGAGTCCTGGCGGCAGTTGGCGTACGTGCGGGTGATGGAACCCGCGTTGTAGTCCCAGCCGTCACCGATCCACGAGGCCTGGTTGTTGGTGGCGGAGGTGCGGCCGTCCACGGACTGCGAGGAGTACGACAGCGCCACCTTCGGCATCAGACCGCCGGAGACCTCCGGCGACTGCACCTGGTAGGAGTACGTGAAGGCGCCGGAGGAGGAACCCGCGGACCACGCGCCCGCGGACAGCAGGGGTGTGGCGGTGAAGTCGCCGGAGGCCGAGGCGCCGGTGTCCAGTGCGCCGACGGCGCGTCCGCCCGCGGCGTTCGCCGCGTTCGCGGCCGGCACCGCCGCGGTGCGCGCCGAGGCGTCGCTGATCAGGGAACCGGGCTGGTCGCCGAGGAGTTCACGGACGGGGAGCGAACCGGAGAGGATCTTGCGGACCGGTTCGTTCTTCGCGGCCGTGGTGCGCGTGGGCGCGTTCTGTGCCGGTACCACCTCGACCGAGCTCGGTACCCGCTCGGCGATGTCGCCGTCGGCTCCGGCGGCCATCGCCTGGAGGCCGCCCTCGGCGGCGCAGTCGCCGGTGTCGGGCGAGTCGATGACGCAGTCGGGCAGCAGCACCAGGCCGAAGCGGTCGGCGGCCTGCGGACCGTAGAGGTCGGCGAAGGCCGTGGTGTCGACGCTGAGGGCGACCTCGGCCGCCGGGTCGACGGTGGCCGGCGGGATGATCTTCATGAGCATGCCGGAGACGCCCGCGGTCTGCGACGCCTCGGGGGCGCGCAGGTCGACCGTCCACTGTCCCGCCAGCGCCGCCGGGTCGCCGCCCTCGGGGACGCCGAGGGCCAGGGGCAGGTTGTTGGAGACGGGGACCGTGGTGCCGGGCTGGGTGTTGGTCAGGTCGGCGGTTCCGGTGTCCTGTTTCCAGGGGGTGACGGCCACGGGGGCGTAGGGGACCACCGGGACCTCGTCCGCGGTGGTGAGGTTCTTCTCGGCGGTGGTGTCCTCGCCGATCTTCTGGGCCTCCGGCAGGTCCGGCAGGTCCAGCTTGGTGTCCTCGCGCTCCATGCCGGGACCGGGCAGGGCTCCGGCCTGCCCGACCAGGGTCGTCACGGTCAGCATCGAGGACAAGAGGAGGACGGTCGCCGTGCGGCTGTGCCGCCGGCGCCGTCTGGCTGACTCCGTCATGGCTGGGCGACCACGCCCCAGCCATGGCAGCGGACTTGAGGCACGCATACTTTCGACTCCCACCCAGGACAGACAGACAACGGCTGAGGTGCGCAAACACCAAGGAGCGCGTGTCCGTTGCCTCAGATGCTTCAGACGCGCGCGTGCGCACTCTCCGCCATGACCACCCCGTTGTTCAAGATCTCGCAAAACGGCTGGACGCGAAGAAAGGTGATGTGCAACACGGTTCAGTTCCGACCAGACCGTGCCACTGTTGATCTTTGGTGCGGATCGGCAGCATCCACCGCGTTCCCTGCCGTAGCGCCGGAGCGAAAAGCCCCAGATGGGGACACCGGCCGTCCGGGCCGGTCCGGTTTCCTGATCTTGGTAACAGATTCATAAAATTCTCATGTCTGGACGCCCTGGTCCCCGCGTGTGACTCTTTGCGCGCCTCTGCCCCTCGGCGTGCCGAACGGGGCTGTCTGTGCTGCCCCTTTCCCTTTCCACCTGGTCCACACGGGAGTAGACCGCCGTGACCGCGCCGCCCCGTTTGCTCAGTCCCTTCGTGCGTACACGCACCCGACTGTCCTGCACCCTCGGCCTTCTCCTGGCCGCACTCACCGCCGCCCTGCTGCCCTGGTGGCCGCAGCCCGACGACCCCGTTCCCGGTGGGGGTACGGCCGCGGACGCCACTGCGGTGGCGACCGGCCCCCGCGACGAGACCGCCGCCGTGGCCGAAGCGCTGCGCACCGGCACACAGGTGCCCGTGGACACGGCCACCACCGCCACCGAGCTCGTCTGGGCTCTGCCGGACGGGCAGTTCCGCGCCCAGATCGCCGCCGTACCGCAGCGCGCGAAGAACGCCGGGGGGCAGTGGGCGCCCATCGACACCAAGCTGAGCCGGACGCAGAACGCGCCCGGCGGCCTGGGTGTCGGCCCCGCCAACGCCCCCCTCCCCGTGCGTTTCTCCAGCGGCACGCAGGACGGGACGGGGCGGGCGGACCGCTCGTACGCCCGTGGCCCGCTCACCGTGCGCGCCGAGGACGCCCCCGCCGGGGAGAGCGTCCTGGCCGAGATGGACGTCAACGGCCACACCGTGGCCTACACCTGGCCCGGCAGGCTGCCGGAGCCGGTGCTCGACGGTCCCCGCGCCCTCTACCCGGAGGTGCTGCCCGGGGTGGACCTGCTCCTGGTCGCCCGTGAGGAGGGCGGCTTCGGACAGCTCCTCATCGTGAAGAACCGGGAGGCCGCCGCGCAGCAGGCGCTGCGGACCGTGACGTACGGCCTGCGTTCGCAGACGGCCGTCTTCCGCCACGACGAGTCCAGCGGCCAGATCCTGGTCCTCGACCGCGAGGGGGCCGAGATCACCTCGGTCCCGGCCCCGTTCGCCTGGGACTCCAGCGGGCGTGACCCCGAGCTCGCGCCGTCCGAGTCCGCCCCGCGCACCTCGGTGGCCACCGCCGCCGACGTGCTGAGGCTGTCGGGTCTGAGCGGCATCGAGCCGGGTGCCCGCCAGGCACCGCTGCCGGTCCGCCTCGACGGCGCGGACAGCGGCGACGCCCGCCTGCACCTGGACGCCGCCGCCACCGGTCTCCTGACCGGCGAGGACGTGCGCTTCCCGGTCTTCGTCGACCCGACGCTCAACAGCGGCTGGCAGGCGTGGACGACCGCGTACCGTCCGTACCCGAACAGCAGCTTCTACAACGGCACCAACTTCAGCTCCGGCACCTCCGACGCCCGGGTGGGCTACGAGAGCGACACCGGCGGCCTCGCGCGCTCCTTCTGGCGCATGGGCTACTCCACCGGTCTCAAGGGCGCGAAGATCACCTCGGCGAAGTTCAAGGTGCTCAACAACCACTCCTGGTCCTGCACGGACCGTGAGTTCCAGTTCTGGCTGACCGGCTCGATCTCCTCCGGCACCACCTGGAACAAGCAGCCGAGCTGGGCCACGCAGCTGGACAAGAAGTCCTTCGCCCACGGCTGGTCCACCGCCTGCGGTGACGAGTACGTCTCCTTCGACGTGCAGAAGGCGGCCCAGGAGGGCGCCGACAAGGGCTGGTCGAACATCACCCTCGGCATGCGGGCCACCAGTGAGTCGGACACCCAGACCTGGCGCAAGTTCCGCGCCACCTCCGCGACCCTGGAAGCCGTCTACAACCGCAACCCCAATCAGCCGACCGGCGGCACCACGACGCCCGGCGGCGCGTGCGTGCCCGGCCCCGGCGGGGGCCGTACGGTCGGCAAGACCAACCTCGTCCTGTCGGCGGCGGCCACCGACCCCGACGGCAACCTCAAGGGGCTGCGCTTCCGCTTCTGGAAGACCGGGGCGGCGGTCCCCACCGGCACCCTCGTCACCAGCCTGAGCGGCGGCAAGGCCACGCTCACCATTGCCTCCGCCTCCCTGGAGGACAAGACGACCTACTCGTGGGACGTGCGCGCCGAGGACTCGGTGACGCCGACGCCGGGCGTGTCCACGTACTTCCCCTCGGGTACGGAGCCCTGCCGGATCACCATCGACGGCTCGGCGCCGCCGCAGCCCGACGTCGAGAGCGCCGTCTTCAAGGAGGCCACTTCCGACGGCATGACCTGGGCGACGGTGAAGTTCGGCCAGAGCGGGCCGGTCACCTTCACCTCCGCGGGCGCGGCCAAGTTCAAGTACGGCTTCGAGGGGGTGAGCTACAAGGAGGAGAACGCGGACGCCAACGGCAGCCTCACCGTGAAGAACCTGGAACCGCCCCACTCGGGCCCGAACTGGCTGCACGTGTACGCCCTCGACTCCTTCGGGAACCAGAGCCCCCGCACGGACTACCAGTTCTACGTCCCGCCGAACGACAAGGCCGACAGCCCCGGTGACGTCGGCGGCGACGGCATCGCCGACCTGCTCGTCATCGATGCCAACGGCAACCTGTTCTCCTACCCGGGAGGCCCCGAGGGCGAGCTGTACGGCGGCCTGGCCGGCTCGTACACCTCGGACAAGGCGATGCACCCGAAGGGCCACTGGTTCGACCCGGCCTCCGGGCAGGCGGCCCTGATCACCAAGTACGCGGACGTCTACCCCGGTGACGGCACGACCGACCTGTTCGCCCGCACCCCCGACGGCGGGTTCTGGCTCTACCCCGGGGACGGGTACGGAACCTTCGACGTCGACCAGCGGCTGAAGGTCCGGCTGCCCGCGAACGCGCCCGCCCCGTCGACCTGGACGCAGATCAAGGCGGTCGGCGACGTCACCGGCGACAAGCTGCCGGACCTGTTCCTGCGGGCCGGGACGGCCTACTGGGCGCTGACCGGCTACACGGGCGCCACTTTCCAGACGGCGACCCTGATGAACGTCGACGCCTGGGCGCGCCGCGAGATCGTCAACGTGGCGGACATCGACCTGGACAGCACGCCCGACCTGCTGTGGCGCAACCTGGACAACGGCAACATGTACGTCCGCCACGGCAAGCCGGGCACGGGCGCGGGCAGTGTGGACCTGAACTCGCTCACCACGGCGGCCAACTCCCGTGACGGTGACGTCGCGTACGGGACGAGCTGGTCGGAGGCGAACATCTCGGCGGTCGTGGGCATCCCGGACGTGAACAACGACAAGATTCCCGACCTGTGGGTCCGCTACAGGTCGGACGGCCAGATGCGCGTCTACCATCCGTCCACCACCAACACGGGCGCGGCGAAGAAACTCGTCCTGTCGGTCAACTGGACGGGCATCAAGTCCTTCGGCTGACCTTCCGGCCGTTCCTGTTCGCGGGCACGCCGATGGGGCCGCGGGGTGTCCGCGGCCCCATCGGGGTGGTGTTCAGTGGGAGTGGCCGTCCGGTTCGGCGGCGGGGGTGGTCGTGGGGGTGGTGGGGGCCTGTGCGGGGGCGGGGTTCGCGGGGGCGCCCGCGTGGACCGTGAAGGCCGCCGTCCGGACCTTGCCCCCGTGCTGGAAGTCGAGGAAGAGCCGGTAGGTGCCCACGCTCGGGGCGGTCGCCGTGAAGGAGACCTCCGGTCCGGGGCCGCCCTCGTTGGGGTGGACGTGGAGGTAGGCGAGGTCGCCGTCGCGCAGGGCGACGAGGTGGCCGTAGGCCCCGAGGTACGGTTCGAGATCGGTGACCGGCTTTCCGTCCTTGCTCACCGTGAGCGTGAGTTCGCCCGCGCGGCCGGGCTCCAGGGTGCCTCCCAGCGCGACCTGGTACCCCTCCACCTCCGCCGTCGTCGCCGCCGGGGGCAGCGCGGCGGGCCGGTAGCCGCCGGGCACCGAGAGGTCCGCGCCGAGGGTGACGCCCTTCGCGCCGGGGGTCGCCGGGGTGAAGTCGGCGAACACCTTGTACCCGCCCGCCGCGGGCAGGTCCACGGGGGTCGACCAGGTCCCGTCGGCCGCCCGCTCGGGGTGCAGGTGGCGGTAGACCGTGAGGTCGCGCGAGGCGACGATGAAGTGCAGCTCCTTGCCGTGCTCGGTCTTGTAGGCGGTGACCTTGCGGCCGGCGTCGTCCTTGACGGAGAACCTGATCCCGCCCGGTCCGGCCTCGACCCGCGGGGTCTCCAGGGAGAGCGTGTAGCCGCCCTCGGAGACCTGGAGGCCGCCGGCCGCGGACGCCTGGGCGGCCTTGCCGTGGTCCGCGTGCCCGTCCCCGCCCCCTTCGTCCCGGGCCGGTGCGGCGTGGCCCGCGTGCTCCGCCTTCGCGGGGGCGCCCATCGGGCCCACGCCCGCCCCGACCCCGTACGCGGTGCCGAAGGTCGCGGCGAGCGCGGCGGCAAAGGCGGTGATCCTGACTCCGGTGTTCATGGGTGATCTCCCGTACGACGTAGTGCCGCGATCGGCTGTTCCATGAGCCCACCATACCCCCAGGGGGTATCAAGTCAAGCTGGGCGAGCACTTGCGAACGGATACCTATGGGGGGTATATCTGGACCCAGTCCGGAGATACCCCCCCAGGGTACTCGGAACGATCAAGGAGAAGCCCATGTCTTCCTGCTGTACTCCCGACAACAGCTGCGGCACGAACGCCGACGCCTCGGCGACCGCCACGGCGGTCGTCGACACCACCGCCACCGTCTACCGCGTGTCCGGCATGACCTGCGGGCACTGCAGGACCGCCATCACCGCGTCGGTCGGCGCGCTCGACGGGGTCGTCTCCGTCGACGTGGACATCGCCGGCGGCCTGGTCACCGTGACCACGGCCGGCGAGCCCGACGACACCGCGATCACGGCGGCGGTCGACGACGCCGGCTACGAACTGACCGGCCGGGCCTGACCGCCCGTACGACCCTGACATCTGACACCTGGCCGCCGGGGCCCGTCCGTCCACCGGGCCCCGGCCCCCGAACCGCTCGCGCTCGAACGAGGAGCAGCACTCATGACCACCATCACGCCCGGCGCCGCCCAGGTCGAGCTCGCCATCGGCGGCATGACCTGCGCCTCCTGCGCGGCCCGCATCGAGAAGAAGCTCAACCGCATGGACGGGGTCGAGGCCACCGTCAACTACGCCACCGAGAAGGCCAAGGTCACCTTCGACGCCGACATCTCCGTCGCGGAGCTGATCGCCACCGTCGAGGCCACCGGCTACACCGCGCAGGAGCCCGTACGGGAGACCCCGGGCGGGCCGCCCGCGGCGCCGGCCGAGGAGTCCGACGAGCTGCGCCCGCTGCGGCAGCGGCTCATCACGGCCGTCCTGCTCTCCGTGCCCGTCATCGCGATGGCCATGGCCCCGGCCCTGCAGTTCGAGTACTGGCAGTGGCTCTCGCTGACCCTGACCGCCCCGGTCGTCACCTACGCCGCCTGGCCCTTCCACCGCGCCGCCTGGACCAACGCCAAGCACGGCGCGGCCACCATGGACACCCTGATCTCGGTGGGCACGACGGCCGCGTTCCTGTGGTCGCTGTGGGCCCTGTTCTTCGGGACGGCCGGCGTCCCCGGCATGACCCACCCCTTCGAGTTCACCATCGCCCGGACCGACGGCGCCGGGAACATCTACCTGGAGGCGGCGGCCGGAGTCACCGCCTTCATCCTGGCCGGCCGCTACTTCGAGGCCCGGTCCAAGCGCAAGGCGGGCGCCGCGCTCAAGGCCCTGCTGGAGCTGGGCGCCAAGGAGGTCACGGTCCTGCGCGGCGGTCGCGAGGTCACCGTGCCCACGGCCGAACTCCAGGTCGGTGACCGCTTCCTGGTCCGCCCCGGCGAGAAGATCGCCACCGACGGCACCGTCGTCGAGGGCTCCTCCGCCGTGGACGCCTCCATGCTCACCGGCGAGTCCGTCCCCGTCGAGGTCTCCGTCGGGGACCCGGTCACCGGTGCCACGCTCAACGCGGGCGGACGCCTGGTCGTCGAGGCCACCCGCGTCGGCGCCGACACTCAGCTGTCCCGGATGGCGAAGCTGGTCGAGGACGCGCAGAACGGCAAGGCCGCCGCGCAGCGCCTCGCCGACAAGATCTCCGCGGTGTTCGTGCCGATCGTCATCGGGCTCGCGCTGGCCACCCTCGGGTTCTGGCTGGGCTCCGGTTCCGGCCTCACCGCCGCCTTCACGGCCGCCGTGGCCGTCCTGATCATCGCCTGCCCCTGCGCCCTGGGCCTGGCCACACCGACCGCGCTCATGGTCGGCACCGGGCGCGGCGCGCAGCTCGGCATCCTGATCAAGGGGCCCGAGGTCCTGGAGACCACCCGCAAGGTCGACACCATCGTCCTGGACAAGACCGGGACCGTCACCACCGGCAAGATGACCCTGCTCAAGGTCCACACCGCGGACAACGCGGACAGGGCCGAGGTGCTGCGTCTGGCGGGCGCCCTGGAGCACGCCTCCGAGCACCCCATCGCGCAGGCCGTCGCCGCCGGAGCCGTCGCCGAGGTCGGGACGCTGCCCGCCCTGGAGGACTTCGCCAACATCCCCGGCCTGGGCGTCCAGGGCGTCGTCGAGGGCCACGCGGTGCTCGTCGGCCGCGAGCGGCTGCTCACCGAGTGGGCGATCGAGCTGCCCGCGCACCTGGAGCGCGCCAAGGCCGAGGCCGAGGTCGCCGGGCGGACCGCCATCGCGGTGGCCTGGGACGGTGAGGCCCGTGCGGTCCTGGAGGTCGCGGACGCGGTCAAGGAGACCAGCGCCGAGGCGATCCGGCGGCTGCGGGCCCTGGGTCTGACCCCGATCCTGCTGACGGGTGACAACAAGGCGGTCGCCGAGTCCGTGGCCGCCGAGGTGGGCATCGACGAGGTCATCGCGGAGGTCATGCCGCAGGACAAGGTCGACGTCGTCAAGAGGCTCCAGGCCGAGGGACGCAGCGTCGCCATGGTCGGCGACGGCGTCAACGACGCCGCCGCGCTCGCCCAGGCCGACCTGGGCCTGGCCATGGGCACCGGCACCGACGCCGCCATCGAAGCGGGCGACCTCACCCTGGTCCGGGGCGACCTGCTGGCCGCCGCCGACGCGATCCGGCTCGCCCGCAAGACGCTCGGCACCATCCGCTCGAACCTGTTCTGGGCCTTCGCCTACAACGTGGGCGCCCTGCCGCTCGCCGCGGCCGGACTGCTCAACCCGATGATCGCCGGAGCGGCCATGGCCTTCTCCTCGGTCTTCGTCGTCGGCAACAGCCTGCGTCTGCGCGGCTTCCGGGCCGCGGGTAGCTGAGGAGCCCGCCATGGCCGGTTACGTACAGCACAAGGAAGACATCATCAGACGTCTGCGGCGCATCGAGGGCCAGGTCCGCGGTGTGCAGCGGATGGTCGACGAGGACGCCTACTGCATCGATGTCCTCACCCAGGTCTCCGCGGTCAACGCCGCGCTCCAGTCCTGCGCCGTGGCCCTGTTGGACGAGCATCTCAGCTGCTGCGTCACCGAGGCCATCGCCCAGGGAGGGGACCAGGCCAGGGTCAAGGTGGGCGAGGCGTCCAAGGCCATCGCCCGGCTCATCCGAACGTAGCCCGGCCTCCGGGTGCCACACACCGTGACCGCCCCGGCGCGAAGGAGACTTCGCTCCGGGGCGGTTCGTCGCCTCAGTGCCACGTTCCTGTAAACATACCTACCAGGGGTATGCCGATTCCGGGTCGGCGGCCCGTACGATGAGCCGCTCACGAGGGGTCGAGGGCCGAGGGGGACGCGCGTGCGCCGGCTGGGAGAGCTGGAGGCCGAGATCATGGACCGGGTGTGGCTGTGGGAACGGCCCGCCACCGTCCGCGAGATCGTCGACGACATAAACCGGGGGCGGCAGGTCGCCTACACCACGGTGATGACCGTCGCGGACATCCTGCACCGCAAGGGCTGGCTGCGCCGCGAGAAGTCCGGCCGCGCCTGGCTCTACGAGGCGGTCCGCAGCCGCGAGGAGTACACGGCGGCCCTCATGCAGGACGCGCTCGGCGACAGCCAGGACCGCGAGGCCACGCTGTTGCGGTTCGTGGAGCACATGTCCCACGAGGACGTGGAGACCCTGGACGCCGTGCTGCGCGCCGCCCGCCGCGACCGGCCGGCCGGCCGCCGGCCCGGGGCGTGAGCGGTGACCCACCACATCCTGCCGCCCCTCGGGCTCGCCCTCGCCGCCGGACTGCTGATCCCCTGGCTCCTGGTCCGGGCCCGCTGGACCCAGCAGGTGCCGCGCCTGGCCCTGACGGCCTGGGCCCTGTGCGGCACGGTCTTCGCCCTCTCGGCCGCCGTGCTCCCGGCGCAGTTGCTGCTGCCCGGCAGGACGCTCCACCGGATCACCGACACGGCCCTGGCACTGGACCCGCCCTCCCCGGGCCGGCTGGCGGACGCGAGCCTCCCCGAGGCCGTCGCCGCCGTGGCGGCCCTCGTCGTCCTGGCCCTGCCCGTCGCCGGTTTCGCGCGCGAGCTGCTGCGGGCCCGCCGGGCCCGGGCCCGCCACACGGAACTGCTGCGGCTGGTCGGCCGGTACGACCCCGCGCTGGGCGCGACCGTCCTGGCCGACGCTCGCCCCGCGGTCTACTGCCTGCCCGGCCGGGCGCGCCGGGTCGTGGTCTCCTCCGGGGCCGTCTCCCTCCTGACGGACCGGCAGCTGGCCGCCGCCCTCTCCCACGAGCGGGCCCACATAGCGGGCCGCCACCACCTGCTGGTCGCCGCCGCCGGGGCCTACGGGGCCGTCTTCCCCCGGCTGCCGCTGGCCCGGCTGGGCCGCAAGGCCGTACCGCTGCTCCTGGAGATGGCGGCGGACGACCGGGCGCTGCGGGCCTGTTCGCGGGAGGAGCTGGCCACGGCGCTCTACACGCTGGCCGTGGGACACGCGCCGCGCGAGGCGTTCGCGGCGGGCGGCCCCTCGGCGGCCCTGCGGATGCGGCGCATCCTGACTCCGTTCCATCCGGGGCATCCGGCGCTGCGCGGGGCGATCGCGGTGACCTCCGCGGTCGGCGCCATCGCCCCCCTCGTCATGGCCTGTTGTGCACTGCCCGGATAGCGACCCCCACCACACCGCCGCCCCCTCCTCACCACCTCATCCAATTACTAAGCAAATTCGTAGATTTGACATCGGCTCCGATCACTCGAATTCCCCGCTATCGTGGGCGCGTGCGGGCCCAGGACCGGGACGGCGAGAGGTGCGGAACAAATGCTGCTGGCTGACGTGCGAACGGCAGCGCCCGGTGACGCGACGGCGATTTCCAGGCTTCTCGCCGAAGGCATTCGGGACGCCTATGGCGCAATACTCGGAGGAACGGGTGCCGAGCGGCTGGTCTCGGACCATTGCGCGCTGCCCCGCATAAGAGCGGAAATAGAAATTCCCGGCGGGGCGCCCGGATGGCTGGGCTGGCTGGTCGCGACCGATCCGGACGGCGCCGTCGTCGGCGCGGTGTCGGGCGGTGTCCCCGTCCCGGCCGAGGGCGAGATCTACGCCGTCTGCGCGTCCGTCACCCGGCGCCGCGAGGGCATCGGCACGGCGCTGCTGGCGGCGGCCACCGAGCGGATGCGCGCGCACGGCGCGCAGTTCCAGCGGATCACCCTCCCCGTCGGGCAGGACCCCGCGCTCCCCTTCTTCGAACACCACGGCTTCACCCTCCTCACCCCGGTCCGGGTCGGCCGCGCCCTCTGACCCCCTCCCGCCCGGCTCCCGCGCTCCCCTCCCGCCCGGTCCCGTGGCAGATCCACGCCATCGCGTGTTCACGCAGCCCTTTCCCCTGGTCCGCGCCCTGGGCCACAGGACAGGATCTCCTCAGCGGCGCGGCCCCGGCGGCACGGGAGCCCCGCCCGGACGGCCGGACCGAACGAGCCCCTGGAGGAGCGGTGCACACACCGAGCGGAACGTCCCTGCCCGTCGTGCCCGCCGCGCTCGCACCGGTCCTGCCGTCCGGACACACCGGCGCCGGCCTCCCCCCGAGGACCGGGACCGGCGAGAGCACCGAGTTCCTTCCCGGCCTCGAATCGGCCTCGCCCGTGGACCGGGACTCGGTCTGGCTGCACGACGTGCTGCTCGGCCCGCACAGCGCGGACATCGTCCGCTACCTGAGCCTGGCGCGCCGCACCGGCGGTCCGGTCCTCGACCTCGGCTCGGGCCCGGGCCGCCTCACCGTGCCCTTCGCCCGCCACGGTTTCCCCGTCGAGGCCGTGGACCGTGACGCCCCGAGTCTGGAGCGGCTCCGGTCGTGGGCCCGGCGCATCGGACCGCAGGTGTCGGGGCTCGTGGTCACCACCCGCGCCGACCTCGCGGAGCTGCGCCTTCGGCGTACGTACCGGCTGGCGCTGCTGGCCGGGGCGATGGTCTCGGCGGTTCCGCCCCGGGCCCGGCCCGCGCTGCTGCGCGAGATCGCCTCGCACCTGGACTCCGGCGGCGCCCTGGCCCTCGACTACACGGCGCACCAGCCGCGCGGACTGGCCGAGGAACCGCACCGGACCTGGGCCTTCCCGGTCCCCCGGTTCGACGGGATCGAGGAGTGGGTGGTGGCCCGTCAGGTCTTCGACCTCACCGACATGAGCGAGAGGATCACCTACTACGCGGCCCGGACCGGCAAGCTGAGCACCGAGCGGGTGGTCCTGACCACCGACAAGTGGGTCGTCGACCCCGATCAGCTCGCCACCGAACTCCGCGCGGCGGGACTCCACGTCGAGGGCCGGCGCCGGCACCGCATCGACGAACGGACCGAGAGCGTGCTCCTCGTCTGCCGGACCGACGGCTGACCTGCCCCGTCCGCCGCCTTTGCCCCGCCGAACGGGAGGGGCAAGAGGTACGATGCCCACAAACCTTTGGGCTGACCAGATGGCGGACCCGGCTGGCGGAGGGTGGCGAGGAGTGGCTGTCGTGGAGGAGTCGACGGGCCGCGAGGCGGTGATCCAGCGCCTCCGTGACGTGGGGCTGCGGGTGACGGGACCCCGCCTGGAGGTGCTCCAGGTGCTGACGGCGGGCGGTCACATGGACGTCGAGGCCATCACCACGACCGCGCGCGAGCGCCTCGGCACCCTGACAAGCCAGGCCGTGTATGAGATGCTGCGGCACTTCCTCGAAACCGGTCTGGCCACGAAGTTCGACCGGCCCGGCCTCCCGGCCGTCTTCGAGATCTCCGGTGCGCCGCACCAGCACGCGCTGTGCCTGCGCTGCGGCCGGGTGGAGAACGTGGAGACCGTGGCGCCGGAACCGATCGGCGCAGGTCTTTCGGAGTGGCGAATGGGGCAGGCGGAGGTAGTGTTCAAGGGCTTGTGCCCCAACTGCCTGGGTACGGCAGGGGGCTGAGGCCGAAACCGGAGGGGGTGCTGCGCTCTGAGCAGGTACGGGACCGGCGCGGGAGCGGGCGGTGACCACTCCCTCGCGCTCTATCTCGAACTTCGCGCGCGCCCGGAGTCCGGCGTGGAGCAGGCCGCCGCCTCCCTCGGGCTCTCGGCCGAGGAACGCGGGGGCTGCCTGGCCGAGTTGTCCGCGCTCGGCCTGCTCGGCGGGGCGGACGACCCCGCGGGCCGGGCGGCCGTCGTCGAGCCCGGCGTGGCCCTGCTGGAACTGCTCCGGTCCGAACGGACCGGCCTGCGGAACCGGTTGGCCGAGACCGGGCGCATCCACGACACCCTGGAGATCCTGGCCGGACCGTTCCTGCGGGCCGGCGCCGTTCCCCGGCCGGAGGTCGGGGTCGAGATCGTGACCGACCCGGGCTGGGTGCGGCGGGAGCGGTCCGCGGCCTCGGCGGCCCTGGCGCACAGCCGCCGGACGATGCACACCGGCGCGGTGAGCCACGAGGAGACCCGGCAGACCCTGGAGGACGACCGGCGCCAGCTCGCCCGCGGGGTGACGGTCCGCGCGATGTACGGCCGCCGCACGGCCTCCGTGCCGGACATGGCCCGGCACCTGCGGGAACGGGCCGAACTGGGCGTGGAGATACGGCTGTCCCCCGTGGTCCCGATGAACATGTTCCTCGCGGACGAGAACTTCGCCCTGCTCCTCACCGACCCCCACGAGAGCGCCGCGGGCGCCATCGTCGCGAAGGGGACCGCGCTGGTCCGCTCGTACCTCGCGCTGTACGAGTACTGCTGGCAGTGCGCCACCCCGTACGGCGAGGAGAGCTCCGCCGGGCAGGGCGGCGACGGACTCTCCGAACAGCAGCAGGCCGCCCTCCACATGCTCGCCTCGGGGATCAAGGACGAGCAGATCGCCCGGAACCTGGGGGTCTCCCTGCGCACGGCGAGCCGTCTCCTCTCGGAGATCATGCAGGAGCTGGGGGCGGCGAGCCGTTTCGAGGCGGGGGTCAGGGCGGCCCGGCTGGGCTGGCTGGACGCGAAGGTGCCCACGTCGGTACCCACGTCGCGGGAGCCCGAGTAGCACGTACCAGGGCCGCAGGGGGCTGGGGTTCCCGTACCGGCCTGTGACAAGGTGTGACGGGTGGTTCGTATGATGAGGGGGTTACTTCGCGATGTCGACGGACGACGGCAGGGACGGTACCCGGTCGGCCGACCGGGTTCTCGCCCTCTACCAGGAACTGCGCCTGCGCGGGGTATCCGATTTCGACCAGGTCTTCCAGGAGATGGAGTTACCTCCGGAGGAGTACGAACGGCGGCGCGGCGAGCTGATCTCCCTGGGCCTCATCGTGCCGACCGGCACCACGCACGCCACGCGCGCCGATCTCCAGGCGGGCACCTGGGAGTCGGGGCCGGACACGGTCGCCGTGGTGGACCCCGAGATCGCCCTGCTGCGGATGCTGCAACGGGAGCGTGAGCGGCTGCGCGAGCACCTGGACGAGTCCGACCGCGCCTACAGCACGCTGGAGACCCTGGTCGGGAGGTTCCTGCGGCCCGGTTCGCTGAGCGGTTCCGAGGTGGAGGTGGAGGTCCTCGACGACTACCGGCGCATCCAGCAGGTGCTGGAGGACATCACGGACGTCATTCAGCACGACCTCGCGTCGATGCACGTGACGGCCCTGGTCCGGGAGGTCGCGGACCGGGTGCTCAGCCGGGACCTGCGCCAGCTCGACAACGGGGTGCGCATCCGCGCCATCTACCACCAGCGCATCAGCGCCGTGCCCGAGGCGGCGGAGATGCTGCGGCGCCGGGTCGAGGCGGGTGTCGAGATCCGGCTCTCCCCCGCCGTCCCCATGAACATGATCATCGCTGACCAGCAGTTCGCCGTGCTCCCCGTCCATCCGCAGGACCGGGCCGCCGGCGCGATCCTGGCCCGGGGCCCCGCGCTCGTCCGCTCCTATCTGGCGCTGTACGAGCACTGCTGGCACACCGCCACCCCGTACGGGGACGACGTCTCGCCCGAGCGCGGCGGGGACGGGCTCTCCGAACAGCAGCGGGCGGCCCTCAAGATGCTGGCCTCCGGGATGAAGGACGAGAAGATCGCCCGCAGTCTCGGGGTGTCGTTGCGGACGGTGAGCCGCATGCTGTCCGAACTGATGCAGGAACTGGGGGCGTCGAGCCGTTTCGAGGCCGGGGTGCGCGCCTACCGGCTCGGGTGGCTCGACTGACCTTTCGCGTTCCGCGCCACGGATCACGGAACAGCGCCGGAGGCGGGGGAAATACGCGTGGAAAAGCCCCGCGATCACCTGGGGAGGGCAATCGCGGGGCCGTTTCTGGGCCGTCCGGGCCGATCGGCCCGGACGGAGTCACCGGGTCCGTACTACGGCTTGGTGGAATCCCAGCCGTTTCCGTTGGACGGGGTGGGGGTCGGGGTGGGCGCCGGGGCCGGCGGGGCCGGAACGTCGGCCCCGTTCGCCACCGAGTGCTGTGCCGCGCTGGACGCCGGGGCCGCGACCACCGCCGCGCCTCCCGCCACCGCGGTGCAGAGCAGGAGGGCGAGGGTGAACTGGCGGGCGGCCTTGCGCATTCCGGTGGTCTGCACAGCGGACATGATTCCTCCAGGAAGTTGGAATGTGGATTCCGCCTCCGTGGGGCCCGTGCCGCCGGGCTTCCCTCGAAGACATCTCTATTCTTGCCGCGCGCCAAAGGCGAATCCAGAGTTTCTCCATGCGTGGACCCGCCATGGCGTGGATGCGACAAAGGGAGGTGGATGTTCCGTCTCCGGGGAGGAGTTCATAAAGCTGTTACACTCCCATATCTTTGGTCAGACCAAAAGAGATGCTAGGGTGGAGCTCCGGCCTTCTCGACCCTCCAGGAGAGAACCGCCGGAGAGGCAGGAGCGTGCCGCCGCTCCTGCCTCATTCGCGTCCACGGCCCGTCGCTGCTCGCTCAGCGCCCGCCGGTACACCTCCAGCGTCCGGGCCGCCGCCGCCTGCCAGCTCATGGCCCGCGCGTGGTGGACCGCCGCCCCGCCCATGACCCCGGCCTCCTCGGGGTGCTCCGCGAACCAGCGCAACTCGCGGGCGTAGTCCACCGGGTCGTGTCCGGACACCAGGGTTCCCGTCACCCCGTCGCGCACCGCGGTCGGCAGCCCGCCGACGGCGGCTGCCAGGACGGGGGTTCCGCACGCCTGCGCCTCCAGGGCGACCAGGCCGAAGGACTCGCTCCGCGACGGCACCACCAGGACGTCCGCCGCCCGGTACCAGTCCGCCAGCCGCTCCTGCGGTACGGGCGGGAAGAGGCGCAGCACGTCCGCCACCCCGAGCGTCCGGGCCAGTTCCCAGGCTCCGCCGCGCGGTCCGGCCCCGGAGTGGCCGCCCACCACCGGGACGAGGAGCCGGCTTCTCAGCCCCGGGGCCGCCCGCAGCAGTTCGGCGACGGCGCCGACCAGCACGTCCGGGCCCTTGAGGGGCTGGACGCGGCCCGCGTACACGGGGAGGAAGGCGTCGGCGGGCAGGCCGAGCCGGGCCCGGGCCGCCGCGCGTCCGTCACCGGGGCAAAAGGTCCGCAGGTCGACGCCGGGCCGGACGACCTGGACCCGGCTCGGCGCGGCCGCGTACAGGTCCCGCAACGCCCGTGCCTCGTCGGCGGTGTTGGCGATGAGCCGGTCCGCGGAGGCCGTGACCTGGTACTCCCCGCGTATCCGCAGTTCCGGCTCGGGCGCGTCGCCCTCGGGGAGGGCCGCGTTCTTCACCCGGGCGAGGGTGTGCGCGGTGTGCACGAGCGGGATCTCCCAGCCGGCGGCGGCGATGCGGCCGGCCTGGCCGGAGAGCCAGTAGTGGGAGTGGACCAGGTCGTAGCGCCGGTCCTCCTTCAGCAGGGCCAGCGAGAACGGGACCACCAGGCCGGGCATGGCCTCCTTGGAGAGGGCGGCCCGCGGGCCCGCGGGCAGGTGGCGGACCCGCACCCCGGGGGCGAGGTCGACCAGCGGCGGGTGGTCCTCGCCGCGGCAGCGGGTGAACAGGTCCACCTCGACGCCCTGTTCGGCCAGGGCCCGGGAGAGCTGGACCATGTAGACGTTCATGCCGCCCGCGTCTCCGGTGCCGGGCTGGTGGAGCGGCGAGGTGTGGACGCTGAGCATGGCGACGCGCAGGGACACGTGGAGCTCCTACTGGAACGGGCCACGTGCCCTGCGCCCGCCGCGTGGCCGGCGCGGCTACGCGGCGAAGGGGGGTTCTTGCCGTCTTACGGTCGTGCTTACCGGTCGTGCCCACTGTCGTGCGTCGCGCCGCGGTGCGTCAGCCCGTGGGCCTGCGGCCGTCAGGTTCCGGGCGGTCGGGTTCCTGGCCGTCACGGTTCGGGCTCCCGGGTCAGAAGCCGAAGACCGGACCCGACGGTGGCGCCAGCCTGGTGTCGGGGACGGGCGGGACGAGGGCCGCGGCGGACACCGGGCGGCCCGGCTCGGCCTTGAGCGCCGCCGCCAGCCGGTCCGCGCCCTCCGGCATCACCGGCCGGGCCCAGGCGCTGAGGGCGCAGGCCACCGCCAGCTGGGCCGACAGGGCCGGCAGGTGCCCGGGGGCGGTGGTGGGGCGGCCCGCCTCGTGGGCGTTGACATGGCCGAAGTCGGAGACCAGACGCACCACTTCGTCGAGCAGGGCCACCGAGCGGCGGGGGTCGAAGGCGTCGGGGCCGTACGCCTCGCGCAGGTCCTCCACCGTCCGCAGCAGCCGCCGTTCCAGGACCTCCCAGCCGGTGCCCCCGGGCAGCGCGGCCGGGGCCAGGCCGGCGCTCTCCCCGCGTACGGCGGTGAAGAGCCGGGAGAGCCAGTTGTTCCAGCTCTCGTCCAGCTCCCGCCGGGCGGCGCCGAGCCCGTCGGCGTGGAAGACCGTCCGGCGGCCCATCGGGCGGGCCTGCAGGACGTGGCGGCGCAGGGTGTCGGAGCCGTACTCGGTGAGCAGGTCCAGTGCCCACACCTGGTGGTCCGAGCCGCAGGTGATGGCGCGGTCCTCGATGACGTACGACTCGTTGACACAGAATTCCTGGGGCAGTTTGATGCCCCGGGCGAGCAGGAGCACGGGCAGCAGCACCGCGTGGCAGAAGGCGTGCCCGAAGCCGCAGAAGTGGATGGTGCGTTCCGGCAGGGCCCGGTCGTCGCCGTACCCGAAGAGGTGCATCGCGGCGGCCTCGAAGCATCCGTCGATCCGGTGCTCGGGGAAGCCGTCGACCGGGACGGGCAGGCCCCACCGGGCCGGGTGCGACACGGCGACGTCCGGCAGGCCGTCCTCGACCAGCGACTCGCACAGGGCGGCGAGGCGGGGCGGCAGGCCGGTGGCGGCCCAGTAGTCGGCGAGGGTGTCACGGAAGGGTTCCAGCGGGAGGTAGAGGCGACGGCAGCGCCGGGGCAGCGCCGGGGTGGCGCACAGGACGCAGCTCGGCCGGACGAGGTCCCCGCCGTCGTTGGGCCGGGCGCACTCGTGGCACATCCCGCCCTCGCTGACGGCTCCGCAGTGCGGGCAGGAGCCGGTGACGTGCGCGCCGTACAGCCAGCGTTCGCACGGCTCGCAGTACGGCAGCAGCCGGGTGCGGGCGGCGATAACGCCCTCGGCGTGCAGGCGCTGGAAGAGTTCCGACACCCAGGGGCCGTACCCCCGGTCCCGGCGCGGGCGCACGACGTGGTCGAACTCGATGCCCGAGCGCAGCCAGTCCGCGGCGATCGCGGCCCGGTAGCCCTCGGCGACCTCCTCGGGCTTGCGGCCCGTGCGCAGGGCGCGTACGTGGACGGAGCTGGTGTGGTCCGCGGTACCGGTGGTGAACAGGACGGACTCGCCCTCGGCGCGCAGGTACCGGGAGAGGACGTCGGCGGCCACGTACGGTCCCGCGAGATGACCGATGTGGAGTTCGCCGTGGGTGGCGGGCGGGGTCGCGGTGATCCAGAAAGGGGTGCTCATGGGACCTCCTTGACGCTGTGGTGCGAAGTGCTCAGCGAGGCTCGAAATGGAAGGAGCGGATGAAGCAGTCACGTGGCTGCTCCACGGCGTAGACGATGCATTCGAACAGGGCCTGGGTCGTGAGTTTCTCGTCGGGCGTCGTTCCGTCCGCCCGCATGTCCTCCCATTCCGCGAACCGCGGGTCGGCGGTGGAGAAGTCGGGCGGGTAGAGGGAGAACACGCGGACGCCGGAGGGTCTCAGGCGGCGCGCGAGGATGTCGGCGAAGCCGGCCTGGGCGCTCTTGGCCGTCCAGAACGCCTCGTGCGCCGCCGCCGCGGAGGAGCCTCCGGTGTCCCGTACGGCGACCATGTTGACGATGTCGGGGCGCTGGGAGGCCCTGAGCAGCGGCAGGAAGTGCTTGACCATCAGGACCGTGCCTCCGGCCGTGGACTCGATCGTCTCCACGATCTCGTCGTCCGAGGCGTCCTCCAGGTCCACCGCGTCCAGCCAGCGGGCGCCGTTGTTGACCAGGAGGTCGATCCGGTCGGTGCGTTCACCGACCTGGCGGGCGAACTCCCTGATCTCCAGGGGGCGGCTCAGGTCGCAGCCGAAGGCGTGGATGCGGTCGCGGGCCGATCCCATGACTTCGGTGCGGGTCCGTTCGGCCGCCTCCACGGTCCGGGCCGACACGTAGACCTCGGCTCCCAGGTGGGCGAATCCGATGGCGAGCGCGCGGCCGAAATGGCGCGAGGCGCCGGTCACCACGACACGCAGGTTTTCGAATCTCATTCTTCGCTCGGTCTCCCCACTGGATGCGCATGTGGTCGAAATTCATGACGCCCCGTCACCGAAGGGAACGAGCGGGGGGTCCGCATCAGCCTGGCAGAGGAGGGAAGCGGGAGGCGTGCCGGAAGGCTTGCGCGTTCACGCCGTTGCGTGGACACGCCACGGCAGTTCCAGCCGGCCCAGGACGGTGGCGCGCTTGTGGCGGACGCTGATCCGGTCCGGGGAGGCGCAGACGGTGACGGGGCCGCCGGGGGTGTCCACGGCCCCGGTGAGGGGGCCCACGACCGTGCCGGGCAGGACGGAGGCCGCGGCGAGGGCGGTGGCTCCGGTGAGGGCGAGGGAGGGGTGCCAGCCGTCGACGGTGAGGGCCCGGACGGCGGTTCCCGTCGTGGAGCGGACGACCGCGGCGATCTTGGGCAGGGCGGAGTGCGGCGGGTGCCCGAGCGCCCGTGCGGCGTGGGCCCGCAGCGCGAGCAGCCGGCCCAGGGCGGGTGCCCCGGCGGCGAAGAGCTCGTCGCGGCCGTGGAGGCCCAGGTGGTGGGCGTCGACGAAGACGTACGGGTTGCCGTACCGGACGAGCGAGGCGGGCACTCCGTCGAGCAGGTCGACCGCCCGGCCCGTGGGCAGCACACCGGGTGCGTCCGGCGGGCCGAGGAAGTGCAGGGTGTAGCTGCGGTCGGTCCCGGGGCCGGACGCCCCGGCCGGTTCTTCCGGCTGCCCCGGTGCTTGCGGCTGTTGCGACTGTTGCGGCTGTTGCGGCTGTTCCGGTGTGCACAGGACGTGGTCGCCGGTGGTGACGGCGCGCACCGACACCTCGCTCCGCGCGCCGGCGGCGGCCACGCAGGCCAGGAGGGAGTGACCGCACCCGGTGCGGAAGTCGAAGCCGCCGTCGGGCAGGGCCTGGACGAACCGGTAGTCCAGGTCCCTGCCGGGGGTGCGGGAGGGGCCGTACAGGGCGATCTTGGCGAGCCGGTCGTGGCCGGTCCGGGCCAGTGCCGCGCGCAGGGCGCTCAGTTCCTCCCGGGAGGCGAGGGCCTCGGGGGGCAGGCCGGACGACTCCACCACCAGGGTCGGGCCGGGCGCCCCCGCGGCCCGGACCACGGTCGCGATCACGGGAGACGCGTCCGGGTCCGTGTCCTCACCGGCACGGCGGGCTCACGCGGCGCAGCCGACGGGGATGCGCATCCCTCGGACGACCTCGGTCCACAGTTCGTGGACGGCCAGCGCCCAGAGGGCGAGCGCGTCCTGGTCGGAGGGGCGCTCCAGTTGCCGGGCGAGCAGGCGCGCCACCCGGTCGGGCCGGACCTGGCCGCCCCGCGCGAGCCGCTGCGGGGAGAGGAGTTCGCGCACGGTGTCGAGGAGCGGGCTGCCGGGGGTGAGCATCGCGGTGACGGGCAGGGTGAAGGGCTGCTTGGGCCGGTTGACCACGGACGCGGGCAGCAGTTCGCGCGCCGCCCCGTACAGCGCCCGTTTGCCGTGCCGGGCGGCCGGGGGCAGGGCGCGGGCGTGTGCGACGACCGCGGGCTGGCAGAACGGCATCCGGGCCTCGACCGCCGAGGCCATGCTCAGGTGGTCGACGCGGCGCAGGTGGTAGGCGGGCAGCCGCCAGCGGGTCTCGAAGGCGGTGATCGTGGTGAGCCGGTCGGTGCGGGCGGACCGCAGTTCCCGCCGGACGCGGTCGGCGGCCGAGCCCTGTTCGGCGATGTGGGCGCGGTAGGCGGGCGTGTAGAGGTGCGCGCGGAGCATGCGGGGCGCGGCGGAGAGGGCGTCGGCGTAGGCGGCGGCCCAGTCGGTGCCGGGGGCCGCGCGCAGCGCCTCCCCTATCCGGGCGTACCCGCCGAAGAGTTCGTCGGCGCCGTCCCCGGTGAGGGCGACGGTGAACCCGGCTTCCCGGACGGCCCGGAAGAGGGCGTAGGTGCTCAGGGCGATGGGGTCGGCGTTCGGCTGGCCGAGGTGGCGGGTGGCGCGGGTCAGCAGGGAGCCCAGCTCGCCCGGTTCCAGGGCCACCTCGTGGTGGACGGTGCGGGCGTGCCGGGCGACGGCGCGGGCGTGCAGGTGCTCGGAGTGGGGCCACTTGCCCCGGTAGGTGAGGTGGAAGGTGTGCGGGGCGGGTGCTCCCGTCTCGCGCGCGTACTCCGCGGCCAGGGCGGTCACCAGGCCGGAGTCGAGGCCGCCGCTGGTGAGGGCGCAGACCGGTACGTCGGCCCGGGCGAGTCGGCGCACCTCGCGGCGCAGGACGTCCTGGGTGTCGTGGTCGCCTTCCGCCGGGGCGGCGGGCCGGGGCGGACGGCGCCGTACGGCCGGGCCGGTGCCGGGGGTGATCACGGCGGTCGCTCCCGGGGGCAGGACGCTGATGCCTTCCAGGGCGGTCCGGGTGGAGAAGGGGGTCCTGGTGGCGAGGACCGTGTCGAGGCTGTCCGTACGGGGCGCGATCCGTACGCCCTCGAAGGCCAGGAGCGCCGGGATCTCGGAGGCGAACCGGAACGACCCGTCCGCGCCCTGGTGGTGGTGGAGGGGCTTCATGCCCATGGGGTCGACGGCGAGGACGAGCCGGGGGCCGGCCCTGAGGTCGAGGACGGCGACGGCGAACATGCCGTCGAGCCGCTCGGCGAAGGCCGGGCCGTACTCGGCGTAGAGCGCGGGCAGCAGGGTGCCGTCGCACAGGTCGGGGAAGCGGTGGCCGCGGGCGGCGAGTTCGCTCCGCAGGGCGCGGTGGTTGTAGATCTCGCCGTTGAGCACGGCGGTGATCCCGGGCAGGTGGGGCAGCCGGTAGGGCTGCCGGCCGCCACAGGGGTCGGTGACGGCCAGCCGGTCGCACCCGAGCGACCAGCCGGGGCCGCTGAGCACCGCGTGCTCGTCGGGTCCGCCGTGCCGCTGCCGTGCCGAGACGGCCGAGAGCTCGGCCGGGCCGGGCCGGGCCGCTCCGGCCGAGAGGGAGCCGAAAATCCTGCACATGCCGGGTGCCTCCGGATTCCACGGATACATGAGTGAATCAATAATTTGAAGCTACCAAATTTTTGGGTGGCGTAGAAGTGTCATGGCGCAGATACGCCAAGGGAGTTGCCTTGCGGCACGCCACCTCGCACAACAGGCTGGCCCCATGCAGCACTTCGCGACCGATCCCACAGACCGCAGCGCCCCGGAATCCCTGCTGGTGGTGGCCGCGCACCCCGACGACATCGAGTTCTGCGTGAGCGGCACGGTCATGCGGTGGATCGCCCAGGGCACGGCCCGGGTGACGTACTGCATCGTCACCGACGGCGGCGCCGGCGGATACGACGAACAGCTCCCCCGCCAGGCGATGGGAGACCTCCGGCGGGCCGAGCAGGTCCACTCGGCCAAGCGGAGCGGCGTCGACGACGTGCGCTTCCTCGGCTACCCCGACAGCTTCGTCGAGCCGAGCGTGGAGCTGCGCCGCGACCTGTGCCGGGTGATCCGGCAGGTCCGCCCGCAGCGCGCCGTCATACCGAGCCCGGAGATCAACTGGGCCCGGGTGGCCGATCTGCACCCCGACCACCGCGCGGTCGGCGACGCCGCCCTCCGCGCGATCTACCCGGAGGCGCGCAACCCCTTCGCCCACGCCTCCCTCCTCAAGGAGGAGGGCCTGGAGCCGTGGATCGTGCCGGAGCTGTGGCTGATGACCGGCCCCACCCCGAACCAGTACATCGACGTCACCCCCGTCTTCGGGACCAAGGTCGAGGCCCTGCGCATCCACACCTCGCAGACGGCCCACTTCGACGACCTGGCGGGGCTGCTCCGGGACTGGCTGGGGGAACACGCGAGAGCTGCGGGACTGCCCGCGGGGCGGATGGCCGAGGCCTTCCAGGTGGTGAGGATCGACTGAAACCCGGCCCGGCCCGGCCCGTTCTGGACGGCGGGCCGGGCCGTGCCGTGTCCGGTCGCCCGTCGCCGGTACCGGTCACCGGTACCGGTCACCGGTAGATGAGCAGTTCCCCTTCCGTGGCGCCCGTCAGCTCGTAGCGGGTGGCGACCAGCGGGCGGCCCGAGTAGAGGCGGACCAGGGTGGCCGCGTCGCCGTGGAAGCGGGCGGCGGGCCGTCCCGCGACCTCGCCCCCCAGGACGAACAGTCCCGTGTACCCGTTGATCTCGGCGACCAGCCGCGGCGTCTCCCGCTTGCGGCTGGTGGTGCGCAGCAGGGGCAGGGCGAGCCGCAGGCTCTCCCCGCCGTACGCCCCCGACTCCCCGAACGCCTCGCGGACGTCGCCCGCGTGCACCCACTCCCCCAGGGCCACCGCGTCCAGCGCGCCGTCGCCCGAGGCGATCTGCGGGCCGGCCTCGGTGAGGCCGCGCTCCAGCTCGTCGAGGATGCGGGGCAGCGGCCAGTCCTCGCGCTCGGCGACGTCGCAGGCGTTCGCCTCGGGCAGGAACACCCCTTCCTCCAGTCGCCCTTCCACGATCCGCACGAGGGCCGCCGCGCAGTGGGCGAGCACCTGCCGGACGGTCCAGCCCGGACAGGCGGTGCGCAGTTCGTACGCGGCGGCGGGCGTGCGGCGCAACAAGGGCATCAACGCGTCACGTTCCGTCCGCAGCAACCGGTCCGGGAGCCAGGGATCGCGTATCTCGTCGACCGCTCTCATCGGGATCAGTAGCGGTAGTGGTCGGGCTTGTACGGACCCTCGACCTCGACGCCGATGTAGGACGCCTGCTCCGGGCGCAGTGTGGTGAGGCGGACGCCGAGGGCGTCGAGGTGGAGGCGGGCGACCTTCTCGTCGAGGTGCTTGGGGAGCACGTAGACGCCGGTCGGGTACTCCGAGGGCTTGGTGAACAGTTCGATCTGGGCCAGGGTCTGGTCGGCGAACGAGTTCGACATCACGAAGGACGGGTGCCCGGTCGCGTTGCCCAGGTTCAGCAGACGGCCTTCGGAGAGGACGATGAGGACCTTGCCGTCGGGGAACTTCCACGTGTGGACCTGCGGCTTGACCTCGTCCTTGACGATCCCCTCGATCCTCGCGAGACCCGCCAT